>NZ_CALWOJ010000124.1 GCF_944383115.1 uncultured Flavonifractor sp. | reverse complement strand
ACGCAGACAAGAACATGGACGGAGATCGATCTGTCCAATTTGGAACATAATTATCGGGCGCTGCGGGCTATGCTGCCCCAGGGCTGCCGGTTTCTGGGCGTGGTGAAGGCGGACGCCTACGGCCACGGCGCAGTGCCGGTGGCCAGAAGGCTGGAGACGCTGGGGGCGGAATACCTGGCGGTGGCCTGCCTGGACGAGGCCCTGGAGCTGCGTCAGGCGGGGATCACCACCCCCATTTTGATTTTGGGCTACACCCCCGTGGAGCGGGCCGATAGTCTGCTGGACAACGGTATCACCCAGATGGTCTATGATGTGGACATGGCCCGGGCTCTGTCCGACGCGGCAGCTGCCGCGGGTAAGACTTTGAAGATCCATGTAAAGGCGGATACCGGCATGTCCCGGCTGGGCTGGCTGTGCGGCGAGGAGGATCAGAGCGCCGCGGTAGAGGCCATTGCCCAGGTGTGTGCCCTGCCCGGCCTGGAGGCGGAGGGGATCTATACCCACTTTGCCAACGCCGACGGGGACGAGGACTACACCATGCTCCAGTTCACCCGTTTTCTGGACCTGCTGGAGGCGCTGAAGGACAAGGGGATTACCTTTGCCATCCGTCACTGCGCCGCCAGTGCTGCCGCGCTGAAGTTCCCCTGTACCCACCTGGACATGGTCCGGCCGGGCATCGCCCTGTACGGACACTATCCAGATCCCTCCTGCGAGGGGCTGGACGGACCCGGCTTGCGGCCGGTGATGACCCTCAAGACCCGGGTGGCTTCGGTGAAAACCGTGCCCGCCGGTACGCCGGTGAGCTACGGCTGCACCCATGTGCTGGATCGGGAGACCAGGCTGGCCGCCCTTACCATCGGTTATGCCGACGGTCTGCCCCGGCTTTGCTCCGACAAGCTGGAAGTACTGATTGGGGGTCAGCGGGCGCCGGTGGTGGGCCGGATCTGTATGGATATGTGCATGGCCGATGTTACCGGACTGGATGTGGCGCCGGGGGATGAGGTGGAGGTGTTCGGGGAGCATCTGCCCATTGAGGATGTGGCCGCGCTGGCGGGTACCATTCAGTACGAGCTGCTGTGTGCCGTATCGCCCAGAGTCCACCGGGCCTATCTGGACTGAGGCACCGCCTGGGCAAGCCGGGCATACAATGGTTCGGGGGAGAAAGGACCGGCCCGGCGGCAGGGTGCGGACCTGCCCCGCGAAATTTTGCAGGGCGGGTATAATTCCCGCCGCCCCGTGGGAAAATCATAGTGACCGCGTTACATAGGCCTGAGGCCGTGTGACGATGGTGACTATTTTCCGGCGGAGTGTGAGCTTTTGTGGACAACAGCGTAAAACGCGGAGACATTTTTTATGCCGATCTGAGCCCTGTGGTGGGCAGTGAACAGGGGGGCGTGCGCCCGGTACTCATCGTACAGAACGATACCGGCAACCGGCACAGCCCTACGGTCATTGCCGCCGCCATCACGTCCCAGACCGGCAAGGCGCGTCTGCCCACCCACATCGAGCTCTCAGCCAACACCTACGGTCTCCCCAAGGAGTCGGTGGTGTTGCTGGAACAGATCCGGACGCTGGACAAAAGGCGGCTGAGAGAGCATATGGGGCGGCTGGACGAAGCGCAGATGCAGCGGGTGGACAACGCCATCGCGGTCAGCTTTGGCCTGCACACGGGCACCATGGTTTGAACACAATGGGGGAGCCGTCCCGGCGGACGGCTCCCCGTCAGACAGGAGGTACATATGAAACAGAAGAAATGGCCGGTGCGGCTCATCTCCGGCGGACTGGTGACGCTGGCCCTGGCAGGGGTGGCGGTGGCCGCCGGGCAGCAGGGCAGCAAGAACGATCCCCTGGTTACCCTCAGCTATCTGGAGGATCAGGCCATCCCCGCCATTCTGGAGCAGGTGGATGACAAGGTGGCGGACAAGCAGACCCAGTTGGAGCAGAAACTGGCTGCTGTGGTGGACGGCTATGTGACCGAAGTAGAGAAGGCCTTGAGCGGCGGCTCCGGCTCCTCCTCCGTCGGCGGCGTATTCCAGATCGTCAGCCTGAAAGCGGGGCAGACGGTGGTGGGTACCGAGGCCTGCGAGTTTCTGCTGCGGGCGGGTACCGCGGTCTGTGTTTCCGATACGGCCCCCGGACTGATTGATACCACCAGCGGTTCCACTCTGGCCGGCGGTCAGAACCTGTCTGCCAACCACCTGTACCTGGCCACCATTGACGGACGGGGCGTCAAGGCCTCTACCGATGTGACCATCATGGTCCGGGGCGGGTATACGATTAAATAATGAGAATAAAAAATGTGGACGGCATTGCCGTCCACATTTTTTATTTGATCAGGGTTGGGATCAAAGCGGCCAGAGCCTGGGCCAGCTCGGCGTGACTCTCCCGGGTCAGGTGCATGTAGTCCACCGTGTTGCAGGTAAGCCCCAGGGTGTTTGCGTCCAGAAAGGCGCAGCCCGTCCGCCGGGCCACGGCCTCATATTCCACCGCCAGCCCACGGGTCTTTTCCACACAGCCGGGCCCCATCTCATGGGCCACCGGGGAGGTATAGACCCCCTCCTCGATGGACTTGGGCGCGATGATAAGGATGTTGGGTGTTCCGCCGGGTCCCCAGCAGTCCAGGGCCTGGGCGGCCTTTACCAGACGCTCCATGCCCCGCCCGATGGTATAGGCGTTGGCACCAAAGCGTTCCTTGGAATCGTTGGTACCCAGCATGATTACCAGCAGATCCACCGGCTCGTGGCTTTTCAGACAGGAACGCAGATAGGACAGGGCGGACAGCCCCTCCTCCACCGGGTCGTCAAACACGGTGGTACGGCCGGGAAGGCCTTCCTCTACCACCAGAAAGGACGGGCCCAAAGCCTGCTGCAGCAGACAGGCCCAACGCTCCTCCTCGTTGAAGCGGAGGCATGGGCCGTCGGTGCAGTCGGAAGGGTCAGGGCAGTAGCCGTGGGTGTTGGAGTCCCCCAGACAGACGATATGGCGGCGCATTTACTTGATCTCGGGCAGGGAAGCGGCGGCCACGGACTGGCCTACCCGGCGGGCCTTCTCGTCGGGCATGGTGGGGTTGATCTTGGAGGCGATCTCGGGATACTCGTCGGCCAGCACGCTCTTGCAGGTCTCCAGCAGCAGGTCGCCGCCCTTGCCGGACATGACCCGGCCCAGCAGCAGCACGTGCTTGAAGCCGTAGAAGTGATAGTACAGAGCCAGAGAGTGGGCCAGATATACGCCGATGGAGCGGTAGACCGCGGCGGCGCCAGGGTTGCCCTCCTCCATGGCCTTCTGCACCACCTTCAGCTTCTCGGCGGGGGAGAGGGAGGGGTCCAGTTCAATACCGCCGGCGTGAGCCAGCTTGATGACGCCGTCCTGGGAGAAATACTTCACGCCGCAGCCGATGTCGCCGGACCACTCGTCCTCCATTGCGTTGGGGTTGGCGTCCACGGGGGCAAAGGCAAGCTCATTGAGCCAGCCGGTGATGTTGCCATTCTGGTCCACATAGCCCACAGCCTCGCTGGTGCCCATAGCGATGCCCAGAATGTTGTTTTCCTCCAGGCTCATGGCGCCGGCCAGGGCGGACACGTCGCCGTCGTTGGCCACCACATAGGGTACGTCGCCGAAGGTGTCTTTGATGGCCCGGATGTAGATGTCCTTCACCTTGGCGTCAAAGTCCTCCTTGGGGACCTTCAGGAACAGGGAGGCTACCATGGTGCGGTTTTCGATGTAGATACCGGCGGAGGACACGCCCACCGCGTCCACCCGGGGCATATGCTCGGCGGCGGACTTGAGGGCGGACACAATGCCCTCATAGTGATAGTCGGGGTCGGCGGTGGTTTTGGGGAACCACACAACCTCCTCACTGAACACAGGCTGGCCGTCAATGACGGCGGATACCTTGCGGTCGGAACCGCCGGCGTCGAAGCCGATGCGGCAGCCGCCCAGGTGGCGGCCTACGGCCTGGGGATTGCTCTTCTCGGCGGGTACCTGGTCGCAGTACACCACTTCAAAGGGTTTCTCATATACGTTGGACATGAAGTCGGCGTCAAAGGAACGCTTGCCGCCCACACAGTAGGTGGCCTTCATGGCCTCAAAGATATCCTTGTCGCCGGCAATGTATACTTTAAAGCCGCCCATGTACCACAGCATGGTCTTGATGAGCCGGTCCACATAGTAGCGGTCGGCCTCGGCCATATCGGGTGTGCCGTGAATGAAGGTCTTGTAGACAGCCACTTCGCCGCCGGCCCGCTCCACGGCCAGATCCAGAGGCTTTTTGGCGCCCTTCAGGAAGGATGCGAAGAATTTGCCCAGGGGGAGGAAACCGGGGTCCAGCTCCGGGCTATGTTTGACAGGGACTTCAATGCCAAGATGTTTCATAAGACATCCTCCTTATATATATTGAGAACAGACAGAGTTTCTATGTATAGGCTACCAGTTTTTTTAAATCTGTCAAGCATATTTTCAGGATTCTGAAAATTATTTTCTTTCCAGGTCTTGACGGGGGATGGACCGACGGGTATGATGGAACCAACGGGGGAACTCTCCCAACAATGGAAAGGTGGGAATTGCGATTATGGATATCACTGCACGTCTGCAGGATCATCAGAAATGGATCAA
>NZ_CALWOJ010000123.1 GCF_944383115.1 uncultured Flavonifractor sp. | reverse complement strand
TAGGCCGCCTCATCGGAGGCCAGGAAGGCCACGGCGGCAGCCACGTCCTCGGGGGTGCCGGCCCGGCCGGCGGGGATGGTGGACAGCATGGCCTCCCGGGCGGCCTCAGGAAGGGCAGCGGTCATGTCGGTGGCGATGTAGCCGGGAGCCACCGCGTTGACGGTGACGCCCCGTCCGCCCAGCTCGCGGGCCAAAGACTTGGTCATGCCGATGACCCCCGCCTTGCTGGCGCAGTAGTTGATCTGGCCCGGATTGCCCCGGAGGGCCACCACCGAGCTGAGGTTGATGATGCGGCCAAATTTTGCCTTCATCATGGGCCGGGCGGCGGCCTTCATGCACAGGAAGGCCCCCTTCAGGTTGGTCTCGATGACCGCGTCGAAGTCCTCCTCCTTCAGCATCATGGCCAGATTGTCCCGGGTGATGCCGGCGTTGTTCACCAGGATGTGGAGGCCGCCCAGCTCCTTCACGGCGGTATCCATCAGGGCCTTCACGGCTGCAGGGTCGGCTACGCTGCCCTGGACGGCCCGGGCTTCCACCCCCAGCTCCCTGAGGGCGGCCAGGGTCTCCTCGGCGGCGGCGGTGTTGCCGGCGTAGGAGAACACCACATTGGCCCCACGGCGGGCCAGCTCCAGGCAGATGGCCTTGCCGATGCCCCGGCTGCCGCCGGTGACCACGGCGATTTTTCCATTCATACTCATACAGTTATCCTTTCAAAGCGGCGGAGAGGGCCTCAATGTCGGCGACGGTCTCCACGGCGTAGGTCTTGATGGAGGGGGCGGTCTTTTTTACAAAGCCGCTGAGGGCCTTGCCGGGGCCGATCTCCACGATGGTGTCCACACCCAGCGTCTCCAGGCGGCGGATGGTGTCCTCCATGTAGACGGAGGACTGGACCTGACGCTCCAGCAGGGCGGGGATGGTATCGCCCTCGCCCATCTCATGGCCCAGACAGTTGAAGAGTACCGGGAAGGCCATCTGGCCAAAAGTGACGCTCCGGAACTTCTCACGCAGGGCATCACCAGCGGGGCGGAGCAGGGAGGTGTGGAAGGGACCGCTGACCTTCAGAGGCAGGCAGCGTTTGGCCCCCAGCTCCTTGGCGATGGAAGCGGCCTTATTCACCGCCTCCTGGGCGCCGCCAATCACCAGCTGACCAGGGCAGTTGTAGTTGGCGATCTCCACCACGCCTGTGTCGGCAGCCTGATCGCAGGCCTGCTGCAGCTTTTCCCGGTCCAGACCCAGCACGGCGGTCATGCCGCAGGGGATACCGGCAGCGGCGGAGGCCATTGCCTTGCCACGGAAAGCGGCCAGGGAGATGGCCTGGGCGGGGGTGAACACTCCGGCGGCCTGGAGGGCGGAATACTCGCCCAGGCTGAGACCGGCGGCGTAATCGGGCCGGATGCCCATCTCATACAGGATGGCGGTCATACCGGCGGCAAAGGCCACCATGCAGGGCTGGGTATACTCGGTCTGGTTCAGCACCCCGTCCGGGTCGGTGAAGGAGACGGTTTTCAGGTCAAAGTCCACATCGGCGCTGTCCAGCACGGCCTTGAATACGGGGTAGGCCTCATAGAGGTCGGCCCCCATGCCGGGATGCTGGCTGCCCTGTCCGGCGTACAAAAAGGCGAGGCTCATACGTTCAGTCCTTTCACAACGGCCTGGTAGCCGCTCATCATTTCCTCAAAGATGGCCCGTAGGGGGCGTACCTCCTTCACCATGCCGGCTACCTGACCGGCCATGAAACTGCCGGTGTCCAGATCGCCGTCGAACACGGCCCGGCGGAGGGAGCCAAGGGTCAGCTTCTCCATCTCTTCCAGAGGCAGATTCTGCTTCTCCATGCGCAGGTACTCCCGGGCCATTTTGTTCTTGAGCACCCGGACGGGGGCGCCGCCGGTGCGGCCGGTGACGGTGGTGTCGTTGGCGCCGGCCTTCACCACGGCCTGCTTGTAGTTCTCGTGGATGGGGCACTCCTCACTGGCCAGCAGGCAGGTGCCGATCTGCACGCCGCAGGCCCCCAGGGCAAAGGCGGCGGCCATCTGGCGGCCGTCGGCAATGCCGCCGGCGGCGATGACGGGCACGCTCACCGCGTCCACCACCTGGGGCACCAGGGCCATGGTGGTCATCTCGCCCACATGGCCGCCGCTCTCGGTGCCCTCGGCGATGATGCCGTCAATGCCGTACCGCTCCAGCCGCTTGGCCAGGATGGGGGCGGCCACCACGGGGAACACCTTGATGCCCGCCGCCTTCCAGGCGGGGACGTATTTGCCGGGGTTGCCGGCGCCGGTGGTCACCACTTGGACGCCCTCCTCCACCACCACCCGGGCCAGATCCTCGATGTGGGGATTCATCAGCATCAGGTTGACGCCGAAGGGCTTATCGGTGGAGGACTTGGCCACCTGGATCTCACGGCGCAGAGCATCGGCGTCCATGCCGCCGGAGCCGATGAGGCCCAGCGCGCCGGCATTGGACACGGCGGCGGCAAAAGCGCCGGTGGCCACGTTGGCCATGCCGCCCTGGATAATGGGGAATTCGATCCCCAGAAGTTCATTCAATTTCATGGCAGACTCCTTATCAAAAAGACGGGCGGATGAGGGCATCCGCCCCTACATGGGGTTCGTAGGGGGCGATGTCCACATCGCCCCGCCATTTTACACCAATTCCAAAAGCGCGCCCGCCCAGGTCAGGCCCCCGCCGAAGCCCACGCACAGGGCCTTCTGGCCGGAGGTCAGCTGGCCGGAGATGACCAGCTCATCCAGCAGCAGGGGTACGCTGGCGGCGGAGGTGTTGCCGGTGCGGGCAATGTTGCCGGTACACCTGGCCGGGTCCACCCCCAGCTTCTTCACCGCAAAGTCGATGATGCGCTGGTTGGCCTGGTGGAATACGAAGCGGTCCACGTCCTCCAGGGTGAGGCCCGCCTTTTTGACCACCTCTTTGGCGCAGCGGGGCAGGGCCTCCACGGCGAAGCGGAACACCGCCTTGCCGTCCATGTGGATGTAGGAGGGAGCGGCGCTGTTGGCCCCGGGGACGTACAGGGCCTCCTGATTGCCCCGGCAGCCCAGCACTCCGCAGAGGGAGGGATAGTCCGTCCGCCACTCCACCACGGCGGCCCCTGCCCCGTCCCCGAAGAGGACGCAGGTGGAGCGGTCGGTAAAGTCGGTGATGCGGCTGAGGGCCTCCACCCCCACCACCAGGCCGTACTTCCGCCCGGCGGCGGCCAGCAGGCACTCCGCCGTATGGAGGCCGTACACGAAACCGGAGCAGGCGGCGTTCAGGTCAAAGCACACCGTGTCCTCCGGGAAGCCCAGATCCCGCTGGAGGATGCAGGCGGCGGCGGGGGTGAGAAAGTCCTGGGACAGGGTGGCCACAATGCACACTCCGATCTGCTCCGGACCGATGCCGGCGCGCTCCAGGGCCTGTTTGGCGGCGGCCAGACACAGGGAGGTGTGGCTTTCCCCCTCGGTACAGTGGTACCGGCTGCGGATACCGGTACGGGTGGCGATCCACTCGTCATTGGTATCCACGATTCTGGCCATATCGTCGTTGGTCACCGCCCGGCGGGGCAGGGCGGAGCCGGTACTCAGCAGTTTGATCCCGTTCATGGGCGCTCCTTTCTCAGGGCCTTGCTGCCCATTAAGCGGAATTTTTTATAGCGTTGGACGGCCAGAGCCTGGCCGTTCATCTTGTTGAGGGCGGTCAGCTCCTTCACCAGGGCGGCGTCCAGCGCCTTGCACACCCCGTGCAGATTGGTGTGGGCGCCTTCAGCGGGTTCGGGGATGATGGCGTCGATCACACCCAGTTCCAGAAGATCAGCGGCGGTGAGCTTCATTACGTCGCAGGCCTCGTCGCTGCGGGAGGAATCCTTCCACAGGATGGCGGCAAAGCCCTCGGGGGAGAGGACGGAGTAGACGGCGTTTTCCAGCATGAGTACCTTGTTGCCCACGCCCAGAGCCAATGCGCCGCCGCTGCCCCCCTCGCCGGTGACCACCGAGATCACCGGGACGGTGAGGGCGGAGGAGAGAGCCAGGGTGCGGGCGATGGCCTCCCCCTGACCCCGGGCCTCGGCCTCCAGGCCGGGGTAGGCGCCGGGGGTGTCGATGAAGGTGATGACGGGGCGGCGGAACTTCTCCGCCTGCTCCATCAGCCGCTGGGCCTTGCGGTAGCCCTCGGGGGAGGGCATGCCGAAGTGGTAGGCCAGGTGTTCCTCCAGGGTGCGGCCCTTCCGGTGGCCGATAACGGTGACCGGCTGGCCGTGGAAGAGGGCCACGCCGCCCAGGATGCTGCCGTCGTCGGAACAGAGCCGGTCTCCCCGCTGCTCAAAGAAGTCGGTGAAGAGGGCGGCGATGAAGTCGGTGGTGCCAGGCCGCTCCTGATGGCGGGCCAGAGCCACCCGCTGGGCGGGGGTGAGGTTACTTGCCACGGTCGCTCCCTCCTTTCCCGTGGAGGTTCAGCAGCTGGATCAGGGTGTCCCGCAGCTGGGGGCGGGGGACGATGGCGTCCAGAAAGCCGTGTTCCAGCAGGTACTCGGCACTCTGGAAGCCCTCGGGCAGCTTCTCGCCGATGGTCTGCTCAATGACCCGGGGGCCGGCAAAGCCGATGAGGGCGCCGGGCTCGGCCAGCATGATGTC
>NZ_CALWOJ010000122.1 GCF_944383115.1 uncultured Flavonifractor sp. | reverse complement strand
CCCGCTGATCTTTGGTGCCCTCCGCAAGGCGCTCAGTTAGAATACCACCCTCACTCCCCTTTGTCAACACCTTTTTCCCTTTTTCCGCATCTTTTTCTCTCAGGTCTGGTCCCCCGCTGCGGATATCAGTTCTTCATAGGAAAATAAGACGTTGAGTACCTCCAGCATGGCGTTGGGGGAGAGATGGACAGGCAACTCCAGTTTCCGCAGGAGTGTCTCCCTGCGGGCGGCTGAATTGACGCCGCCGGACAGGCCCAGCGTCACCAGATCCGCTTTGGTAATTGGTCTGCCGGGGCGCAGCGGAGGCTCGTCCTCATCCAGAAAGGTTGCGCCCGCCCGGCGCAGCGCCTGTTCCAGCACCTGGGGGCGCATACCTTCCACCCCCAGCTTCCCTTCCTTGCCCGGCGTGCGTTTCCGCCGCTCCTTACCCAGGATATCGGGTACATAGGCGTGCTTGACCTGTTCAGGCGGAATGCTCCCCTTTAAAAAATTACGGATGACAAAGCCCGCTCCATCCGGGTCGGTCAAAATGATCAAGCCCCGCTCCGCCGCCAAGCGGCGGAACAGGGCCAGTTTTTCACTGTTTTGAAAGACGCCAAACCCAGCGGTCTCCACGATAATGGTATCTACCAGTTGGGAGAGGGTATTTTTATCGTAGCGTCCCTCCACCACGATGGCTTCTTTGATCCGCAGCATCATCAATTCCAGTGCAGGCAGGCATAGCCCACATACCAACCGTCGCCCAAATTCTCCGTATAGAGGACCCCGGGCCGGGCGCTGCCCTTCCAGGGCTGGGTACGCACGTTCAGCCGGTCCAGAGGCTCATTAGACAGCCAGGCCCGTGCCTCACCGTTGTTAAGGGCTACCGTCAGGACACCTTTCTCCAGGCGAACAGACTCCACCTCAATGCCGGCCACAGGTTCCGCACCCAACCGCTCGGGATTCAGTTGCTCCGGCTGGGACGCCTTGCGCAGCTCCTGCAGTTCATCCCGGCGCACAGCCAGCAATTGACGCACCTGCTCCCGAATGACTTCCACCTGGTTCTTTCTGCCTTTTGCGGTCAGATACCACCCCGCCGCGCCGGCGGCCGCCAAAGTCACACCAAAGATCGTACGCTTTTTCATGGTTGTCAGGCTCCTTTCTTTACGGCCAGTTCCATCAGCAGACCGGTCAGCAATTCTTCGCCGTCTGCGCCGGTGGATTTCATAGCCAGGTCCGTCTCGCCGCATCGGATGACCGCCCGGCGACACCAGCCCAAAGAGAAACGCCGGGCGGACTGCATCATGCGCTCCGCCGGGTAGGCGGAACGCAGTTTCCACAGTTCCATCAGATAGCGGCTGTCCCGCTTGTTCTCAATGGCAAGCCGCGCGGTATACAACTGCCGCAGCTGCTTGCCCAAGGCTGCCAGCAGTTTGATAGGCGGCTCCTGCATGTGATACAGGTCCCCCAACACCGAGGCCGCCTTGTCAAAATCCCCGGCGGAGATGGCGTCGGTCATCTGGAACACCACCGCGTCCAGCTGTGGGGTGGCTACCGCGTCAATGTCCGCCCGGGTCACCCGCCGGTGGGCGGCGTAGGCGCCGATCTTGCCGATCTCGGAGATCAGGGTGTTCATCAGATCGCCGCACAAAAAGATCAGGTATTTGGCGTCCTCTGTACCGATATCATGATCCAACGCCTTGAACCGCCGGGCGATCCAGTCCACCAGATCGCCCTGCTCCTGTCGGTTGAAGGATACTACGCTGCCCTTTTCCTTGACGACGCCGGCCAGCTTGGTACGGGCATCCGATTTATATTCGATCAGGTCATAGACAAAGACCAGGCAGACATAATCGGGCAGATCCTTCAAAATATCCGTCAGCCCCTCCTTGTCGCCTTTGAACATGTCATAGTCGTTGACCACAATCAGGGTGCGCTGGCTCATCATAGGCAGGCAATCCACCGTCTGGGCCAGAACTTTCAGGTCAAATTCCTTGCCAGGGATCACATGATAGTTGAACGCCTCCATCCCCGGCGGCAACAGCTTCTTTTTCATCTCCCCCAGATAGTAGTCCCGCAGATAGGCCTCCTCCCCGTGGAACACATAGAGGCTGCCCAGCGTTCCCTCTTTCAGGTCCTGCTTGAGCTTCCGGTAGGCGGCGGCGTCAGGCTTTGCTTTTTGCGGCATGGTATCCCCCCTTACTCCGCAGTAATGGTAACCGTACCGGACCAGTCGGTACGATAAATATCACATCCATATTGGGCCAGCCGGGCCAGAGTCTCCTCTGCCGGGTGACCATAGGTATTATATCCAACCGAGATAACGGCCCACTGCGGCTGGATCGTCTGGAGCAATTCCCCAGAAGTGGAGTAGCCGGAACCGTGATGGCCCACCACCAGCAATTCCGTCTCCGGCAGATTGCCGTACTTCACCAGCCGCCGCTCCACCGCAGCATTCATATCGCCGGTAACCAGCACGTCAAACTCACCGGCGCTGCCCAGTACCGACAACCCCTCCTCGTTGCTGCCGCCGGTGCCCAGCGGCGGGAAGACACGCAGGGTAGTCTCGCCCAATTCTGCCACCGCGCCGTCGGTGACCAGCAGCGTCTCTACGCCGCGGGCCTGGGCGGCCGCCTGGATCTCGGCCCGCAAGGAACTGTCCGGCTCCACGTCGGGCAGGATGAGCAGTCCCACGTCCATCCGCTCCAGCAGTTGGGGAATGCCGGCGGCATGGTCGTCATGGTAATGGGTAAGGATCACCAGGTCGATACGGCTGAGGCCCAGCGTCTGGAAGTAATCCGCCGCGGTATTCCCGGCATCATAGCCGCCGCAGTCGATCAGGGCAGTCTGTCCCTTGGAATAGAGGGCCACGCTGAGTCCCTGGCCCACATCCAGCACAGAGACGGTCAGCTTTCCGCCGGTCAAAGCAGCGGCCTGGAGTACCAGCGCCCCGCACAGGGCAGCCAAACTGAGGCATACCGGCAGCGCCGGTCTGCCCCGGGGGCCGCGCCACAGCACCCACAGGAAGATAAGCCCATAGGTCAGGGCCATCCAGAGTACCAGATAAATGGAGTGGGCCGTCACCGAGGCAAAGGGCAGTCCGGCCAGGGCGGCAGTCAGCCATTGCAGGTACCATACCGGCAGGGAGACCACCCAACCCATCGCCACCGCCGCGCCCGGCAGGATCAAGCCCACCAGCGCCGTCAGCAGGCCGCCCAGAAACGCATCTGAAACCGCCCATAGGGCCAGCAGGTTGGTAAGCGGCGAGATGAGAGAAATACTATCAAAGTAAACTGCCATCAACGGCGTGGTGAATACGATGGCGCCCAACGTGGTGGCCACAGTGGCGATAACCACCCGGGCCGCCCGGCAGCCCAGCCTGGGCCAGAAACCTTTGGGCTTGCGGGGCAGTTTCCTCTCCCACCGCTGGCACAGAGGCCCGGTAAACAGGAAGATACCAGCCACCGCCCCGAAGGACAGTTGAAGGGATATGCTGGCCGCCGCATAGGGATTGATGGCCAGCAGCACCATCAGCACAGTACTCAAAGCGGTAGGTGGGTCGTTCTCCCGGTCGGCCAGAGGGGCCACAAGGAGCAGCGCCTGCATGAAAGCCGCCCGCTGTACCGACGGCGTATTGCCGGCCACAGCGGAAAAGAAGAAAAGCAGGCAGATACCCACCACTGCCGACAACCGCCGCCGGCGGCCCAGAAGGGTGGTAATCAGTCCCGCCAGGAAGGAGACATGGAGGCCGGAAACGGCGATGACATGGGCAAGGCCCGAGCGGCGAAGTGCGCTGTATTCCCCATCAGGCAGTCCCGTCTTGTCCCCGGTGATCAGCGCGGTGACCAGAGGCGCGGTACTGTCCGGGAAGCTGCGGGCCACGCTGTCCTTCAACGCTCTGCTGAAAAACGCCGGCCAATACTCCAGCGGCGGCCCGTCCGGCCGCGCTGCCGTCCATCCCTTTCCACCGCTGGCAATCAGGAGGATGCCTTTGGCGTAGTAGTAACTGGTGGGCTCTCCCGCCATAGTGTCCGCCATACGGAAGGACGCCGTCAAAGTAAGGCAATCCCCCGGCCGCAGCTCCATCCCTTCTGCCCCGTCCAGATAGAGCTGGGCTTTGACCGGCAGGCCATCCGTCTGTACACGCACCAGAACAGAAACGCCGCCGTAGCTGCCCGCCTGAGGCCAATCGGCCACAACAGCCTCTACCTGGGTCTCTGTTCCCGCCAGCCGCAGGGCCGGCGCCCGGACCAGAGCGCAGTACACGCCCGTCCAGCACAGGCCTGTCGCCAGGCCGAAGCAGAGCAGCATAGCGCGCAGACGGGCTTTGCCCTGCAGCGTCAGCCCGCCCAAAGCCGCCAGGGCGCAGCATGCCCCAGCCGGCACCAATATTCCTTCCGGCAGCAAATACACTGCCAGGAATACAGCCCCGGAAAAGGCGGCGGCAAACCAAGCCAGCTTACGCAACGGGGATCACCCCTGTCCGCTTATTTCTTTCGCAGGAAGGAGAATTTGGTCTCGGAACAGATCACGCCCACGAAAATCAGCGCAAAGCCGACCAGCATGAGGGCCGTGGGCTGCTCACCGGCAAAAATCATGGAGAAGATGACGCCGAAGGGAGCTTCCAGGGAAAGGAGGACCGCCGCAGTGGAGGGGGCGGTGTACTTCTGCCCGATATTCTGGAAGAGCAGGGCGCCGCAGGAGGCGAAAACGACCAGATAGGCAAGGCCGAAGATGAGATCGCCGTTGAACACCTCGGGACTGACCGTAGTTTGGGTGACCAGCACGCCGATCCAGGAGAACACGGCAAAGCTGGCAAACTGGAGGGTGGTCAGGATGAAGATATCCCGGCCCTC
>NZ_CALWOJ010000121.1 GCF_944383115.1 uncultured Flavonifractor sp. | reverse complement strand
ATCGTTCATGAAAACGGCTATCGCCGGATGAACGCCGGGGAGCTGGAGCGGATGCTGGCCGACAACGCCGGACAGCGGCCCTATACCGACTGGCTGAAAGCCTTTTGCGACCGAAAGTACAACTCCGACTTCTCCCGGGAGATGACCCGGTCGGTGGAGGAATATCTGAAACATTTCCTGGAATGACTCATTCCACCTGCTCCAGTACCCGCCGCAGCAGGTCGGCCATGCCCACCTGGTAGCCGCAGCAGCCGTAGGCCGCCCTCCCCTGCCGGTCCCGTACCACCGCCAGGGGCGGCTTGTCCGGGTCCAGGCCCAAATGGCGGGCCACCGTCTCCACCTGATCGTCCCACTGGGGGTAGACCAGCTGCACCTCCGGCCACCGGGCCAGCAGCCCCGCCAAAGTGGCCTGCTGTTCCGCGCCGGGGCGCCGCAGGAAAAAGATCACGTCCCCGTCCAGCGTCTGAAAAGCGGGAAGGGCGGCGGAGAGTTCATTTAAAATATGCTCGGTGGGTTCCGCCCCCTCCTCCAGCCAGAGGAGGAGGGCGGCTTTTTCATGGGTTCCGGCCAGCTCCGCCAGGGGCAGCTCCCGGGGGGAGATGAGATCGTCCACCGAGCAGTCCCGCAGCTCCAGCGAGATCTCCCGCTCCTCCCCCGCCCCCAGGGTAAACTCCAGGCGGCTTGCAAACTGGTCCCCTGCCGGCAGACGCAGGGCGGTGAGTACCCGGTAGCGCCCGGCGGGCAGGGTTGCGGTCAGCTTGTTCCTGTGCCAGGCCCGATCCGTCAGCCGGAGCGGTTTCCACATCTCCCCCGTCCAGAAGTCCAGGGACCAGTTCTGCCGGTAGAGAAACCGCTCCACCGGCGCCTTTCGGAAGGTGACTGTTCCACATTTCTCCGGCTGTTTGGGGACAAAGTTCCCGTCCCGCCACACCAGCACCGCCCCGTCCAGGGGCCGCAGCAGGGCGGGTATCCCCTGCTGCCGCAGGGCAATGACCTCCCCCACCTCTCCGCCCTGGGGGCGGCTCCAGTCGGTGAGCCGTTCAAAGGCCACTCGGGGGCAGAGGACAAACCGCCGGAACACCTCCGCCGGATAGCAGCCCGCCCAGGGTCTGGCCCGCTCCAGATGGGTCTCCAGCAGAGCGGCGGTCACATCCCGCAGATCCTTGTCGGACAGGGCGGAGAGGAGGGCGGGGCGCAGCGGGTCATGATCCCTGCTGAGAAAGGCATAGATCTCCCCAAAATTGCCCCGGGCCTTTTGAAGCAGCTCCCGCTGCTGGGGGTAGTTTTGGGCCTTCTCCTCATCCCAATAGCCCGCCATCCGGGCCTGCCGCTTGGCGGTACCCGCCGCCAGCACCGCCGCCCGGGCCTGCCGCTGTGCCTCGTCCAGAGGGGTGGGGTTGACGGGAGCATCGTGGGGGGCGCGGAAGTCGAAGGGAGTCCAGTGGGCGCAGGGCGCGGGGAGGGCCAGCTCCGCCCCGTCCTCCCTCTCCCCGTGGCAGAAGGCCTCCTTCTCCCGGTTAGACAGGTGGAGGTCGCCCATGCCCAGCTCCACCTGTACCTCTCCCTGCTGGTCGGCGGTAAGGGTTGCGATGGGGCAGAACCGGGATTCGTTGAGTACCTCCAGGGTAATGATCTCCCCCGGCTCGGCCCGGAAGGTGTAGGTCTTGGTGCGGGCATAGCGGGCCGTCTGATTGTGATACAGGGCCTGGCCCTGCCGGCCCAGAGGGGCGCCGTGGAGGGCCAGGTCGGCCACCGGGCCGAAGGTGCGGCTGTGGACCAGCATGGCCCGGGAGGCGGCGGTGTTGAACCAGCCCCGATCCAGCACCGGCTCCGGCTCGCAGGCCCCCAGGAAGCGCCACTTGCCCTTACACAGCACCTCCACCCAGGCGTGGTTGTCGTCGCAGTGGGACCAGCGGGGGGCGTACACCTGCCGGGCAGCCAGGCCCACGGAGCGCAGGGCGGACACCAGAAAGGCGGATTCCTCCCCGCACCGGCCGCTGCCGCAGCGGTATACCGTCAGGGGGGAGGCGGTGCGGTCGTCCTGGGCCTGATAGCTGGCCTGCTCGTGGCACCAGCGGTTGACCTCCAGGGCGGCCTCCTCCTGGGACAGGCCCTTCACCCGGTCCCACAGCTGGCTGTAAAACAGCGCCCGGTGGTCGGACAGATCCTCGTCGTTGACCCGGGGGCAGAGGACGTACTGCTCGTAGGCCTCCCGGCTGAGAGAAGCGCACCAGGGGACGGTCTGGCGCAGCATGCAGCTGTGGGCGGCGAAGGCCTCAAACAGGGACTGGGGGTAGCTGTCCCAGTCCTCCGGCAGGGCCTGCCGGATAAAAATCAGTTCCTGATCCATGCGATCCACTCCTTTGGAATGGGGCTATGATATCACATTTCTTTGTGGTATCATAGCCCCAGATGAGAAAAGAAGGTGTTGTCATGATTCTGGAAGTGTGCTGCGGCTCGGCGGAGGATGTACGCATTGCCGCTGAGGCCGGGGCGGACCGGGTGGAACTGAATTCCGCCCTCTTTCTGGGGGGACTGACCCCCTCCATTGGCACCATGAAGCTGGCCAGGCAGGCGTCCGTCCCCATTATGGCAATGGTGCGGCCCCGGGAGGGGGGCTTCTGCTACAGCGAGATGGAGTTTGCCGCCATGCTGGCCGATGCCCGCGCCCTGCTGGCGGCGGGGGCCGACGGCATCGTGTTCGGCTGCCTCCACCCCGACGGCAGGGTGGATAGGGCCCGGTGCGCCGCCATGCTGGAGGTCATTGGGGAGAAGGAGAGCGTGTTCAGCCGGGCCATCGACGTGGTGCCCCACTGGCGGGAGGCTCTGGACGTGCTGATAGAGCTGGGGGTGACCCGGGTCCTCACCAGCGGACAGGCCCCTTCCGCCCCGGCGGGGGCGGACACCATCCGGGCCATGGAGGAGTATGCCGCCGGACGCATCCAGATCCTGCCCGGCTGCGGGGTGAAACCGGACAACGCCGCCGCCCTGCTGGCTGCCACCGGCTGCGATCAGCTCCACGGCTCCTTCAAGACCAGCCGCACCGACGTTTCCGCCACCCACAACCCGGCGGTATCCTTCTCCGGCGGGGTGTGTCCGCCGGAGGAACAGGTGCCGGTCACCGACGCCCGCGCCGTCCGGGCGGCGGCGCTGGCCCTGCACAGATAACAACAGGCGCGTCCCACCGGATGGGACGCGCCTGTCTTCAGCTCATACGGGAAAAATGCTCGATAGCCTTGGCAAATTCAGCGATGGTGCGGTCGGCGTCGCCGTGTTCGATACCGTCCCGGACGCAGTGGTTGAGATGGCCCTCCAGCACCACCTGGCCCGCCTTGTGCAGGGCGCTTTTAGCGGCGTTGATTTGCATGAGCATCTCCTCACAGGGTACGTCCTCGTCCACCATCCGGTCGATGGCGGTGATCTGTCCAATGATCTTTTTCAGCCTGCGGTGCAGATTGTCGGCGTCCATACACTGTCTCATGGGCGCTCCCCCCTTTCTCTGATGAAAAGGGCTGCTGCGTCCGGCAGCAGCCCTTCATTGGGTTCAGCTACGTTCTTCAAAGCTGGCGCCGCAGTTGCGGCAGTTGACGGTGATCTTCCCTTTGCCCCGGGGTACCCGCAGGTACTGCCCGCAGTTGGGACACTTGAAGTAGCGATGCTCTTTATCCCGATGGATGGTCCGCCGCATTTTGAACCAGCGAATGAACGGCCCGAACAGGGCCAGGAACCGGGCGTTTTCCGCCCGACGGCGGTCGATACGGCGGGAGAACATCCGAAACAGGTTCCACAGCAGTACTGCCAGCGCCAGCCAGGAGACCCATGCCATATAGGGCAGCGCCGACACAAAAATCAGCACCACATACAGGAAAAGCAGGAAAAAGGAGAGGTGATCGCTGCCATACCGTCCGTACATCAATTTTCGCAAAAAATTCATGAGCATGAAATACGGTCGTCTCCTTTGATATGAGAATAGGATGCACTTTTGATGCTTATATGATAGCCCCTGCGGCTTTTTTCGTCAAGGATGCAACCGTAAACATTTCATGAACGATGGATCGTCAGCCCCTTGCGATTTGGGAAAAAAAACGGTATACTGGCCGTATCACACCATAACCATGCAAAGGAGGGTCCCCAATGGGCCGAATCGACAAGGAGAACTACTATCTGGACATCGCCCAGACCGTGGCCGAACGGGCCACCTGCCTGCGCCGCTGCTACGGCGCCATCCTGGTCAAAAGCGACGAGATCATTGCCACCGGCTACAACGGCGCCCCCCGGGGCCGGAAAAACTGCGTGGATCTGAGCTACTGCACCCGGGAGGCCCTGAACATTCCCTCCGGGGAGCGGTACGAGCTGTGCCGCTCGGTCCATGCCGAGGCCAACGCCATCATCTCCGCCGCCCGCAGCGAGACCATCGGGGCCACCCTGTACATGGCCTGCGTCAATCCATCCACCGGGGAGCTGATCCCCAACTCCACCTCCTGCTCCATGTGCCGCCGGCTCATCATCAACGCCGGCATCCAGCGGGTGGTCATCCGCAACACCAAAACCGACTACTCGGTAGTCCATGTGGAGGACTGGATTCGGGAGGACGACTCCCTCCCCCAGACCTGAATATGGCGCTGAAAAAGGGGACAGCCTCAAGGCTGTCCCCTTTTTTGTGTGACGGATTTTACAAGCAGCCTCTCCCCATCCACCGAGAAGCCCACCTCCACCCCGCCGAAGGCCATGCCGTACACCCGGTGGGGGTCGTGCTGGTAGGAGGGCCGGGGGTTCCGGGACAGCACCCCGATGAGCGCCTCCCGCTTGTCCTCCGGGACCTGGGAGAGCAATTCCGGGGGGAACTCCACCT
>NZ_CALWOJ010000120.1 GCF_944383115.1 uncultured Flavonifractor sp. | reverse complement strand
CCGGTGACGGTGCCGGTGCTGATGGGCTATCTGGCCATCGGCATGGCCTTCGGCTTCATGCTCCAGGCCGTGGGCTACAACTTTATCTGGGCCTTTTTCATGTCCCTCACCATTTACGCCGGGTCGGGCCAGTACCTGGGGGTGACCCTGCTCTCCACCGCCGCGGCTCTGGGTACGGTGGCCCTTATGACCCTGCTCATCAACTTCCGCCATCTGGTGTACGGCCTGTCCATGCTGGAGAAGTTCCGGGGCATGGGCTGGCGGAAGTTCTACATGATCTTCTCCCTCACCGACGAGACCTACGCCCTGCTCTCCTCCGCCCAGGCCCCGGTGGGGGTGGACCCCAGGAACTTTTACTTTGCCATCGCCCTGCTGGACCACAGCTACTGGATCCTGGGCTCGGTAATCGGTGCGGTGGCGGGGGCCCTCATCCCGGTGGACACCAAGGGCATTGACTTTGCCATGACCGCCCTCTTTGTGGTCATCGCCGTGGATCAGTGGAAGGCCTACCGCAGGCACCTGCCCGCCCTGCTGGGGTTTGGGGTGACCATCCTGTTTCTCATCATTCTGGGCCGGTTCTTCGGCCAGCAGCAGATGCTCATTGTCTCCCTGGGTGTGATCGTACTGCTGCTGCTCATCCTGCGGGACAAGCTGGAGGAAAAGGAGGGCGAACAGAAATGCTGACCACCGCCGAGGCCATTGCCGCCATCGCGGTCATGGCCATCGTTACCTTTCTCACCCGGGCCCTCCCCTTCCTGCTCTTTGACCGGGGGAGCGCCCCTCCCAAGATCATCCTCTACCTGGGGCGGGTGCTGCCCCCCGCCGTCATCGCCATGCTCATCATCTACTGCCTGAAGGACATCTCCTTTGCCCAGGCGGGAGGATGGGTCCCCCAGCTCATTTCGGTGGCGGCGGTGGTGATCCTCCACCTGTGGCGTCACAACAACCTGCTGAGCATTTTCGGCGGCACTATTTTGTATATGATCCTGGTGCAGGCGGTGTTTGTGTAACAGGCCCGCCCGGCCAAATGATCCAAAAAGAGGACGCGCCCAGGCGCGTCCTCTTTTCCTAAGTTAAATGATTTTACACATTTTCCACAGGGTTTTCCACATGGATCAGGTCAGTAAAGCCTGATACTCCTCCGCCCGGCCCACACGGCCCACGGCGGAGAGAGAGGCGTTGGACAGATCCATCAGCTCCCCGGCCAGGGTACGCACGTCCTCCCGGGTAACGGCGTCGTAGGCGGCGATGATCTCCTCCTCGTCCAGCACCCGGCCCACCAGCATCTCCCCACGGCCCAGGCTGCTCATATGGGCCTGGGTGGATTCCAGCCCCATCAGTACATTGGCCTTGGACTGCTCTCTGGCCCGGTCCAGCTCCTCCTGGGTGACGCCGTGATCGTTGAAGTCCCGGATGACGGAGAGAATGGTGTCCAGGGCCTGGCGCTCGGTCTCCCGGCCCAGGGCGGTGTAGATGCCGAAATAGCCGGCGTCCTCATGGCAGGTGCCGTAGGAGTAGATGGAGTAGCACAGACCCCGCTGCTCCCGCACCTGCTGGAACAGCCGGGAGGACATGCCGCCCCCCAGGATGGAGGAGAGCAGCTGGAGGGTGAACCGCCGGGGATCGGAGAAGGGCAGCCCCGGGAAGGCCAGGGTCAGGTGGTTTTGCTCGATGGCCTTTTTCTTGACCACAATGCCGCTGTGGTAGGCGGCGGGCTTGCTGGCAACGGGTGTGCAGGGCTCCAGCACGGCAAACCGGGCGGCCAGGTCGTCCACGTCACGCTGGGTGAACCGGCCCGCCAGGGCCACCACAATGGATTCCGGGCCGTAGTGGGTGTCTTTGTACCGGCGCAGCCAGGCCCCGTCCATCCCGTCCAGGGTGGCCTTTTTGCCCAGAATGGGCCGGGCCAGGGGGGAACCTTTGAAGACCGCCCCGGCCAGCCGCTCGGCGCACAGGTCCTCGGGGTTATCCTCGTACATGCCGATTTCCTCCAGAATGACGCCCCGCTCGGTATCCACGTCGCCGTCGTCAAATCTGGAGTGGAAGAACATATCGCACAGGATGTCGGCTGCCATAGGCAGATGGGTGTCCAGCACCCGGGCGTGGAAGCAGGTGCATTCCTTGGTGGTGAAGGCGTTGACCTGTCCGCCGATGGCGTCCATCTCCTGGGCCAGCTGTGCGGCGGAGCGGGTGGAGGTGCCTTTGAAGAGCATATGCTCAATAAAGTGGGCGGCGCCGCCCTCCCCCGCCGCCTCGTGGCGGGAGCCGGTGCCCACCCAGATGCCCAGGCAGGCCGAGCGCACGCCGGGCACCTGCTCGGTGAGAATACGCACCCCGTTGGGGAGCGTGCGTTTTTCGTACTTCAAACGGAAAGACCTCGCATTCTTTCGTATGGGGGATCATCCCCGCAGGGCGATCAGGAGCAGAACCACCCCGGTGATCGCCAGGATCAGCGCCAGGTATCCAATCACTTTCATCTTCATGCCGTGCAGCTCCTCTCCTAAGATTGCCCTGCACGCCATTATATCATACCTGTTTTCCCTTGTCAGCCGAAAAACGAAAGACCTGGCATGCAAACAAGAAAAATCTGTGAAAAACGCCCGCTTTACCGGGGGGAAGGAAACGGGTATACTGAGGTAAGAAAAATCGCCCCGCCAGGGGGAAAGGAAGTTGGAAGGATGAATCAGAACGCACTGGAGCTGCTGGAGCAGCGGCGCAGCTGCCGGGCCTACCGGCCGGAACAGATCACCGAGGAGGAACTGCAGGCGGTGGTGAAGGCGGGAACCTACGCCCCCACCGGTATGGGCCGCCAGTCGCCCATCATTGTTGTGGTACAGGACAGGGAGACCATCGACGCCCTGAACCAGATGAACGCCGCCATTATGGGCAACCCGGAGGCCAACCCCTTCTACGGGGCTCCCACGGTACTGATCGTGCTGGCCGACAAGAACATTCCCACCCACTTCTATGACGGCTGCTGCGTCATGGACAACCTGCTCAACGCCGCCGAGGCGGCGGGGCTGGGCTCCTGCTGGATCCACCGGGCCAGAGAGGAGTTCGAGTCCGCCGAGGGCAAGGCCCTGCTGGCCAAGTGGGGCATCGAGGGGGACTATGTGGGTATCGGCCACTGCATCCTGGGCTACCGGGAGGGGGACAGGCCCGCCCCCGCCCCCCGGAAGGAGAACTACGTCTACTATGTGCGGTAAGATCCGTAAATAAGCAAAAAGCGCGCCGAAAGGCGCGCTTTTTGTGTTCCGGTTAGGATCAGGTCAGGGGGATCTCCACCCCGCAGACCGAAATGGAGGCCAGGTTTTCCACGTCCAGGGGAGTGTCGGGGCGGCGGATCAGAATGAGATCACCGATTTCCTCGGGGTCGCTCCACTCGCCACCGTGGCACCCGCTGCAGTGCATACGGCTGTTCATAGGAATGGGGTTGCCGTCCTTGGTGTGGAGGGTGATTTCCTGAACATCGATGCAGGTCGGATTGCCGGCCTCGTCTTTGGGTATCCAGCTGTGGTGGCCCTTGAGGGCCTCCCCCTCGATATGCACATATACGCTGAGGGGAGATACCACCACTTCCGTAATGGCAGCGTCCACGTCCAGGGTGTGGACGGAGACATTGGGCTCCAGCCGGATGATGTGATCCGGGTAGTTCAGGGTGGTGCGGAAGGTCCAGGTCTCGTCGCAGTCGTAGATCTCCTCATAGGAATATTTGTTGCCGTTCCAGCCGGCATAGTGAAAGAGCTTGCCCAGCGTGACCTCCATGATCTGACCGTTCAGGGATTCTTTATAGGAGGCGTAGTAGCTGGTAAGCAAAAAGCGGATCTGGTTGTCCGTAGGATCGTCGTCCTCCAGTTGGGTGTAGGTTCCACCGCCGCCGTACTCCAGTTCCGGGAAGGTGGGGGAACCCCATTCGTCAAAGTGATATCCGTTTGCCCAGTCCAGCGTCGTCCCCTCCGGGGCGGTGAGGGTGACCCCCAGATAAATGGTATAGTCGTCGGCCATGCAATCGGTGAGAGTCATGGTCCAGCCGTTTTTGGTGATGGACT
Organism: uncultured Flavonifractor sp.; assembly: GCF_944383115.1. Lineage (GTDB taxonomy): Bacteria > Bacillota > Clostridia > Oscillospirales > Oscillospiraceae > Flavonifractor. The sequence goes on along the minus strand of NZ_CALWOJ010000120.1, from coordinate 941 downwards.
CCCCCAACTTCATGGCGCTCTGCCGGTATCCGGCGCTGTCGCCGAAGTAGCTGCGCACCACCGGCGGCACCACCACCGCCGCCCCCACCGACCCCACCAGCACCGCCGCAAGCACGGCGGCCGCCACGGCGGTGCGGCTCCACCGGCGGCGGGGTCTTTGGGCGGGCTGTTCCTGCCGGGCCGCCAGGGCCCGTGCCAGGTGGGTACTCACCAGGGCGGGGCTCTGGCCCAGCAGGGCGGCGATCTCGTGTACCTCGTAGTCCTCATAGTATCGCAGGTAGAGTACCTGCCGGTATTTGGCGGGCAGACGGTTGACCTGCTCCAGCAGGGAGCCGTCCTCCGGCTCCGGGGCCTCCACACTCAGGTGGAGTCCCTCCTCCAACGGCGCCCGGCGGCGGAACCAGGCGCTCTTCTTCCAGTTCTTGCACTGGTTGATGGTGAGGCGCACCACCCAGGCCCGCTCCTGCCCCCGGTCGGGGAAGGCGCGCCCATCGGTCAGCAGTTTGAGCAGCACCTCCTGGCAGATGTCCTTGGCGTCGTCCAGATCTCCCAGCCAGGTGTACCCCAGGCGAATGATGGCGTCGGCATAGCGGTCCACCAGCTCCCGGGCCCGCTGTTCCTCCATAGCCCTCCCTCCTTTCACCCTTATAACAACACAGGCCGGCCCAATCTGTCAAAACACAAAAAAACCCGGCGCGGCAAATAGCCGCGCCGGGTTGATTTTATATCTTTGCCGGTCAGTCCAGTTTCAAATCCCCCTCTTTGATCCAGCCGATGTGCCGGAAGAACAGGCCGAACAGCCAGGTGAGGATGGCGGGCAGGACAAAGCAAATCAGGATCATGCCCGCCCAGTCGAAGGAGGTAATGGCCGCCTTGGCCCCGGTGGCCACATCGTTGACCCAGCCGGTGTACACCCCGATGGGGCCCACCATGCCGCAGGT
>NZ_CALWOJ010000119.1 GCF_944383115.1 uncultured Flavonifractor sp. | reverse complement strand
CCGGGACAGCACCCCGATGAGCGCCTCCCGCTTGTCCTCCGGGACCTGGGAGAGCAATTCCGGGGGGAACTCCACCTCCAGCACCTTGTCCCCCACGTTGCCGGTAAAGCCCCCGGTGGCCTCCGGGTGGGCATCGGCGTAGGGCAGGTAGGGCTTGATGTCCAGGATGGGGGTGCCGTCCATCAGGTCGGCCCCCGACACCACCAGCACGGTGCCCAGCTTGGGGTCCTTCTCAATGGACTCCAGTTTCACGCAGGACAGGCCGATGGCGTTGGGCCGGAAGGGGGAGCGGGTGGCGAATACCCCCATGCGGGTATTGCCCCCCAGCCGGGGAGGCCGCACTGTGGGGGACCACTTGTCCCGCACCGCCTCAGAAAACTGCCAGATGAGCCAGATGTGGGAGAACTCCTCCAGCCCACGCAGGGCGTCCGGGTTGCAGTACTCGGGCTCAAAGACGATGGTGGCACGCAGTTCCTCCACCAGCCCGCTCTGCCGGGGGATACCGAACTTGGTGGGGAAGTCGCTGCGGATGCGGGCGATGATGTGCATGGGGATCATTTGCTTCCCTCCTGTGCCTTTTTCAGGGCGGCGGCCACCGGCCGGGACGGGGTGGCCCGGTTGTTGCGGGCCAGGATGGCGGCGATCTGACCACCCACCTGCTCCAACTCCGCCTTGAAGGTGGTGGCGGACAAACGCAGGGCTCCGTGGCCCAGAATGATGAGCTGCTCCGCCCCGTCGGAGGTGGCTACCCGCACCTGGTGGTGCTTGCCAATCTCGTAGGTGGCCCGCTCGATATAAGTGTCCGCCGTCTCCGCCTCTTTGGTATACACAACGTAAATATTGTGATATTTGAATACATCCTGTACATTGCGGGGCACCTTATAGGCGTCAAATACCAGGATGACCACGCATTTTTTGAAGCCCTGGTAGTTGCTCAGCAGATCCATCAGCAGCTGCCGGGCGGCGTCCAGATTGGTCTGGGCCACCGCCTTTAGCTCCTCCCAGGCAAAGATGATATTGTAGCCGTCCACCAGCAGGTACTCCGGCCCCTTGTTCTGGGTCTGGACGTTGTACTTCCTCTCGTCCAGACTGGTGCGGGCGGGCTTGGGCTGGGGCCGGAAGGAGTTGCGCTCCACCTTGCCGTAGGTGCGCTCATAGATGGCCAGCAATTCCTTGTCCTGCTCCAACGACAGGCCGGGGTTGGAACTGCTCCGCCGTGTGGGAGCGGCGGGGACCTCGGGCTCCGGGGGCTTGTCCAGGGACAGGCCGCTGTCCACATGGGCCATCTCCTTCACCTGGTCCCAGCGTACGTTGTACCCCGCCCCGTGGGTGCAGAACACCGAGCCGGTGGGGTTGTCCACATCCCGCTCCGGGTCGTAGCCCAGGGCCTCCACCACAGTTTGCTGGTCGTGGCAGGGGTAGTAGCCCTTCAAGGTGCAGCTCAGCCGCCCCATGCCTCTGGTGTAGGCGGCCACCTCGCTGCCGTAGTCCCGCAGCCCGGCCACCGGGGCGGAGCCGGTGAGGATGGTCAGCTCCCCCGCCGTCTCGGGCGGCTCACAGTCGCCCCCCATCCGCTGCAGGTCGCTCATGGCCCGGCCCACCTGGGGGGCGGGCACCTCCAGCCGGAAGGAGTACCAGGGCTCCAGCAGAATCGTTTCCGCCTCCATCAGGCCCTGGCGCACCGCCCGGTAGGTGGCCTGCCGGAAGTCGCCCCCCTCGGTGTGCTTCAGGTGGGCGCGGCCCGCCAGCAGGGTAATCTTTACGTCGGTGAGGGGGGAGCCGGTGAGGACGCCGGGGTGGGCCCGCTCGGCCAGATGGGTGAGAATCAGCCGCTGCCAGTTGCCGTCCAGCACGTCCTCCGGGCAGGCGGTGGCAAGCACGACGCCGCTGCCCCGCGCCCCCGGCTCCAGCAGCAGATGGACCTCGGCATAGTGGCGGAGAGGCTCGTAGTGGCCCACGCCGATGACGGGAGAAGCGATGGTCTCCCGGTACACGATGCCTCCCTGGCCGAAACTGACGTCCATGTTGAATCGTTCGGCGATCAGCCGCTGCAAAATCTCCAGCTGGACCTGGCCCATGAGCTGGATGTGGATCTCCTTCAGCCGCTCGCTCCACACCAGATGGAGCTGGGGGTCCTCCTCCTCCAGCTGGCGCAGCTTCTGCATGGCGGTGACCGGGTCCTGACCCTCGGGCAAGATCACCTGATAGGTGAGTACCGGCTCCAGAGCGGGGGGCGCGCCCTCCGCCTCAAAACCCAGGCCCTGACCGGCGGCGGCGGAACTGAGACCGGTGACCGCCACCACGCTTCCCGCCGGGGCCGTGTCCACCGGCTGGAATTTCAGGCCGGAGTATACCCGCAGCTGGTCGGCCTTGTCGCTCCAGCCGGGGCCCTCCAGCACCGTTTTCACCTTCAAACTGCCGCCGGTGATTTTCATCCAGGCCAGTCGGTTGTTCTGAGCGTCCCGAGAGATCTTGAAGATGCGGGCGCCGAATTCCTCCCCGTACACCGGCCGGGGGGCGTATTGCTCCAGGCCCCGGAGGAAGTCCTCCACCCCCTCCAGTTTCAGGGCGGAGCCGAACCAGCAGGGGAAGAGCTTCCGTTGGGCCATGAGGGCGGTGAGGGCGGCGTCGGCAATGCTCCCCGTCTCCAGATAGTCCTCCAGCAGGGACTCGTCGCACAGGGCGGCCTGCTCAAAGAGGGCCTCTTTGTCCCCCATATCCACGCAGCCCTCGTCCAGCTTGCTTTTCAGCTCGGCCAGCAGGGCGGCCCTGTCCGCCCCCGCCAGGTCCATCTTGTTCACAAAGAGGAAGGTGGGTACCCCGTATCGCTCCAGCAGCTTCCACAGGGTATGGGTGTGGCCCTGGACCCCGTCGGCTCCGCTGACCACCAAAATGGCGCAGTCCAGCACCGACAGGGTGCGCTCCATCTCAGCGGAGAAGTCCACGTGGCCCGGGGTATCCAGCAGGGTGATCTCCAGCTGTTCCAGGGGGAGCAACGCCTGCTTGGAGAAGATGGTAATGCCCCGCTCCTTCTCCATAGGGTCGGTGTCCAGAAAGGCGTCCCCGTGGTCCACCCGGCCCAGCTTCTTCAATTTTCCGCAGGTGTAGAGCAGTCCCTCGCTGAGGGTGGTCTTGCCCGCGTCCACATGGGCCAGAATGCCCACGACTAAGTTTTCCATAGCTGCCGTCCTTTACGGTATGATAGGATAGTATATCATGTCCCGGGGAGCGGGGCAAATAAAAAGGGCCCCGAAGGGCCCTTTTGGGAAGTTGGGATCAACCCTTTGCGCCGTCGCCCATATAGGAGCTGTACAGCGGGGTGGGCAGGCCGAAGCCGCCGGCCACGGGCAGGATCTCGCCGGTGATGAAGGCGGCCCGGTCGCTGGCCAGGAAGGCCACGGCGTCGGCAATGTCCTCGGGACGGCCGGGACGGTTCAGGGGGACGTTTTTCAGGAACAGATCCAGGAAGGCCTGGGACATATTGTTCAGGGCGGCATCGGTGGCGGTGAAGCCGGGAAGCACCGCGTTGCACCGCACCCCCTGCCGGGCGTACTGCACGGCGATGTCCTTGGTGAGGAAGTGGATGGCGGCCTTGCTGACGCCGTAGGCAGTGCGGCTCAGGTCGGGATAGAGCCCGCCCACCGAGCCGATGTTGATGATGGAGCCGCCGCCGTTCTTGGCCATGACGGGTACCGCCGCCTTGCTGGGCAGGTACACGCTCTTCAGGTTGGTGTTGACGATGCGGAAGAAGTCGTCGGTGTCGCCGGTTACCACGTCCAGGTCGGTCTTGACGTCGGTGGCGCCGAAGTTGTTGACCAGAATGTCCAGCCGGCCCTCCTTCTTGGCCACCTCGTCCACCATACCGGAGTAACTCTCCTCGTTGGCGGCGTCAAAGTAGACCACCCCGGCCCGCCCGCCGGCGGCAATAATCTCGTCGGCGATCTGTTGTCCGGCATCCAGGCGGCGCACGCCCAGATAGACGGTGGCGCCCTGGGCGGCCAAGGCCTTGGCACAGGCCAGGCCGATGCCGCGGGTGGAGGAGGAGACCAGAGCCACCTTTTGTTCCAGTTCTTTCATAATAATTCTCCTTTTTAAACCACATGGTACAATTAAGATACTATGATGATAGCACTATCCGTCTCCGGGTGCAAGCACTATTTTCTGGGGCGGATGCAACAAAACCGCCTTCTCAGGGATGTTAGGGGCAGAAAGGGGGGAGGGCAATGGCAGAAGAAACCGGACTGCGGCAGGTGGTGGAGACCTATGGGGACATGGTGTACCGCCTGGCGCTGGCCCAGACCCACAGCAGCCACGACGCCGACGACGTATTTCAGGAGGTTTTTCTCCGCTACCTCCGGGCCGCCCCGGACTTCCGGGAGGAGGAACACCGGAAGGCCTGGCTGCTGCGGGTGACGGTGAACTGCTGCAAGAAATTCCATACCTCCTTCTGGCGGCGGCATACCACGGCCCTGTCCGAGTCCATCCCCGCCCGGACGGAGGAGGAGGGGGAGCTGCTGACGCTGCTGGAGAGCCTGCCGGAGAAATACCGGGCGGTACTCCACCTCTACTACTACGAGGGCTACGCCACCGGGGAGATCGCGGCCATTTTGGGCCGCAGCCCCAACACCGTCCGCAGTCAGCTTGCCCGTGGGCGGGCGTTGCTGCACGACGCATGGAAAGGAGCGGAAGAGCTATGACGGAACAGACTTATCGGGCTCTCTTTGACCGGGCCTCTCCCGGACGGGATCTGGTGGAGGAGACCCTGGCGGCGGCGGAGCGGCCCCGGCGGAAGAGCATCCCCGCCAAGCGGCTGGCGGCAGCCCTGGTGTGTCTGGCCCTGGTGCTGGGGGTGAGCAACTATCAGGCCCTGGCGGCAGGATTTCAGAAAATAATCCGGTTCTTTGCCGGTACCGGAGCGTCGGAGACCCCCGTCATGGTGGTGGAGGAGGCCGACCAGTGGACCGAGGGGGACTGGCTGTGCCAGCTGGACGGGGTGAGCCAGGGGGAGTGGCTGCTGCTGGAACTCTACCTGGTGAGCCCGGAGTTGGAAGAGCATCAGCTGGCCACCCGGAAGCT
>NZ_CALWOJ010000118.1 GCF_944383115.1 uncultured Flavonifractor sp. | reverse complement strand
TCCACATAGGGGGCGGCCAGGGTCCGGATGGCGGCAGCCACCTGGCCCTCGTTGCCGGAGGGGCCGTGGCAGGCGTTAAGGGCCTGTATGATCTCTAAGATATCCATATGGTCAGTCCTCCTTGGACAGATGAGTGATAAACGCCCTGGTCAGGCTCACTACCGCCTCAACATCGGAGGCGTCAGCCAAAGTTGCCGGCGTATGCGGATAACGTACCGGAACTGCGATGACTGCTGTGCGCGCACCGGCGGCTGTTCGTTGGATTGCTCCGGCATCGCCGGAACCGGCGGTATTTTCACACAATTGCCAGGGAATGTTTTGTTCTTTCGCCAGGGTCCGCAGCATTTCAAACAGGCCCCGATCCACAATGACTCCCTTATTCATAAAGGGAAGTACAGCCCCTCCGCCCAGCACGCAGGATTTTTTGTGGGCAGGAACTCCAGCCAAATCGGCGGCAGAAGCCCCCTCCAGCACCAAGGCAACCTCCGGCTTCACGGAAAACGCCGCTCCAAAGGCGCCTCTGGCACCTACTTCCCGCTGGGTCGTAAAGACAAACGTACAGTCCATAGGCAGTTCCTCCCGCATCAGCCACAGCAGTACCGCACAACCGATGCGTCCGCCAAGAGCCCTACCTTTCAGTAAACTGCCGCCAAAAATTTCAGGTGGACTATCAAAGACAGCGACATCTCCCAAATTTACCTGTTTCCCAGCCTCTTCCTTGCTTTCGGCCCCGATATCCAGGTAGTAGTCCTCCAGCTTAGGCACGCTTTTCTCTTCATCACGGCTTACCAGGTGGTACGCCTTCAGTCCAACCACCGCCGGAAGCAGATTGGGTCCCACCAGCATCCGCTTACCCAATAGAATGCGGCGGTCAATATGGCCTACAGTGTCAAATTTTAGGTAACCTTCGTCGGTAATGCTACGCACCATCAGGCCCACCTCGTCCATATGAGCGGTGAGCAGCAGCTTATTGCCGGTGGCTTTGATTCCCTCTTTAAAGGCAATGACATTGCCCATAGCGTCCACTCGTAATTCAGTGGCGTACTGGCCAGCCACATCCATCACACAATCGCGCACCCGATCTTCCCAACTGGATACACCAGGAATGGAACAAAGGCGTTTCAGCAGTTCTTTCACAGCTGTCCCTCCCTTCCCAAATTCTCCACAAACGCGGCAAGCAGTGCTGCGGTATGCTTCAGGTCGGTAAGGGAAAGAGCCTCAATGGGACTGTGCATATATTTCAGGGGCAAAGAAAGTACCGCAGTGGCCACACCCTCCCGGCTGATCTGCATTTCCCAGCCGTTGGTGCCGGTGTGGCCGCTCATGACCTCTTGCTGGAAAGGAATTTCCCTTTCCCGTGCCTTGTCCAGCAGCCTTTGGGTCATCCAGCGGGCCATGTTGGGGCCTACGCCGATGGCGGGACCGCCTCCCAGCACAAAGGTCTTGTCGGCAGGGCCATCGGGGGTGCGTCCGTGGGTCACATCCACGGCGATGCAGCAGTCTGGCTGTACCGCCCAGGTACCCACAGTGGCGCCCACCCCGGAGACCTCCTCCCGGGTGGAGCCCATAACGTACACGTCCATATCCAGATCCTTGTCCTTCAGCAATTCCATTGCCCACAGCAGGGCAGCAAAACAGGAACGGTCGTCCATGGCCTTGCCGCACATCTGATCCTCCCCCAGGGGGAAGCATGAGCCTCGGTACACCATTGGGGTGCCCACCAGCGCTTCCGCCTGCTCCTGGGTCAGGCCGGCATCCACCACCAGCTGGGCGATGGGTACCGCCTTGTCCTGATCTTCCTGACCGGGACCGGGACTGGCCACCATGCCTAACATGGGGGGGTGGGTCAGGATGGTTACCTCCCGGCCGGGCAGCATCCGTGGGTCCACCCCACCGATGGTGCAGAACCGGAGGTAACCCTCCTCGGCCCCAGTAATAATGAGGCCGATCTCATCCAAATGGGCATCCAGTAATATTTTTTTGGCCCCTTCCCTGCCACATCGGCGCACACCGATTAAATTGCCCATACGGTCGATAAAGGTCTCATCCACCAGTGGAGCTAACAGGGCCCTGGCGACCTCTGCCGCTGGGGACTCAAAGCCGGAGGGCGCCGTGCAGCCGCACAGGGTCTCCAGCACAGTTTTCATATCCAAATGCAACTCCTCCTTGTGAGGGTATTTTATGACAATCCATAAATGATCTTCTTGAAGGCGGCGCCCCGCTCCATGAAATTCTTGAACTTGTCAAAGGAGGCGCAGGCGGGAGACAGGATCACCACGTCCCCCGGTTTGGCGGCCTTGTGGGCGGCCAGTACCGCCTCCTCAAAGCCGTCAACAACGGTGATGGGCAGGGCGGCAGGGAGATAATCCGGGCAGCTCTCCACGGCGGCCTTGATCTTCTCCGCAGTATCGCCTGTGAGGAACAATTCCTTTACATGGCCTATGATCTCAGGGCCAAGCACGTCGAAAGGGATGTGCTTGTCGTAGCCGCCGGCGATGAGGATCACCTTCTGGTGGAAGGAGCGCAGGCCGGCAATGGTACGGGAGGGGCTGGAGGCGATGGAGTCGTTGTAGTACTTCACGCCGTTCAGGGTGCGCACCAGCTCAATGCGGTGTTCCACCCCTGCAAATTTCTGCGCAAAACTTCGCACCACCGGATCTGGTACCAGTCCGTCCAGAGCGGTAATGGCCGCCATATAATTTTCCACATTGTGTACGCCGGGCAACAGAATATCGGCTACCGGCAGCACCGGGCGCTCGTGCATCTCGTTGCGGACCCATATAACGCCCTCCCGCAGGAAGGCGCCCTGAGAAGGTTCGCTACGACGACTAAAAAACGCCACTTGACCCGGGGCCTCTCTGACAAAGCCGCAGGTAATATCGTTGTCCGCATTAAATACCGCCAAACCAGTTTCGTCCTGATGGAGGAAAATATTTTCCTTGGCGCTGATATACTCGTCCATAGATTTATGAACATCCAGGTGGTTTGGAGCAAGATTGGTGACCACAGCAATGTCTGGGCTTCGGTCCATGGTCATCAGCTGGAAGGAGGACAATTCCAGCACGGCGATATCCCCCGGCTCCATGCCATCCACGTCGGGCAGCAGGGGCTTACCGATGTTACCCCCCACATACACCGTCTGCCCCGCCGCCTTAAGCAGTTCGGCGATAATGGTAGTGGTGGTGGTCTTACCATCGCTGCCGGTGACACCAATGGTGCGACAGGGGCAGACCTGGAAAAAGACCTCCATCTCGGAGGTAAGAATGGCACCCTTCTGCTGGGCGGCCACCAGTTGGGGCAGGTCGGGCCGCATACCGGGTGTGCGGAAGATGACCTCAAAATCCAGGTCCTCCAGGTAGTCCTCCCCCAGCTTCAGGGTGGCGCCCAGGCTCTCCAGCTCCTCGGCCAGGCCGGCGAAGGCGTTCATGGGCTTTTTGTCGCAGGCAGTGACCTTCACACCAGCCCGCAGCAGCATTTTAATCAGAGGGGTGTTGGACACACCAATGCCGATAACCGCAACTCGTTTGCCCTTCAGCCCCGCCAGATATTCCTGTATGGTGGAACGCTTCATAACAGTTCCTCCCTTTTCATAGTTTAACCAATTTATTATATCCTACCTGATTAGAAAATGCAAACGCTGACCGCTTTTGATTTGACAAACATCCCATCATACGGTAGAATGATCGAGCAAGCAAGCTGGACAGCCGCGCCTGCGGGGCGAAAGGCCCGTGGGTGAGGAAAGTCCGGGCTCCATAGGGCAAGGATAACGGGTAACACCCGCCGGGGGCGACCCTAGGAAAAGTGCAACAGAAATAGACCGCTGGCCGGTTGCCTCCATGTGGAGGCGGATGCATCACGGCGGCCGCAGGCCGACGTGATACACCCATTTTCCGAAACTAGGAACAGGACCGCCTTCAGATGGAGGCGACCGGCCAGTAAGGGTGGAAAGGCGAGGTAAGAGCTCACCCGATGGCGTGCCAAGCGTCCATCGCTGTAAACTCTATCCGGAGCAACGCCGTGGAGGGACATGAGGCTGGCCCGGCCGTCCCGGGGAGGCGGCTTGAGCGTACCGGCAACGGTGCGTCGAGATAGATGGCTGTCTTAAAGGACAGAACCCGGCTTACAGGCTTACTTGCAGATACGGCGGCCCGGAGCGTGCAGCTCCGAGCCGTCTTTTTTTGCAAAATCCCTTGACTCTTCCCTTACGTCAGATGGTAAACTGTCCTTACCCAAGGAGGGATGGCCCATGAAAATGAAGGAAGTATGCGCCCAGACCGGTCTGACAGAGCGGGCGGTGCGGTTCTATGTGCAGGAAAAATTGGTGGTTCCCCTGGCACAGCGCCGAGGTGGACGGACCTGGCTGGACTTCTCCCCCAACCACGTGGACCGGCTGAAGGCCATCTCCACCCTGCGGAAGGCGGGCTTCACCCTGGAGGAGATCCGCGCCATGATCGAGGATTTTCAGAAGAACGCCTCCGGGGCGGCCTTTTCCCTCCGTCAGCGGCTCCAGGCGGCCATAGACGCCTACGACAAGCTGCGCTTCACCGACACCGCCCAGGCCAGCGGCCTGGAGGATTACGCCGCCCTGCTGGAGCGGGAGGTCAAGGGCCGTCCCATCCCGGAGTCCGACCGGGTTCACGGAAATTCGGACAGCTGGCTGACCGGTGTGGAGTCCTTCTGCATGGTATGGGCGGTATATTTTATGTTTCGGGTTTACGTCTTTTTGCTGGATCACTTCTCCGATTACTCCGCCCTGCTGCAAGCCGCCGCCTGGAATCCGCTGGTCTTTGTCCTGCTCTTTGTCGTGATCCCCCTGCCTATCGCCCTGGTGCTGGGCAGCAAGGCAGGTAAATGGATCTGCCGGCATTTGGAATATATTCCATGAGAAAAGGAGCCTGCCGCAAATGCGGCAGGCTCCTTTTTTATAAACTCAGTCCTGATCCCAGTTATGCCAGACGTTCTGCACGTCGTCGTTGTCCTCCAGCAGGTCAATGAGCTTCTCCATGTTCTTGATGTCGTCCTCATTTTCCAGCTTGACGTAGTTCTGGGGCACCATCTCCACGGCGGCCTGAACGAAGGTATAGCCCTTCTCCTCCATGGCGGCCAGCACGGTGCCGAAGGAATCGGGGTCGGTGTACACCTCAAAGACCTCGTCCTCCACCTGCATATCGTCGGCGCCGCAGTCCAG
>NZ_CALWOJ010000117.1 GCF_944383115.1 uncultured Flavonifractor sp. | reverse complement strand
CCCGAGAAGATCAACAAGATCACCAAGTACGACCTGTGGTTCCTGGACCGGCTCCAGAACATCGTGGACATGGAGGATAAGCTGGATCACGGCCACCTGGATGCCGACACTCTGCGCGTGGCCAAGGAGATGGGCTTCTCCGACGCCTGGATCGCCGCACTGTCCGGCAGGGAGCGGAAGGAGATCAAGGCCCTGCGGGAGGGCTTCGGCATCCGCCCGGCCTTCAAGATGGTGGACACCTGCGCCGCCGAGTTTGAGGCCCAGACCCCCTACTACTACTCCACCTACGATGAGGAGAACGAGGCCGCTGAGGAGCTTTGTATGCCGGTGGTGGGAGAGCTTGCCCCCCACATCCCGGAGGCCCCTTATCTGGCGGCCAATACCGCCGAGCCCCACCGCAAGATGGCGGGAGAGGCGCGGAAGAAGGTGCTGGTGCTGGGCTCCGGCCCCATCCGCATCGGCCAGGGCATCGAGTTCGACTACTGCTCCGTCCACTCCGTGTGGGCCTTCAAGCGCATGGGCTTTGAGACCATCATCATCAACAACAACCCGGAGACCGTGTCCACTGACTTCGACGTGGCCGACAAGCTGTACTTCGAGCCCCTGACCGCCGAGGACGTGGAGGCCGTGGTGGAGCTGGAGAAGCCCTGGGGCGCGGTGGTGCAGTTCGGCGGCCAGACCGCCATCAAGCTGGCCCAGGCCCTCACCGACATGGGCGTGCCCATCCTGGGCACCTCCGCCGACGGCGTGGACGCCGCTGAGGATCGGGAGCGGTTTGACGAGATCCTCAACCAGTGCAACATCCCCCGGGCCGCCGGCAAGACGGTGTTCACCACCCAGCAGGCCCTGGAGGCCGCCCATGAGGTGGGCTATCCCGTGCTGGTGCGTCCCTCCTATGTGCTGGGCGGCCAGGGCATGGAGATCGCCTACAATGACCGCAACATCACCGAGTTCATGCGCATCATCAATCAGGTGGAGCAGGAGCATCCCATCCTGGTGGATAAGTACCTGATGGGCCGTGAGGTGGAGGTGGACGGCGTGTTCGACGGGGAGGATCTGCTCATCCCCGGCATCATGGAACATATCGAGCGGGCCGGCGTCCACTCCGGCGACTCCATCTCCGTCTATCCTCCCATCCACATCGAGGAGAAGCACAAAGAGACCATCTACCGCTACACCTACGACCTGTCCCGCGCCCTGGGGGTGGTGGGTCTGGTGAACATCCAGTTCGTCATCTACGACGACACCGTGTACGTCATCGAGGTCAACCCCCGCTCCTCCCGTACCATCCCCTATATCTCCAAGGTCACCGGCGTGCCCATCATCGACCTGGCCACCAAGGTCATGCTGGGCCAGAAGCTGAAGGACCTGGGCTACGGCACCGGCATCTACAAGGAGGCCGACTACTACGCCGTGAAAATGCCGGTGTTCTCCTTTGAGAAGCTCACCGACGTGGACACCGGCCTGGGCCCCGAGATGAAGTCCACCGGCGAGTGCCTGGGTCTGGCCGAGTCCTTCCCCCAGGCCCTGCTGAAGGCCTTCAAGGGGGCCAATATGAAGGCCCCCAAGAAGGGCGGACGCATCATCATCACCGTGAAGGACGAGGATAAGGGTGAGATCATCGGCATCGCCCAGGGCTTTGCCGATATGGGCATCGAGATTCTGGCCACCAGCGGCACCTGCGACGCCCTCAACGCCGTGGGCATCCCCGCCCGCAAGGTGGCCCGCGTCTCCGAGGCCCACCCCAATATCCTGGACATGATCGCCTCCGGTACCGTGGATCTGGTCATCAATACCCCCACCCGGGGCCGCCGCCACGACACCGACGGCTTCAAGATCCGCCGCTCCACGGTGGAACACTCCGTGGCCTGCATTACCGCCATCGACACCGCCCGGGCCATGCTCACCATCCGTACCCAGGGTCGGCCCTCCGACCTGCGGCCCATTGATATTACTCAGATTTAAATAAAATGGGAACTTCCCCCTTCCGGATTCGTCTGATAGCATAGACCTAAGAATCTGGAAGGGGGCGTTTTTATGCGTAAACTGGTTCCATTGACCCTGGCATTCTGCCTGCTGGCCACCTCACTGGCGGGGTGCGCCGGTGACGACCCGGGGCCGCTCACAGCCAAGCCGGTGATCTACCTCTATCCGGAGGAGGAGACCCAGGTCTCTGTCACTCTGGACTTTGACGGGGAACTGACCTCCACCTATCCCGCCTATGGGGACAGCTGGACGGTGGACGCTTCTCCCGACGGTACCCTCACCGACCCTGACACCGGGCGGCAGTACTACTGCCTGTTCTGGGAGGGGATTGGCCAGACCGAATACGACTTCTCCACCGGTTTCTGCGTGGCTGGGGAAAACACCACCGCCTTTTTGGAGAACGCACTGGCTGAACAGGGCCTGACAGAGCAGGAGGCCAACGAGTTTATCATCTACTGGCTGCCCAAGATGGAGCATAATCCCTATAACCTGATCTCCTTCCAGCAGGAGAGCTATACCGACAGCGCCCAGCTGACCATCGACCCGGCTCCTGATACCCTGATCCGGGTGTTCATGGCCTGGCAGGGGCTGGACCAGCCGGTGGAGGTGGAGCCCCAGAGCCTCACCGCCCCGGAGCGCACCGGGTTCACCGCCGTGGAGTGGGGCGGCGCGGAAGTGGAACGCTGAACAAAGCCGCCGGACGATACGGTCCGGCGGCTTTTGCTGTGTTGCAGAATGGAGGGAAACATGGTATCCTAAGCGGGTACAACCTGGGAAAAAAGAGGGCGCATCAGAGATGAAAACAAGGGAATTTCAATATGATAACCTGCGCTTCCTGCTGATCGCCCTGGTGGTGTTGGGCCATCTGTTGGAGATTGCGGGGGAGTTCCCCCAGAAAGAGGTCCTGTACACGCTGATCTACTCCTTCCATATGCCCGCCTTCCTGTTCCTCAGCGGGATGTTTGCCAAATTTGACCGGGCGAAGTGGATCTTCGGCATGGCGCTGCCCTATCTGGTTCTCCAGTGGGTGTATACTGCCTTTGTGGAGAAGCTGGGGGACCCCTGGGTCCATGTGCAGTTTTCCAGACCCTACTGGATTTTGTGGTACCTCTTTGTGCTGGCCGTATACACCCTCTTGCTGCCGGTGTATGACGCGCCGTCCCCCGCAGGACGGTGGCTGCTGGTGGCCGCGTCGGTGGTTCTGGCGCTGCTGGTAGGCTTTGACAAGAGCATCGACTACCAGTGGAGCGCCTCCCGGCTCATCGCCTTCCAGCCCTGGTTTCTGCTGGGCTACTATTTCAGACGGGCGGACGGTTTGCGGGCCCGCTGGAACGGAGCGGGACGGATGGCCCGGGGGATGATTCTGGGCCTTGGGGCCGCCTGCTGCGTGGTGCTGGAGTGGTTCATGCTGCGCCGGGGCGTGACCGCAAAAATGATGCTGGGGGCCTACGGCTATGCGGATCTGGGATACAGCTGGCAGGTGCGGGGCCTTATCATGTGCTGCGCCGCCGGGGTGATTTTCCTCCTGTTTGTGGGCCTGGCCCCTCACCTCAAGCGCAGGATCCCGGTCATAACTGCTTTGGGTCAGAACACCCTGTCCATCTATCTGCTCCACGGCTTTTTCTTCCATCTGCTCCGGCTGAAATTCCCCTATTTGCTGGCCCAGCCGTGGCAGGTGCTGCTGGCGTGGGCGGGGCTGCTGCTCCTGCTGGGTAATCCGGCGGTGGGCCGCTGTGCGGACTTCGTTTTTCGGGCGGGGTGGTACCGCTGGATTCAGCGAAGGTGTGGACATGGGTGAAGTATTGCGCACCGGGGCAAAATATGATATTCTAAACTGTAATTGCTGCATGATTTTCAGAAAACCCATAGAAAGAAGGAACCTGAATGTCCCATCAGACCGTGATCGTTCTGGATTTTGGCGGCCAGTACAACCAGCTCATCGCCCGCCGGGTCCGTGAGTGCGGCGTGTACTGCGAGGTCAAGCCCTATACCACGCCTCTGGAGCAGCTGAAGGCGATGGCGCCCATCGGCTTCATCTTCACCGGCGGCCCCAACAGTGTATATGAGGAGAAGGCCCCCCATGTGGACCCCGCCATTTTTGAGCTGGGGGTGCCTGTGCTGGGCATCTGCTACGGCTGCCAGCTGATGGCCCATACGTTGGGCGGTCAGGTCACCGCCGCCCAGGAGGATACCGCCCGGGAATACGGCAAAACCGAGACTTATTACGATACTACCTGCAAGCTCTTCAAGGGTCTGCCGGAGCAGGGCATCTCCTGGATGAGCCACGGCGACTATATGGCCAAGGTACCTGAGGGCTTTGCCCTCACTGCTCATACCGACGCCTGCCCCAACGTGGCCATTGCCGACGAGAAGCGGGGCTTCTACGGCGTGCAGTACCACCCCGAGGTCAACCACACCCAGCACGGGGTGGACATGATCCGCAACTTCCTCTATGAAGTGTGCGGCGCCACCGGCGATTGGACGATGGAGGACTACAAGAATACCGCCATCCGAGACATCCGGGAGAAGGTAGGGGACGGCAAGGTGCTGCTGGCCCTGTCCGGCGGCGTGGACTCCTCCGTGGCCGCCGCCCTGCTGGCTGAGGCGGTAGGCAAGCAGCTGACCTGCGTGTTCGTGGATCACGGCCTCATGCGGAAAAACGAGGGCGACGAGGTGGAGGCCGCCTTTGCCCGCTGGGATATCAATTTTGTTCGGGTGGACGCCGAGACCCGCTTCCTGCTGAAGCTGGCCGGTGAGGCCGAGCCTGAGCGCAAGCGCAAGATCATCGGCGAGGAGTTCATCCGGGTCTTTGAGGAAGAGGCCAAAAAGATTGGCCGGGTGGACTACCTGGTGCAGGGCACCATCTACCCCGATGTCATTGAATCCGGTGCTGGCGACGCCGCAGTCATCAAGAGCCACCACAACGTGGGTGGTCTGCCTGACTATGTGGACTTCAAGGAGATCATCGAGCCCCTGCGGCTGCTGTTTAAGGATGAGGTGCGTCAGCTGGGCCGCGAGCTGGGCCTGCCCGAGTACCTGGTCATGCGCCAGCCCTTCCCCGGCCCCGGCCTGGCCATCCGGGTCATCGGCGACCTGACCAAGGAGAAGCTGGATACCCTGCGGGATGCCGACGCCATCTACCGCGAGGAGATTGCCAAGGCCGGACTGGATCGGAGCATCAACCAGTACTTCGCGGTGCTGACCAATACCCGCAGCGTGGGCGTCATGGGCGATGGCCGCACCTACGATTACACCCTGGCTCTCCGGGCGGTGACCACCAGCGACTTCATGACCGCCGACTGGGCCCGCATCCCCTATGACGTGCTGGATCGCATCTCCACCCGCATTGTCAACGAGGTCAAGGGCATCAACCGTATTGTCTACGACATCACCAGTAAACCGCCTGCCACAATCGAATGGGAATGACGCTCGAAACGGCGAAAACCCGCATGAATACAGGCTTTTTTGCCCGTCCATACTGCTCTTGA
>NZ_CALWOJ010000116.1 GCF_944383115.1 uncultured Flavonifractor sp. | reverse complement strand
CAGGGGGAGTGGCTGCTGCTGGAACTCTACCTGGTGAGCCCGGAGTTGGAAGAGCATCAGCTGGCCACCCGGAAGCTGCAGGTCTATGCCGGGGACGCTCCCCTGGAGCAGGGGTGCCTGGTCTACTCACAGTGGCTGCCCTACAACGGCTTTGCCCCCCAGGGCCAGTCGTGGATGTCCCTCTCCGGTCTGGACTGGGGGCCTGAGGTGGCCTGGCGGGAGGAAGGCTACCAGTCCCGGGTCCACATGGCCTTCCTCTACCGGTTGCCGGAGGAGACGCCCCGGGAGGTGACCTATGAGCTGCTGGATCTGGAGGGGGGCGGGTCCCGCACCGGATCGCTGGAACTTACCCCGGCGGAGACACTGGCCGCCTACGCGGACAGCCGAACCTTTGAGGAAGGTACCGTCACCGCCCTGGTCAGCGAGGACGGGCGGCAGCTGTCGGTATACGCCCACCAGGAGGAGAACGACGACGGCCAGCTGCTGACGGGGGCCGCGCTATTCCACCATCAGGTCACCTTCATCGGGGCCTCCGGAACCCGCTATCCCGACGCAGGGGAGGGCTTCCGCAGCTTTGTCTCCGGCCATGTAAACGTCCAGCTGGCGGCAGCTCCAAGCTGGGTAGAGGAACCCATCGTGGCGGTGGAAATCGGGGCCGTCAAGCTGGTCTATGAGCATGATGTCTGGTGGGACGGTCCGGGAGGCGGTATGGTCCGCACCAAAGATGATGTGGTCTATGGGGATCTGAACTGGGTCATTGATTTAACATAAACAAAACGGGCCTGCTGCATACATGCAGCAGGCCCGTTTCTGATTTTATCAGGTCCCCGGCCGGTAGGGGGTGAGCAGCCACCCCGTCATGGGGGGCAAAGCCACCCGTCCGGCGGGCAGTTCCATACCGGTCATCCAGTCCCTGGCAGGCCAGGGCAGATCCATCAGCTCCAGGTCCTTGTTCACGTTGACGGCGGCCAGCACCGGCTGGCCCTCCCCCTCCCGCAGGAAGGAGAGCAGCTTGCCCTCCGCCTTCCACCAGCGGATGCTCCCCCGGCGCAGGGCGGGCAGTTCCTTTCGGGCCCGGCCCAGCTTGGTATACCAACGGCGCAGTACGTCGTCGGCCATCTCCCAGCGGTAGGTCCGCCGGTTAAAGGGGTCCTCAAAGCCCTCGATGCCCGCCTCGTCCCCGTAGTAGATCATGGGGGAACCGGGGAAGGCAAAGAGTACCAGGGCACCCAGCATCAGCTTGGAGCGGCCCAGCAGGTACTGCTCGGGGGTGAGGAAGTAGGAGGCACGCCAGTCCTTGTCGTGGTCCTGGCCGTCCCCGCCGTAGCCCAGCAGGGTGAGGATGCGGGGGGTGTCGTGGGTGCCCAGGAAGTTCATGGCGGATTGAAAGGCAAAGGGAGGATAGTTCTCCCGGATGGTCTCCATGGTGTTCTTGAAGTGGACGGCGTCCCCACCCATCAGGTAACTCAGCAGAGAGTTGCGGAAGGGGTAGTTCATCAGCCCATCGCAGTGGCCCCCCAGGATATGCTTGCGGCGGACGCCGTAGGCAATCTTGGTGGAGCCGTCCTCCCACACCTCTCCGATGACCACCGCCTCAGGGCTGGTCTGACGGGCGGCCTGGTGGATGCCGTGAACAAAGTCGTCGGGCAGCTCGTCGGCCACGTCCAGCCGCCAGGCGTCCGCCCCCGCCCGCAGCCAGCGGCGGACGATGCTGTTCTCGTCCCCGAAGATATAGTCCCGGTAGGAGGGTTCCCCCTCGTTGACGGCGGGCAGGGAGTAGATGCCCCACCAGGACTCGTACTGGTCGGGCCAGTGGGAGAAGTTGTACCACTTGTAGTAGGGGCTGTCCTGGGACTGGCAGGCGCCGTTTTCCAGGTAGGTGCCGTCCCCGTTGAAGTAGCGGCTCACATAGCCCTGGTGGTTGAACACCCCGTCCAGCATGATGTGGATGCCCAGCTTGTGGGCGGCGTCGCACAGAGCCTTGAAGTCCTCCTCGGTGCCCAGCATGGGGTCGATCTTCTCATAGTCACCGGTGCCGTAGCGGTGGTTTTCCGGCGCCTCAAACACAGGGCAGAAGTAGATGGTCTCCACCCCCAGATCGTGGAGGTAGGGCAGCTTTTCCGTGACGCCCTTCAGATCGCCGCCGAAGAAGTCCCGGTTGCGGACCTCCCCGTTGGCGTCAGGCCGGTACTCCGGCTCCTCCCGCCAGCTGGTGTGGACGGTGCGGCCTCCGGGCATGCCGGTGGGGTCGGGTACTTTGGTGCGGCGGAACCGGTCGGGGAAGATCTGGTAGGTGACCCCCTCCCCGAACCAGCCGGGTACCTGGTCGCTGCCGTCGTACACCGTCAGCTGATAGGGACCCAGCTCCTCCCGCCGGCCGTCCAGCCCTTCCAGGCGGAAGGAGTACCAGATGAGCCCTATATGTGTCCCGGTGTCCAGGGTGACCTTGAGTACGTCCCGGTCGCCGTCGATGCCGTCCCAGGTCATGGGCAGTTCCAGCCGCCGCTCCTGGGCGGACTCAAAATAGGCAATGCACACCGCCCGGGAAAACCCCTCCGACCGGAGGGGGCGCAGAGCGAGGGACACTTGCGTCCCGGCAGGCACCGCCCCGTAGGGCTGCTTATACCGGATGTCCCGGCTGTCAAAGGTCATTGGGTCCAGCAAACAAAAGACTCCCTTCAGCGGATCAGCGTATTTTCCGTCCCGATGGATTCCATGGTATGCTCGCTGCCGAAGTAGTAGTTGACGATCTCGCCGGCGGCACTGGCCAGGTTGGCGCCGGACGCGCCGCCCTCCACCACCATGGAGATGACAATCTCCGGATCGTCATAGGGGGCAAAGAGGACGAACACGGCGTTGGCGTTCTGGTCGGCGGACACCTGGGCGGAACCGGTCTTGGCGCCCACCTCCACCGCCAGGTTGTTCAGGTACTGATCCACCGTACTCTCCGGGTCGTTGGCCACTTCCCACATGCCCAGCTTCACCGCCTCCACCCACTCCGGGTTGAGATCCAGCGTCTCCACCGGCTGGGCCTCATACTCATACACCGTCTCGGAGAAATCGCTGGATTTTACTGTCTTGAGCAGGTGGGTCTGGTAGCGGTTGCCTCCGTTGACCAGGGTGGCAATATAGTTGGACAGCTGGATCAGGGTGATCTTGGTGTTCTCCTGGCCGATGGCGGCGGAGAGCAGATTGCCGCCGTACCACTCCTGATTGAGCATCTTACTGGTCTCAGGCCCGGCCACATAGCCCTCCGCCTCGCCCAGCTCCAGGCCGGTTTTCTGGCCCAGGCCGAACATGGCGGCATACTCGTCGATCTTCTCGATGCCCAGCCGATGGCCCATTGTGTAGAAGTAGATGTTGCAGGAGTCCCGCAGGGCGTCGGCCATGTTCTCCCAGCCGTGCATACCCCGGTACTGGCGGTAGATCCAGCACTGGGGATGATAGTCCCCGTAGGGATAGTGTTCCTCCTCGGGCAGCTGGAGATAACCGGTATCCTGGATCTTCTCGGTGGGGGTCACAAGCCCCTCCTCCAGGGCGGCAATGGCTACCAGAGGCTTAAAGGTGGAGCCGGGGTAGTAGATCTCGCTGGTGGCCCGGTTGACAAAGGGCTTGCGGGGATCGTTGAGGGCCTGCTGATAGGCCTCGTTGCTGCTGTATACGGTGGACAGGTCGTAGGTGGGATAGGAGGCCATGGCCAGAACGCCGCCATCGTTGACGCTCTGCACCACAATGGCGCCCTTCTCCTTGGTGTCGGCCAGGCTTTCAATGGTGTTGGCCAGCACCTCCTCCACCTTCTCCTGGAGTCGCAGATCCAGGGTGAGCATGACGTGGTTGCCCGGTTCCGGTTCCATCGTCTCGCCGGTCTCGCCGTCCACCATCCAGTTCTCGCTGACCACCTTGCCGCTGGTATTCATCTCCTGGATCAGGGTGCCCGACTTGCCCCGCAGGTAGTCCTCAAAGGCGTATTCCAGCCCGTCGATGCCCACGGAGTCGTTCATATTGTACCCTTTTGCCTTGTAGGTCTCCCAGTTTTCCGTCTGGATAGGGCCCACCCGGCCCAGCAGATGGGCGGCGCTGGTGGTGTTGTACTGCCGGACGGTGGTGGCGGAGATGTTAATCCCGGTAAGGCTCCGCTCCTTCACGGCGGAGATCACATCGATATTCACATCCTGGGCGAAGATATATTCCGTCTGCTTCACGTCCCGGCTGCGGAGATTGAGTTCATAGAGTACGCCGATGAGGGCTCGGGCATCGGCGTCGGAGAGCGACTCGTCGATCAGGAAGTACTGCCGCAGACCGGCAATGACCTCTTCCGCCGTGGGGCCCTCCCCCAGTGCCTTCACGCTGGAAGCGGCGGCCAGGTCGTCGCTGCTCCAGCGGTTGGGCAGGATCTTGTCCCCCAGGGGCAGAGTGTCCAGCAGAGCGCCCAGATAGCTGAATTTGACCTTCCCCTCGCTGTTGGTATACACCAGGGCGTTTTCGTCCGTGTAGGTAAAGGGGGCGTCCTTGGAGATGGGCAGGGTGTCGGTCCACTCCAGGTCGTTTTCCCGGCAGATGGTGATCAGCTCCAGCAAATTGGCGTTGCGCTGGGCCTCCGCCCCCATGAGAGAGGAATTGAGGGTGATCTCATAGGTGGCCCGGTTGCCTACCAGAGAGCGCCCGTATCGATCCAGCAACTCCCCTCGGGCTGCCTCCACCGTTACTGTGTTGGCGATCTTTACCGTGGAGGCCGCCCGGTATTCATCGCCCTTGACGATTTGCAGGTTATAGAGGACCAAGGCAAAGCAGACCAGCAGCAATGCCAAAAAAATACCGATGATAAGAGTACGGATGTGAAATTGCTTGCCTTCCACGAGTCAGATCTCCTTCCGGGGTCAGGGGGTGATGCGTACAGTGGTCTTGTGGTAGAAATTGGCCACCGCCTGGTTGACCCAGATGGCGGGATCCTCCTTCAAATCACCGTTGAAGAGCAGCGGGTACAGGTTGCCCGGCACGTCAAGAGGCTTCAATACCACATCGGTGACGGTGGAATCCTCCAGCAGGGGCAGACGGTCTACCTGCTGCTGCCAATAGTATTCCGCCGAGCCGTCGGCCAGGGCGGCGGCGGCCCGGCCGGTCGTGCTTATGTCGTAGTAGCGGTAGTAGACAGTGGTAAAGGCCAGCAGGATCAGCAGTACCGGCACGGCGATCCAGGCCCGGCGCAGCAGCTTCTCCCCGCCGGCCAGCCGGGGCAGCACTGCCCGGCGAATCCAGCCCAGCCAGTACCACAGGTTGGCGGTCACCAGCCAGAAGAAGGAATAAAACACAATGCTCCGCAGCCGCTCCGGTCCGGCCTCCCCCAGAGCGTAGAAGTGGGGGGCGTTCTGGGCGGCGAAGAGGAGAAAGGTAAAGACCGAAAAGACCACAGGCAGGGGGAAGGTGAACTTCACCTTGCCGGTGAGGGCCCACAGCAGGGGGATCATCAGCAGGAATACCAGCAGAATGGGCCAGCTGAACCACTCCAGCACATCGGCCCATGCCTGTTCAATGGAGCGGCACACCGCGTCCACC
>NZ_CALWOJ010000115.1 GCF_944383115.1 uncultured Flavonifractor sp. | reverse complement strand
CCGACCAGCGGCTGGACGCGCTGACCGAGATGTACCACCCCAAAAAGACCACCCCCGCCGTGGTGGAGTTCGTGGACATCGCCGGCCTGGTCAAGGGGGCCAGCCAGGGCCAGGGCCTGGGCAACAAGTTTTTGGCCAATATCCGGGAGTGCGACGCCATCGTCCATGTGGTGCGCTGCTTTGACGACGAGAACATCATGCACGTGGTGGCCGACACCAGCACCAATGTGCCGGTGGACCCCGCCGGGGACATCGGCGTCATTGACATCGAGCTGATCATGGCCGACGTGGAGATGGTGGAGCGCCGCATCGACAAGGCCCAGAAGGCCGCCAAGGGCGACAAGAAGTACCTGCGGGAGGTGGAGGTGTTTACCGCCCTGAAGGGATGGCTCAACGACGGCAACTCCGCCCGCTCCTTCGAGTGCGACGAGGATGACGCCGCCATCATCGCCACCGCCGAGCTGCTCTCCCTCAAGCCCATCATCTACGCCGCCAACCTGGACGAGGACGGCTTTGCCGACTGCCACAGCAACGCTTACTACAAGATCGTGGAGGATCTGGCCGCCAAGGAGGGGGCTCAGGTGATCCCCGTGTGCGCCAAGCTGGAGGCCGAGATCGCCGAACTGGACGCCGACGAGAAGAAGATGTTCCTGGACGACCTGGGCATCGCCGAGTCCGGCCTGGACCGGCTCATCAAGGCCAGCTATGCCCTGCTGGGCCTGATCTCCTTCCTCACCTCCGGCGAGGACGAGTGCCGGGCCTGGACCATCAAGAAGGGCACCAAGGCGCCCCAGGCCGCCGGCAAGATCCATACCGACTTTGAGCGGGGCTTCATCCGGGCCGAGGTGGTCAACTTCACCGACCTGATGGCCTGCGGCTCCATGAACGCCGCCAAGGAAAAGGGTTTGGTCCGCTCCGAGGGCAAGGAATACGTCATGAGGGACGGGGATATCGTTCTGTTCCGGTTCAACGTGTGAGTTTTTCCGCAACGTAAAAAAGCCCGCTGCAATATGCAGCGGGCTTTTCTCATGCTTAGTCGTAGATGGAATCGGAGTCCCAGGAGAGGATGGCGCCGGTGGAGGCGTCGATCTCGAAGTCGTACTCCATCGTGTTGTAGATGATCTCCACCTCGTACTGGGCCCGGCCGTCGTCATAGTCCAGATGGGCCTTGCGGACGTTGGCGGCGGCGGCGCCGGGCACCTTGGCCAGGGCGATGCTCTTGGCCTTCTCCACACCGATCAGGGTGCCGGTCTGGGGAGGCGTGTAGTGGTCGGCGTCGTAGTCGAAGCTGAGAACCGCGCCGGTGGAGGCGTCGATCTCATAATCATACTCCTTGTAGTCGGCGGTGTAGAACTCCACGTCATAGACCTGCCGGCCGTCGTCCCAGTCCAGCTTGCACTGGATGAAGGTGACCTTGCTGCTGGACAGTCCCGCGTGAGCCAGGGCCTTGGCCTTGGCCTGCTCGGCGGTGATGGAAGCGCCGGGGTTGGTGGTCTGGCCGGGGTTGGTGGTCTGACCGGGGTTAAAGCTGTCGGCGTCGGTCACCAGGCTGTCACTGGACAGGGTGATGGTGTTGGTGGAGCCGTTCCAGCCCACGTTTTTACCCATCAGCTGGCCAATGGCGCGAATGGGCAGATAGGTGGAACCCTGGTAGAGCAGAGGGTAGACCACCTTGCCGTTGGCGTCCCGGAAGGTGCGGGTAGCGCCGTCCACAATGATGGTGAAGTCAGAGCGCAGTTCTGCGGCAATGTTTTTGGAGGTTGCGGCGGTATCGGGGGTGCCCACGGTAGCGGCGGTGGTACGAGCCCCGCCGATGGTGACGGTGTAGGTGGTCTGATCCCAGTTGACGTTCTTACCCATCAGTTCGCCGATGGCGCGGATGGGCAGGTAGGTGGTGCCGTTGTAGGAGATGGGATGAGCTTCCACGCCGGCGACGGTGTAGAAGTCGCGGTTTACGCCATCCACGGTAATGGTAAGCTGGGGAGAGAGCTGGGCGGTGACCGGCGTAGCGCCGGCTGCGCTGGCGCCCAGGGTAAACAGGCCGGTCATAAGGGTGGCGCTCAGGGCCAGGATGCCCAGACGCTGGGCGATGGTTTTCTTGTTGACAGTCATTTCAATTCATCCCTTTCGTTTATTTCAAAGGTGTGGTGTGAGATCAGCGGCCTACGGACTCAGACTCCCACTCCCGGATGGAACCGGAGTAGCCGTCGATCTCAAACTCGTATTTCATGCCGTTATAAATGATCTTGCCTTCATACTGGATGCGGCCGTCGTCGTAGTCGGCCTCAAAATCGTAGATGTCGCTGGCAGTTGCGCCGGGCACCTGGGAGAGGGCTTTCTCCTTGGCCTGGTCGGCGGTGATACTCTGGCTGCCGGAGGGCTGCTGGGGGATGGCGTACTCGGCGTCGTAATCGTACTTTACCACCGCGCCGGTGGAGGCATCGATCTCGTAGTCGTATTCCTTATAGTCGGCGGTATAGAATTCCACATCATAGACCTGCCGGCCGTCGTCCCAGTCCAGCTTGGCCTGGACGAAGGTGACCTGGCTGCTGGACAGTCCCGCGTGGGCCAGAGCCTTCTCTTTGGCCTGCTCGGCGGTGATGGCGGTACCCTGCCCGATGGTCTGGGCCTGAGAGGGGGCGGGACTTTGGGTGGGGATCTGGGTGGTGGGGGGAGTGGCGGAGGGGCTGGCTGCTGCCGGGCTGGGGGACGCGCTGGCGGGCGTCTGCGCGGCCTCCACGTTTTGGCCGTCCACGCTGTGTTCAATGATCAGTCCGGTCACAGCGTCGATGTCGTATTCGTACTCCTGGCCGTTGGCGGTAAACTCCACATCATAGTAGTCGACGCCGTTGCGCTTATCCAGGCCGGCGGTGGAAAACTGGGCGGAGGCCTCCTGGACTCCGGCGTCCTCCAAAGCCACCGCTTTGGCCGCGTCCAGCCCGATGTATTCGGCCTGACCGGCGGTATGAGCGCCGCCGCAGCCTGCCAGCGCCAGCGCCAGCAGAGCGGAGGTGCAGATCAGCGGGATTCGTTTCATCGGACATTCTCCTTTCCTTTCGATGGCCTAAGTCTAACACCCGATCATGAAAGCAACATGAAATTTGCATTTCATATTCAGATTTTTTTTAGATATTTTTTGCGGGCAGGTGGAGGGTGAACTGACTGCCCAAATCGGGTACGCTGTCCACCGTCATGTAGCCGCCGTGGGCCTGGGCGATCTTTTGCACCATAGACAGACCCAATCCGGCCCCGCTGGCATGGGGGCGGGAGGGGTCCACCTGGTAGAATCGCTGCCAGATCTTGTCCTGCTGGTCTTTGGGAATGCCGATGCCGTTGTCCCGGACACAGAGCTGGATCTCATCCCCCTGCCGATGGGCGGATACCCATACCTGTCCCTTCTCCCGGCCATATTTAAAGCCGTTGTCAATGAGATTTTGCAGCAGCTGGGTGAGCAGTGGGGCGCTGCCCTGTACCGTCAGCCCCTCCTCCACATCCACAATGAGGTCCTCCTGGGGGTAGGTCTGTTCGCGGCACACCGTCCTTACCAGCGTGGACAGGTCCGTTTCCGCCAGAGAAGCGCCCTCGGTACCCTGATCCAGCCGGGTCATGCTCAGCAGCTGGGTAATGAGTCCCGACATCCGCAGGGCCTGCCGATGGATCATGGCGATGGTCTCAGCCCGCTCCTCCGGCGACTCGTCAAATTTTTCGGCGTACTCGCAGGCGCCCTTGATGATGGAGACCGGGGTGCGCAGCTCATGGGAGGCGTCGGCGGTAAATCGCTTCTCCGCTTCAAAGGAACGCTCCAGCCGCTCAAACATCTGGTTGAAAGCGTCGGTGAGCCGGGCAAATTCCTTGCTGCCCCGCCGCTTTTCAATGCGGGCGGCCAGATCGGCCCCCTCGCTGATGGCCTGGGCGGTGGCGGTGATCTCCTCCAGGGGGCGAAAAGCCCGTTTGACGATCCAATAGCCGCCCAGGGCGGAGAGCAGGATGAAACCGGGAAGGACGATAGCGGCCAGTGAAAGCAGGTTCTGGATGGTCTGATCCCGCTGGGGCGCCTCCATCAGGCCACGGACCCATACGCCGGTATCCCAGTCCTTGGCATACCACAGATCCAGCACATAGTAGTTGTCCTGATCCGTGGTTACCAGCCGGGTGACCCCGTTTTGAAAGGGCTCGGAGGCGGTGAAGGAGACCGGTACCTGCCCGGCCAGCAGAGCTTCCTCCTGGCTGTAGATGAGGGTGTATACTCCGCTTTGATAATAGGTAAATTCCTCTCCCACTTGGAGGGAGCCGTCCTGAATGTCCACCGCCAGCAGATTGCTGCGCACCGTCTGGGACAGCTGGTCCATTGCGGAGTTGCGCACCACCGAGTCGCTGGCCAGCAGCAGCGATACCAGCGTCAGCCCGGCCATCGTGGTCATAAACAGCAGGTACCAGACGGCGATTTTGATTTTGATAGAAATAACCCTACACCTCTTTCCCGTCTTGTCCGGCCAAGGCGGCAGCTCTGTCCTCCCGCAGGACCCAGCCTACGCCCCGGATGGTGTGCAGCAGCTTCACGGGGCTGTCCCCATCGATCTTTTTCCGCAGTTTGCTGATGTATACGTCCACGTTGTTGGAACTGGGGGTGTCGTCGTAGTTCCAGATGCTGTCCTCGATCTGCCGCCTGGACAGCACGTTCCCCTTGCCCCGTATCAGGCACTCCAGAATAGAGAACTCCTTGGGCAGCAGATGGATCTCCTGACCGGCCCGGTATACCTGCCGCCGCTCCACGTCCAGGGTCAGATCGGCCACGGTAAACTGATTGCTCTTATGGCCCACCCGTTTCCGGGAGAGGACCCGGATGCGGGCCAGCAGTTCGTCAAAGTCAAAGGGCTTGACCAGATAATCGTCCGCCCCCAGGTCCAGACCCTTGACCCGGTCGGCAATACTGTCCCGGGCGGTGAGGAACAGCACCGGCGTGTCCACCCCTTTGCTGCGCAGGTCGGCCACCAGCTGGTAGCCATCCCGCTTGGGCAGCATCACGTCCAGCAGGATCACGTCATATTCCGTACCTGCCAGATAGTCCTCCGCTTCCTGACCGTCAAAGCAGCCGTCCACACTGTAACCGGACCGTTTCAGGACCTTTTGAATGAGCAGATTCATGTCCTGCTCGTCTTCCACCACCAGAATACGCATGGATGTCCCTCCTTGTTTTGCCCTCTGTCAAGGGCTGAAAAATGAAAAACCGTCCGGCTGCCGCCGGACGGTCACCTGATTTGTTCTCCTGCGTGAGTTCCGCCCCAGTGGGCTTCCAGGCATTGTGGTCATTATAGCGTATTCCCCCAGTTCTTGTCAACGGCGGAAGGTGGCCCAACGGGGCCAATGGCCCCGCTGGGGACCCTTTGATCTGATCTGCCGGGGACAAGTGAATTGCCCCCGGCATCAAGGTTTTGGGCTCTGGCCCAAAACGCTTGGACGGCGCACAGCGCCGCCCCGCCTAAGGCGGGGCCCCACGAAGAGGCCGACGTAAAAGCGGAGCCCGGGCATAAAGCCCGGGCTCCTTGCAGGAATCGATTACTTGTACAGTTCCACCAGACGGGTCAGATGCTCCCAACGCTCCTTGGCGGCCAGTCCCAACGGGGCCAATGGCCCCGCTGGGGACCCTTTGATCTGATCTGCCGGGGACAAGTGAATTGCCCCCGGCATCAA
>NZ_CALWOJ010000114.1 GCF_944383115.1 uncultured Flavonifractor sp. | reverse complement strand
GCGTCCGGTCCAAGGCAAGGCCGCACTAGTCGGGGAGTTAGCGGTGCCCTGTACCTGCAACCCGCTACAGCAGGGATGAATCCCGGCCCCCGGATCTGCGCTGTATCGTCTGACCCTGGTAAGTGGTGATGATGGATCGGTCCCGCGCAAGGTCGCCCCGTGAACCGTGTCAGGCGGGGAACCGAGCAGCACTAAGCGGACCGTGATCTGTGCCGCGGGGTTCCCGCTCCTGAGCCGGCTGCCAGGGTAACGGGTATAGCGTTGATTCCAAAGGCCGGTGTGCGGTCTTGCCATGTACCGGATGATGGAGGGAGGGGTGAAGCGACGCGGCTTTCCGCATCCTCCGCCCCTCTTTTTTCATTTTTTTGTTGAGGTGATGGGTGTGTATCAGGCATTATACCGAAAATGGCGGCCCCGTACCTTTGATGATGTGGTTGGCCAGACCCATATCACCGATACGTTGAAACGCCAGGTAGAAACAGGCAGGCTTTCCCATGCCTATCTTTTTACTGGTACCCGTGGAACGGGAAAGACCACCTGCGCCAAGATCCTGTCCCGGGCGGTGAACTGTGAGCATCCGGTAAATGGGAACCCCTGCAATCAATGCCCTTCCTGCCTGGGGATCGAAAACGGTTCCATCCTGGATGTGCTGGAGCTGGACGCCGCCTCCAACAATGGCGTGGATCAGGTCCGCGCCCTGCGGGACGAGGCGGTATATACCCCTGCGGCTGTCCGCAAGCGGGTGTATATTGTGGACGAGGTTCATATGCTGTCTACCGCAGCATTCAACGCGCTGCTGAAGATCCTGGAGGAGCCGCCCACCCACCTTATGTTTATCCTGGCCACTACGGAACTGCACAAGGTGCCGGCAACCATCAAGTCCCGCTGCCAGCAGTTTTCCTTTAAACGTATCCTCCCGGGCGACATTGCCGCAAGATTGGCCTATGTGGCCAGGCAGGAGGGACTGGAGCTGAGAGGGGAGGGGGCGGAACTGTTGGCCCGGTTGGCCGACGGTGGGCTGCGCGACGCCCTCTCGCTGCTGGATCAGTGTGCCATTCCGGATGGCCCCATCGGTGAGCAGGAAGTGCTGGACGCCCTGGGCCTGGCCGGCAATCTGGAAACAGCCCGCCTGCTGGAGCAGATTGGCGGCGGTGATACCGCTGCCGCGCTGGAGACCCTGGCCAGACTATACGGCGCAGGCAAGGAAGTTGGCAGCCTGCTGGGGGAACTGTCCGCGTTGGTCCGCGATCTTCTGGTGCGCAAGACGGCGCCCAAAGGCGGAGCCGCGCTGCTGACCGGCGGCTATGACGAGAGTACCATGCGGAGATTGTCCAACTTGTTCCAGACCCAGCGGCTTGCACAGATGCTGGGGCTGCTCCAAACCACCATTGCAGAACTTTCCCGCAGCAACAATCGCCGAACCGATGCGGAATTGTGCTTGATCCGCCTGTGTGATCCTGCGCTGGATGAGAGTTTGGCGGGAATCAATGCCAGACTGTCCCGGGTGGAGGAACTGGTGGCCGGCGGTGTGCCGACTTCCTGCGCGATCTCTCCGGCACCCCAGAAACAGCCGCCTCAGAAAATGCCGACAGAGGAGGACAGGCCGCCTTGGGAAGAGGAGCGGCCTCCGCTGCCGGAGGAGCCGGGCGAGCCGGTGGACAGGATGGAGAAGCCTGGCCCGGCGCCGCAGCAGCCGGCGCGGGAACAGCCCGCCAATGCAGCTGCACCGGCGGGAGATATTTGGCCGGGGCTGGTGGCCGGCCTGCGTGGAAAATTCCCCGCTGTGTATCCGTTCCTGAGCAATCCGGCAGCAGTTCGGGGTGTGCTGGAAGATGCGGTGTTGACCTTGTGGGTGGACACGGAATTTACCAAAAACATGGTGGGGGCAACTGCCGTACTGGAAACATTGGGACAATTGGCAGGTGCGCAGACGGGCCGTCCCGTGCGGTGTTTGGTGAAGGTGGGAACGCCGCCCAAGAGTGCCCAGATGTCAGCAGCCCCTGCTGAGCATGATAATTTGGATGACCTGTTGGCGATCGGCCAGCAGTTTGATAACATTATTATTCAGGAATAAAAGGAGTTGGAACCTATGGCAAAGGGATTTAACAGCCGCGGTTTTGGCGGTATGGGCGGCGGCATGAATATGAACATGATGAAACAGGTTCAGAAAATGCAGCAGGACATGATGAAGATGCAGCAGGAGCTGGAGAACAAGACCTACACCGCTGCTGCGGGCGGCGGTGCGGTGAGCGCCACGGTGACCGGGAAACGGGTCCTGGAGAGCGTCACGATTGATCCTGATGCGGTAGACCCTGAGGACATGGAGATGCTGCAGGATATGATTGTAGCGGCTGTGAACGAGGCGCTGCGGGCGGCGGAGAACGATTCCGCCTCCTCCATGCAGCAGCTCACCGGCGGGCTGAATCTGCCTTTCTGAAATGAAATACAGGGGAAGTGGCCGCCGCTGGGCGGCCATTTCTTATGGCGTTTGTATGCGGTGTTGAAAAAGGAGCGGAACATGGGGACTGGAAAAGAGTTGCAGACATCGGAGCGATTTCGGGTAGGCGCATTGCTGGCTGTCACCGGCGGCCTGTTGGATTCCTATACCTATCTGCTGCGGGGGGGCGTCTTTGCCAATGCGCAGACCGGCAACATCGTTCTCTTGGGGGTACGGGCGATAGAGGGGGATTGGAGGAGCGTACTGCATTATTTGCTGCCTATTCTGGCCTTTGCAGCAGGCGTGCTTGCCGCCGAATGTATCAAAGCATGGCTAAAAGAGGCGCGGATGGTTCACTGGAGACAGGTGACGGTTGGAGTGGAACTGGTGCTTTTGCTGCTGGTTGCGCTGATCCCCCATACCTTGGACGCGCTGGCCAACATATTGGTGTCGTTTGTATGCGCGGTACAGGTGGAGAGTTTTCGGAAGGTTCACGGCAATCCGTTTGCCACCACCATGTGTACCGGAAATCTGCGCAGCGGAACAGAACGCCTGTATCATTTCTTCCGTACCGGCCAGCGTGAATACCTCGGTCAGGCGGCACGGTATGGAGGGGTCATCCTTTTCTTTATTGTGGGTGCGGGCGCAGGAGCATGGTGCAGCAGTATGCTGGGAGTGTATACTGTTGCAGTTGCCTGCATCCCGTTGATTACCGTTCTTCTCCTCATGCGGCGTTGAAAGAGACGGTGTTACGGGCAGTTGAGCAGGGAATTAGCAATGGTACCAGCCAGTCTTCCGCTGTGTTTGATGCTGACTGTCACCGCGGACAGATCGTGACCTTCCTGTATTGCTGGATGGCTGAGTAAACAAAACAAATACAACGAAGCAACTACCCATCATTATATAAGAGAAGGCCCGCCGCAGGTGCAACAGTCTGCGGCGGGCCTTTTTTGAGGGAACTGCCCCTGAGTGACAGCCTTTGTTGGGGCAGACAGCAAAGGCCGGCGTTATTTTGAAATGAGGGAAACGTGATATGTGTTTTAGGAGTGGACGGAATTCTGGCCCTGCTGCCAGTCCCTGTTGAAGCGATGTTCGTTGATCACCAACACCACCAGAGCGGACACGATGGAGATACCGGCAAAAATAATGTAAGTGTACCGCAGGTTACCGCCAGTGATGTTAGAGACAGTACCATTGACCAGGAAGGAAAGGGCGGAGACTGCACCCTGGATAGGGAAAATGACAGAGTTGACCTTGCTGAACCCCTGGCGGCCGTAGACCGAAGTCACCAGAGAGGTGGTAAAATTGGCGGAACCGCCGATGGACATGCCAATCATAAAGATGGATACATAGACGAGAATTGTGTTTTCAGTGGCATTGGCCAGCAGGGAGAGGGCATACCAGATACCGAAGAGAACCATGGATTTTTTGGTGCCCAGCCGCTCGTCCATGTAGCCTACGAACCAGGAACCAATCAGACCGATAAAGGCAACCAGGCTGAGGATAAAGGTAGCCTGCTCGCGGGTAAAGCCCAGTTCCACATTGCGGGAAACCATCTGAGAAACCACGCCCAAAGAGCAGATCTGGAACATGCCGGTGGTGATTGCTACCAGCCAGGTCTCTTTGCAGCACAACAGCTTCTTGGTG
Source organism: uncultured Flavonifractor sp. (assembly GCF_944383115.1). Lineage (GTDB taxonomy): Bacteria > Bacillota > Clostridia > Oscillospirales > Oscillospiraceae > Flavonifractor. Next base: position 1,703 of record NZ_CALWOJ010000114.1, on the reverse strand, counting down.
GTCCAACCACCGGTGCTGTCCTGAGGGCCATGATAATATTCCTTCTGATAAACTTCGTCGGAAACATTATCCGGGTTGAGACCCCGCTCCTGAGGGGTATTACGGACCAGGATCAGACCCAGTATGCCCAGTACAATGGAGGTGATTGAGATCGGCAGCACACCGTTGCCGATACCCATGCGGCCCACCAGCAGGGTGATGAGGGGCACAAAGGCGACGGAAGCCAGATTGTGGCCCATGGTGGTGTAGCCCATGACGATTCCCTTCTTCTTGGGGAACCACTGGGTTACCAGATCGCCGCCGGAGATATAACCCGCCGACATAACTGCGCCTACCACTACGCACATGCAGACGGTGTACATGACCAGATTGGTGGCGTTACCTACGCCGATGTAGGCGATACCGGCCAGGATCATACATACGCCGGAAGTGATCCGGGCGCCAATGGCACGGTTAATCTGACCTACAATGATGAAAAAGATTACGCCTACCACGCCGGCCACTGTGTTCATGTTTAGCACGGTACCACTGAGAATACCAAACTTTTCTGCAATGGCCGGGGCGGTGACGTTGGAACTGCTGTTGACCATACCGGCGTACAGCCAGAACATGAGCAGACAATAGAGAATGGTACCCCAGCCGTGGAGGCCAAAGTTTACGACAGAGGATTTGTTGCCGTCATTTTTACGACTATTCATCACAATTACCTCCTGATCAAAGCTGGGGGATCCCCAGTGCAGTTTCGGCGTTCCGGAAGTAGAGCTGTTCGGTTTCCTCCTGGCTCAGGGGGAGCTGTCCCAGGAAAGCCATCATATCTTCGATAGATTCAAAGGGGTAGTCGCTGGCAAAAAGAATGCGATCCATACCCAGTACATCCTTGGTACACTGGAAGGCCTCTTTGGACATGTTGCCGCTTGTGGTCACCCAGATGTTATTACGGAAATAATACCGTAGATCCTGATGACATTGAAGGGCGGGATTAGGCAGGAATTTAATACGATTTTCAATGCGCTCCATCAGGAAGGGAAGCCCCTCGCCCAGGTGCCCCAATACCAGCTTGAGATGGGGGATCTCATCAAAGAGACCGGATACCACCATGCGGAGCAGGGTGGTTACAGTATCCACCGTGAATCCCAGGCCGGGGCCGGCAAAGGTAAAGCCGTAGCCCTCATATCGTTTGCCCTCGGGCAGCTGCGGATGAAGATAGACATAGATTCCCAGATCCGCCGATTTCCGAAATAAAGGCCGGTAGCGGGCTTCGTCCGGTGCGGAGTTCCCGTAGTTGGAATGGGTGTGCCAGCTGACAAAACCATACTCAGTGACACAACGCTCCAACTCCGCCAGAGATGCATCAATGTCGCCCACAGGCAGAATTGCGCTGCCAAGGTAGTGGTCTGGATAGCGACGGGTCAGCTCATACAGCGCGGCGTTTGTGGCCTGGCAGGCTGCGATGCTGTCGGAAACCGGAAGCTGTTCTGCACCGGGGGAACAGCTGATAACGGCCTGGGTAATTCCCTGGCGGTCCATAAGGGACAAACGCGCCTCTCCCACATCCAGCAGCTTTTTCAACAGAGGCCCTTGGGGCATGACAATGTTGTCTGTCCAATGAATCACGTCGGTCTTACTGTCGTAGCGGGGGGGGGGGGGGGGGGCGGGGCGGGGGGGCCGGGGGGCCGCAAAGCGGGGGGGAGAGAGGAGGATTT
>NZ_CALWOJ010000113.1 GCF_944383115.1 uncultured Flavonifractor sp. | reverse complement strand
TCCACCACCGTGGACTTGGAGCCCATGGTCTCAGAGAGATCGGTGAAGAGGACGAAGTGGTCGCAGAGGATGCGGGCGCCCAGGCTGACGGCGTCCCGGGCGGTGATGGTACCGTTGGTCCACACCTCCAGGGTCAGCTTGTCGAAGTCGGTCTGGTCGCCTACACGGGTAGGTTCCACCGTGTAATTGACCTTCCGCACCGGCGTGTAGATGGAGTCCACCGGGATCAGGCCGATGATGGTCTGGGCCGGCTTGTTCCGGTCTGCGGGGACATAGCCCCGGCCATGGGACAGGGTCAGCTCCATATTGAGGCTGGCGTCCGGACCCAGGGTGGCAATGTGCAGATCAGGATTGAGGATCTCCACCTCGCTGTCAGCCTTGATGTCGCCAGCAGTGACTTCGCACTCGCCGCTGGCCTCAATATAGACCGTCTTTACGCCCTCGGAGTGAAGTTTGGCAATGATGCTCTTGACGTTGAGGACAATCTCGGTCACGTCCTCCTTCACACCGGGAATGGTGGAAAACTCATGCTGCACGCCGGCGATCTTGATGGAGGTAACCGCCGTGCCGGGCAGGGACGAGAGCAGGATGCGGCGCAGGGAATTGCCCAGCGTGGTGCCGTAGCCACGCTCCAGGGGTTCCACAACATACTTGCCGTAGGAACCATCGCCGGGGTTTTCCACACATTCGATGCGGGGCTTCTCGATTTCTACCATGTGTTACCCTCCTTTTCGCGGCGGCGGACCCTGTCCGCCGCCTTATACAGCTCACCAATAATCGAGGGTACAAGCACGCTTACTTGGAGTACAGCTCGACGATCAGGTGTTCCTCGATGGGCAGGTCCACGTCCTCGCGGGCGGGGAGCGCCACCACCTTGGCCACCAGGTTGTTCTGGTCAAAGTCCAGCCACTTGGGGGCGGGACGGGAGCCGTTGGCCTCCAGAGAAGCCTTGAACTTGTCCTTGCTCCGGCTGGTCTCCTTCAGGGCGATGACCTCGCCGGGCTTGACCAGGTAGGAGGGAATGTCCACGCGATGGCCGTTGATGGTGAAGTGGCCGTGACGGACCAGCTGACGAGCCTCAGGACGGCTCATGGCGAAGCCCAGACGATAGATCACATTGTCCAGGCGGGTCTCCAGGATGCTCAGCAGGTTGTCGCCGGTGACGCCCTTGCGGGCGGCGGCCATCTCGTAATACTTGTGGAACTGGCTCTCCAGCACGCCGTAGTAACGGCGGGCCTTCTGCTTCTCGCGCAGCTGCATGCCGTACTCGGACAGCTTCTTGGCGCGGCCCTGGTTGTGCATGCCGGGGGCGAAAGGACGGCGCTCCATGGCGCACTTGTCGGTGTAGCAGCGGTCGCCCTTCAGGAAGAGCTTCTGGCCCTCTCTGCGGCACTGGCGGCAGACTGCTCCGGTATATCTAGCCATAATTCGTACTCCTCCTTCTCTTACACGCGGCGGCGCTTGGGCGGACGGCAGCCGTTGTGGGGAATGGGGGTCACGTCCTTGATCAGGGTGACCTCCAGGCCCACGGCCTGCAGGGCGCGGATGGCGGCCTCACGGCCGGCGCCGGGACCCTTCACGTACACCTCCACGGTCTTCAGGCCGTGTTCCATGGCAGCCTTGGCGGCAGTCTCAGCAGCGGTCTGAGCGGCGAAGGGGGTGGACTTACGGGAGCCGCGGAAGCCCAGGCCGCCGGAAGAGGCCCAGGACAGGGCGTTGCCCCCCATGTCGGTCACGGTGACCATGGTGTTGTTGAAGGAAGAGCGGATATGCACCTGGCCCTTTTCAACGTTCTTGCGCTCGCGGCGCTTACGGATAACTTTCTTACCCTTGGTAGCGGTAGCCATGTGTCTCTCCCTCCCTTACTTCTTCTTGTTAGCGACGGTACGCTTGGGACCCTTGCGGGTACGAGCGTTGGTCTTGGAACGCTGACCGCGGACGGGCAGGCCCTTGCGGTGACGCAGGCCGCGGTAGCAGCCGATCTCGGTGAGGCGCTTGATGTCCATCGCCACGTCGCGGCGGAGGTCGCCCTCCACAGTGTAGCTGTGGCTGATGATCTCGCGCAGCTTAGCCTCGTCGGCCTCGGTCAGATCCTTCACGCGGGTGTCGGGGTTGATACCGGCCTCGGCCAGGATCTTATTGGCGCTGGTGCGCCCGATACCAAAGATATAGGTCAGGCCGATCTCGACCCGCTTATCCTTGGGCAAATCAATGCCAGCAATACGTGCCATACTGTTTCAGCACCTCCTATTAACCTTGTCTCTGCTTATGCTTGGGGTTTTCGCAAATAACCATGACCTTGCCCTTGCGCTTGATGATCTTGCACTTCTCGCACATGGGCTTCACGGACGGTCTAACTTTCATGTCATTAACCTCCTGTAGAGCCTGATGGCCCCGGCGCGGCGGAGGCAAGGCCCCGCTGACCCGCACCGGTCATTGATAGGGTCGGCGAATCACTTGGAACGCCAGGTGATCCGTCCTCTTGTTACGTCGTAAGGGGACATCTGAACCGTCACTTTGTCGCCGGGCAAGATGCGGATGAAGTTCATCCGCAGCTTGCCGGAGATGTGGGCCAGAATGATGTGGCCGTTTCCGATGTCCACATGGAATGTGGTATTGGGAAGGGACTCGGTGACGACGCCCTCCACTTCGATCATATCATCTTTTGCCAAAGCGTCATACCCTCCTTAGTTCCTCAGCTCGGAAAGCGGCCAGCGCCCTCCGCACCTCTCGGTTTGTGATGGGTTCCCCCGCCTGGATCTTCTCCAGAACGGGATGTTGGAAGTCCCCGGCATCCACCGTATGCACGGCTTTCTTCCGCTTTGGGGACTCCGCCTTGCGCCGTCTGCCGTCGCAGAGCAGCAGATAGGGGCCGTCCTGGTCCAGGACGCAGAACAGCAATCCCTTGTCGTGCCCTGCCGCAGAGCGGACGATCCTGGGATGCTCCGGTGCCATACTCAGTCCTCCGCCACGGTCAGCACTTCCGGCTCACCGTCGGTGATGAGGATGGTATTTTCGTAATGGGCGGTGAGGCTGCCGTCGGCGGACACGGTGGTCCAACCGTCCTTGAGTACCTTCACCCGCCAGTCTCCGGCACACACCATGGGTTCCACCGCAATGGTCATGCCCGGCTGGAGCCGGGGACCGTGTCCGGCAGGCCCGTAGTTGGGTACTTCCGGGGCCTCGTGGAGCTTGGCGCCCACACCGTGGCCCACAAAGTCCCGCACCACAGAGAATCCGTTGCCCTCCACATACTGCTGGACGGCGTGGGAGATGTCGTACACCCGCTTGCCCGGCCGGGCGTTGCGGATGCCCTCCCAGAAGCTCTGCTCGGTGACCTGAATAAGCCGCATGGCCTCGTCGCTCACCGCCCCGCAGGGGAAGGTGGCGGCACAGTCCCCGTGGAACCCGTCCAGGAAAGCGCCCACATCAATACTGACGATGTCGCCTTCCTTCAGTTTCCGGGGGCCCGGGATGCCGTGGATCACCTGCTCATTGATGGAGATGCAGGCCGAGCCGGAAAAGCCGCCGTAACCCAGGAAAGAGGGCTTGGCTCCGTGACTCTCGATAAATTTGCGTACCGCGGCGTCAATCTCATGGGTGGTAACGCCCGGCCGCACCATGGAACCGGCCAGCGCCCGGGCCTGGGCGGTCAGCCGCCCGGCCCGGCGCATCAGCTCGATTTCACGGGAGGATTTCAGCGAGATCATTTCCATCTCAAATCACTTTCCCAACAGTTCCATGATTTTGTCGTTGGTCTCTTCGATCCCGCCCAGGTCAGGCACACTCATCAGCACGCCATGGGCCTGGTAGTAGTCCTTGAGGGGCTCGGTCTCCTTGTGGTAGACCTCCAGCCGGTGCTTGACGGTCTCAGGCTGGTCGTCCTTGCGCTGCTCCAGCGCGCCGCCGCACTTGTCGCAGACACCCTCCTGCTTGGGAGGAGCGGCCACGATGTGGTAGGTGGCGCCGCAGGTGTGGCAGGTCCGGCGGCCAGTCATACGGGCCTCAATGACGCTGTCGGCAATCTCCAGGGAAAGTACCGCGTCAAAGTGGATGCCGTGGGCGTCCAGAGCCTCAGCCTGGGCGATGGTGCGGGGCACCCCGTCCAGAATGAAGCCGCCGGCGCAGTCGCTCTGGGCCAGCCGCTCCTGGATGATGCCGATGATGACTTCATCGGGGACCAGCTTGCCGGCGTCCATATAGCTCTTGGCCTCCAGCCCGATAGGGGTGCCCGCCTTGACGGCGGCCCGAAGGATATTGCCGGTGGAGATGGTGGGGATGCCCAGCTTCTTGCTGATGATCTCAGCCTGGGTCCCCTTCCCGGCGCCGGGGGCGCCCAGAAGAATGATTTTCATCGTGATTCTCCCTTACTCCAGGAAGCCCTTATAGTGACGCATCATCATCTGGGCCTCCATGGCCTTGGTGGTCTCCAGCGCAACGCCCACCACAATGATAACGGAAGTACCGCCGATGGCCAGGCTGCTGACGCCGATGATGGCGCCGGTCACGATGGGCGCAATGGCGATGATGGCCAGATACAGGGCGCCGAACATGGTAATTTTACCCAAAACCTTGTGGATGAAGTCGGCGGTGGGCTTGCCGGGACGGAAGCCGGGGATAAAGCCGCCGTTCTTCTTGAGATTGTTGGCCACTTCCACGGGGTTGAACTGCATGGTGGAATAGAAATAGCTGAAGCCCACAATCAGCAGGAAATACACAATGATATAGAGGATGCTGGTGGTGTCAAAGACACTGAGGAACACGCCCCAGCCGCCCTCGCTCTTGGCGCTCTTGCCGAAGAACATGCCGATGGTGGCGGGCAGGGAGGCAATGGCCTGAGCGAAGATGATAGGCATAACGCCGCTCATGTTCACCTTCAGGGGGATGTGGCTGGACTGGCCGCCGTACATCTTGCGGCCCACCACACGCTTGGCATACTGGACGGGAATGCGGCGCTCGGAGTTCTGGATGAACACGATGAGTACCACGATGGCCAGCATGCCGATGACGATGAGGATGGCGCCCCACCAGGGGAGATTAAAGACACCCTCGCCGGTCACGCCGTTGAGGTTGTTCTGGATACCGCCGTAGATGGTAGCCACCATGCTGGGCACCCGGGACAGGATGCCAGCAAACAGGATGATGGAGATACCGTTGCCGATGCCGAACTCGGTGATCTGCTCACCCAGCCACATGACAAAGGCGGAACCGGCGGTAAAGCACAGGATGATCACGACGGCCACCCACCAGCCGGGCAGGCCGGCGGTGTTCAGCAGAGCGCCGTCGCCGGTGCTGGCAACCAGGGTGTAGTAGCCCAGGCCCTGCAGAATAGCGATAGCCACGGTCACGTAACGGGTGATGGCCGCGATCTTCTTCCGGCCCTCCTCGCCGCCATCCCGCTGGAGACGCTCCAGGGCGGGGATGGCCACGGTGAGCAGCTGGATGATGATGGAGCTGTTGATATACGGCTGTACGCCCAGAGCAAAGACGGCGGCCATGGAGAAGGCGGTGCCGTTCATGGTGCCCAGCAGGGAGAAGATACCGCCCATATTATTGAGGGTATCGCTCAGCAGGTCGCTGTTGATAAAGGGAACAGGAACTACGGAGCCCAGCCGGAAGATGAGCAGCGCGAAAATGGTGAAGAGGATCTTCTTGCGCAGCTCGGGGATCTTCCACGCGTTACGGATGGTCTCGATCACTTAGACCACCTCGTACTTTCCGCCGGCCGCCACGATCTTCTCCTTGGCGGAGGCGGAGAAAGCAGAGGCACGGACCGTCAGCTTCTTGGTCAGGGTGCCGTT
>NZ_CALWOJ010000112.1 GCF_944383115.1 uncultured Flavonifractor sp. | reverse complement strand
CGCCGAGACGCCGGAGCGGTTTGCCGCCTCGGCCCGGGCCTTCGGCAAGTTCCAGCGGATGCTGAAGGACTACCCGGCGGAGACCCTGTATGAGACCATCCCCCACTTCCACGACACCGAGGCCCGGCTGGCCAGGCTGAAAGAGGTGGTGGCCGCCGACCCCCTGGGCCGGGTGAAGGAGGTAGGCCCTGAGCTGGACTTTGTGGCCGCCCGGGAGGCCGACTGTTCCGTGGTGCTGGAGGCCCTGCGGCAGGGGGAGCTGCCCCTGCGGGTCACCCACAACGACACCAAGCTCAACAACGTGCTGCTGGATCGTGACACCGGCGAGGCGGTGTGCGTCATCGACCTGGATACCGTGATGCCCGGCCTGGCCGTCAACGACTTCGGCGACTCTATCCGGTTCGGCGCCAACCACTGCGACGAGGACGAGCGGGATCTGAACAAGGTCTGCTTTGACCTGAACCTGTTCGACGCCTACACCCAGGGCTTCCTGGAGGGGGCGGACGGAGCCCTCACCCCCGCCGAGCTGGACTATCTGCCCTGGGGCGCCCGACTCATCACCCTGGAGTGCGGCATCCGCTTCCTCACCGACTACCTGGAGGGGGACAAATACTTCCGCATCCACCGGCCCGGCCAGAACCTGGACCGGTGCCGCACCCAGTTCAAGCTGGTGGCCGATATGGAGGCCTGCTGGGACAAGATGTGTTTGGCGGTAGACAAATATCGATAAGAAATGAGACGCCTTCCGAAAGGAAGACGCCTCGTTTTTTCATGCGGGCTGGTTGACCACCCCGGCAAAGAGGGGCTGGCCCTGGCTGCTGGTGAGCAGGAAGAGGAAGGGCCGGTCCAGAGTGAAGTCCACCTCATCCTCCGGTGGCATACCGGAACCCCCCATTGCCATCGCGGTGAAGGCGGCGGCGGTGACACCCTCCTCATCCACCGCCACCCGGGCGGCGTGGGTGGCCTGGGTAACATAGATTTCATCCAGCTCTGTGGTCATGGGGGTGAAGTCGGACACCGCCGGGTCAAACACGTCGGTGATTCCCATAGCCTGCAAGCCCTGGATCAGATCCAGCTGGCCGGATACGTCGAACTTGGGCATGGACAGGTTGACTCTGAGGTACTTCTGGTTTTCCCATTCCCCGTTGGAGAGCAGAAACGCCATCGCCTCCGGGTCGGCCAGCAGCTGATCCACGCTCACCCCCTCGTCGGGCAGCACCATCCACAGGGTACCGCCGTACAGTACGGATCTCCCCACGGCGGAGAACTGATCCCCCCAGTAATAGTTGTTGGAGGAGGAGCTGTGCATGAAGTCGCAGGTTACGTCCCCATCGGGGCTGTGGAACAGGTCGGGGGCGGTGTTGTCCGGGTTGAACTCCTGGGCCCACCGGCCCTGGTAGTAGACGGTGGTGGCCAGGGCCAGCACGGTCTCCGGGTCCAGGCTCACCTGGCCCGCCGCCTCCTCCAGCAGGCCGCCGGTCTGGTCGTTGAGCCAGGCTTGCAGGGCCTGATCCAGCTGGGCGGAGCCCATCTCCCCCTGGTAGGAGGAGGCGTAGTAGGTGTCCGCCAGGGTGTCCAGGGTGGACTGGACAAAGGGTACATCCTCATTGAGCCACAGGGAGGAGGCCAGCACGCTGGTCAGCATCCCGTCGTCGTTGTAGTTGGCGTTCCACAGGGCCCTGGCCTGAGCGCGCAGGGTGTCGATGCTGTCGTGGCCCAGCAGGTCCAGGATCTGCTGGCGGCTGCTGCCGTCGGTCAGTTCGGCCAGCATTCCCAGGGCGAAGTAGATGTTCAGGGGGGAGCAGACCTTGTTTTCCGTCCCGCCGTCCCCCAGGAACTGGCGCAGGGTGGCAGTATAGTATCCCTCCAGGCCGCTGTCATAGCCCTCGGGCTGGTTCAGCTGGGCCTTTTGGCTGGCCCGCCAGGTGTCGTAGTCGGCGCTCCAGCGGTCGGAATCCAGGGAGCCGTCGGGGTTGAGATAGTCCATCTCGTTGGGGTAGGGGGCCATTTTTGGGTACTCCGCCACCGCCAGGGCGAAGGCCTGGCCTGTCAAAGGGCTGCCCCCGGGCCACAGCACAATGCCGATGACGATGGCGGCGGCTGCCGCCACGGCGGTAAGTCCCATCCACAGAGGACGGCGGCGGGGTGTCTTTTGAGGCGGTTTGTCCGCCTGGTGTACCAGCTGGGGGTCGATATGCTCCAGGCTGTCCAGCAGTTCGTCCGCTTTCATACGGTAAATCCCTCCTTGGTCAGGTGGTCCCGCAGCCGCTGCCGGGTGCGGAACAGGGTGGTTTTGACCTTGCTCTGGCCCAGATCGTACCGCCGGGCGATGTCGGCGATGGGGTCGAAGAACCAGTACCGCCGCAGGAAGATGAGACGCTCCTCCTCGGGCAGGGCCTTGAGGAAGGCGTTCAGGCTCTCCCCCAGGGCTAGCGCGTCCACCAGCGCCTGGGTGTGGTCGGGGCCGGGAAGACAGTCCTCCAGCTCCCGGGTAAGGGCGGTGAGCCGGGCGATCTGCCGCCGGCGGGTGAGAGCCCGGCAGCGATCCAGCACCGTGTGGCGCATGAGCCGGGCCAGGAAGGGAAAGAGATAGTCCCTGGGCTGGTGGGGCGGGATGGAGTCCCAGGCCAGCAGATAGGCGTCGTTTTCGCACTCCTCCACCGTCAGCCGGTCGGGCAGCAGCCGGAAGCCCAGCTGCCGCAGGCGGCTGCCGTACTTGTCCGCCGCCGCCTGAATGCCTCCCTCGTCACGGTCCAGAAATAAGGTCACAATCTGGGCGTCCTCCACGGTACTCACTCCTCTCCTGTGGGCTGATGAAAAGGCCTTTCACCCCAATCAGCGAGTTGGGAGGGGAAAAGGTTACAGTCAGAACTATTTTTTGTAAAAAAGGGGCCTGCAGTGGCAGGCCCCTTTCGTTTCAGAGCTGGGGGAAGGGCTGGGGAATGAGTGTCCCGGCGCAGTAGCGGGCGGCGATGTTCCGGTCGTCTCCGTCGTAGAGGAACTGCTCCAGCCGCTCGAAGGGGGTGCGCTCCACCAGCGCGTCCAGGGCGGAGGGGCGGAGGACCAGGGCGTCAAATGCAAAGCCGGGCAGGAAGGCCCCCACATTGCCCAGGAAGGAGCCCGCCCCCCGGGTGGTCAGGTAGAAAGCCTCAGTCAGGGAGAGGGGGGCCTGGTCGGGGTGGTTCAGCCAGTTCAGCTTGGAGGCCTGGACCGTGGCGGCCACGCTGCGGCTCAGGTGGGCGGTGTGGCCGCCGGCCACGTCGCTGGCCACGCAGCACCGCAGGCCCTGCTCCAGATCCTGCCGCAGGGGCATGATGCCGCTGGCCAGATTGGTGTTGGACAGGGCGCAGTGGGCCAGGGTGACACCCCTGTCTCTGAGCAGAGACTTCTCCCCGTCGGACAGGTGGATGGCGTGGGCCATGATGGTCTTGTCCTGCCGCAGCAGGCCGAAGTGTTCATACACCTGGGTGTAGGTGGGGATATCCGGATGGAGCTGGGCCACCCAGGCCACCTCGCTGGGGTTCTCCGACAGGTGGGACTGGATAGGCAGGTCATATTGCTCCCCCAGACGGCCCAGGCCGTCCATCAGCCTGGCCGTGGTGGAGGGGACAAACCGGGGGGTGAGGATGAAACCGGTGTGTTTTAACTCTGCCCGGCTGCGGCAGATCAGCTCCTCGGTGTCCGCCAGGGAGGCGTCGGTATCCTCCTGCAGCTCCGGGGGAGCGTTGCGGTCCATATTCACCTTGCCGATGAGGCCCCGGAGGCCGGATTGCTCGGTCAGCTCCATGAGGCGCCAGGCCGCGTCCTTGTGGATGGAGGCAAAGGCGGAAAAGCGCAGAGTACCCACTGCCCACAGGTGGTTGAGGAAAGCCTTCCACGCCCTGTCAGCAAAGGACGGGTCGGCAAAGCGGGCCTCCGCCGGGAAGGTATAGGTCTCCAGCCAGGGCAGCAGCTGCTTGTCGTAGCCGATGCCCCGGTTGATGATCTGGGGTGCGTGGATGTGCAGGTCGGTAAAGGCAGGAATGATGAGGCAGTCCCCCCAGTCCTCCACCGGCTGGGCGGCGTACTCCGGGGGCAGGGTGTCGTACAGACCCACAATGGTCTCACCCTCAGAGACCAGATAGGTATTTTGGCGCACCTCCAGTTCCCCCAACGTGGGGGTGTGGAGAAAGGTTCCTTTCAGGATCATATGGTACTCCTTTCGGAAATGGAGAGACTCAGGGCACCAGTTCCACAGTATAGCCCAGAGCCTTCAAACCGCTGACGATTCCACCGGGGTCCACCATGTGGCCCGCGCCCACCGCCATAAAGTAGGTGTGGCTGCCCTCGGTCTCCAGATAGCCCGCGGCGGCCTCAATCATACCCGGGTCCCGCTGGGTAAACAGCTTGGAATTCAGCTCGTCGGTGCTGTTGATGATGGCCTGCTTATCGTAGACCTGGGCAAAAGCCTCCGGGTCCCGATCCTTCCAGGAGGCAAATATGGCGGAGAGCATTTCCTCCTGAAGCTGGGCGGCCTGCTCGATCTCCGGGTCGGGTTCCCCGCCCAGCGTCATCTCAAAGACTGCCAGGGCGGAGTCCAGGTAGGTCTCCTGATATTCGGGGGAGAGACCGTCGAAAATGCCGCCCTGGAAGGCGTAGGTCTCCACCGCGCCGATGGCCTTGCCGCCGTTGGCCGCCGCGGCGTTGACGTAGCTGTCGATGGCCATGGCGTTAGCGCCGGTGGTGTCGTCCATCATGCTGAGGGTGGAGAAGGTGGAGGCCAGCGCCCAGGGCTTATAGAGGTCCAGGTCGTTGGGGCCCATACCCAGGGCGGCCGCCGCGGTCTGCACCCGCTGATAGAGTTCGGGGCTGATGTGGTCGGCCAGGGTGGTGCCGTCCTGATAGGTCTGGAGGCTCTGGAGCAGGGCGATGCCCTCCAGGTCGTTGAGATCCAGCTCAAAGATGACCTCCTCGGAGGCCTGGATGGCGTCCCGGACGGACTTGTGGAGGGGATAGACGTTGTCCCGGTCCAGATGTATGGTGCCCAGCAGATACAGGGTATTATCCCCGTTGGTGGCCTTCCACAGCAGACCCTTGGAACCGGCGTCCTGCCCGTCATAGATGGCCAGGATCAGGCGGTTTGCCATGACCATAGCTTCCTGATAGGTACAGGTGCGCTCCTGGGCCAGTCCGGCGCCGTCTCCCTGGACCACCCCCAGCCCGGTCAGAAAGGCCTCCGGGCCCTCCTCCACGCCGGGCAGGTCATAAGTGGCCGCCTCTTGATACAGGGCGTTCATCACGCCGCCCCGGGTGGTGTCCACCACCAGGCCCACGGCGTCCGCCGTACGGGGTTCCAGCTCCAGCAGGGCCAGCTTATTGGATACGACAGTGGTCATGGTCTCCAATTGATCCATGGTCACCGGACTTTGGATGTAAGTAGTATAGTTGTCGTCCACCAGACCCAGGGCATAGCTGTCGGCCAGCTGGCTGACGGCCCAGGAGGCGGGCTGCTGCGGTTCGGCAGCCAGAACGGGGAGGATCAGCAGAGCGGTGGACAGAAACCCAGCCAGGGCTTTTTTGAACAGAGATCTTTTCATACATATGCTCCTTTCCATGTGCAGGGCAGGGAATTGCTAGGCCAGACTGAGACTGGCGATGTACTGCTTGGCGGTGCGGGGCGTCCGGCCCGGGTGGCGCATTTCCCAGCGGTCGGCGCCGGTGCGGAGGGCCTGGCGATCCATGACCAGCCCGTGCAGCGCGGCCATTTTCTCCACCAGATCCAGGAACTCCGCTTTGTTCAGGGCCAGATAGGGGATACGCAGGCCAAACCGCTCGGCCAGGGAGGTCTTTTCCTGGATGGTCTCGCTGGCGTCCACCTCGTCCCCCGCCCGGTCGGAGAAGGTCTG
>NZ_CALWOJ010000111.1 GCF_944383115.1 uncultured Flavonifractor sp. | reverse complement strand
GGTGCGCCCATGAGAAGGGCAGGGAGTACGGCGGCAAGCTGTGCTGGGCCGATCTGGTCCACGCCACCGACGCCTACGAGTGGTCCTTTGTGGCGGTACCGGCCCAGAAAAATGCGGGGGTGATGAAGAGTATGAGACAGGACATGGAACGGCTGGAGCGGGAGGCCGCCCTGGGGCGCAAGTACATACAGCAGCTCAAGGACGAGGTGGTGCGCCTGGGCGGCGCGGCCGGGCTCAAACTGGAACAGGCGGTGCTGAAGAACATTGTACAGCAGCTGGAAGAACCGGAACTGGACGCCCTCAAAAAAGCCTTTGAGGATCAGGTGGACAAGGCATGGGGAATGGAGACCCAGCTGCCCGCATGGGAGCGACAGATTCCGGCGGAGGGACGAGACGGAGCGTTTTTGATCTGAAACCGACGATAACGGATTGCTGCGCCAGTGTGCGCACTGGCTCGCAATGACGGGGATTGGCCCCGACAAAAAGAAAGGAGTAGAAACATGAGCAGCAAGATTTCTTTTGAAGGCATTGGCGAAGTGGTGGCTACCTTTGCCTGCGACGAGGGTGTGATCGCCGGTCAGGTGGTCAAGGTGACGGAGGACGGCACGGTGGGCCCCTGTACCGACGGCGAGAAGTTCTGCGGCGTGGCCCTGTCTGCCGAGGACGGCTATGCCGCCGTCCAGCTGGGCGGCCTGGTAAAGGTGGCCGCCACCGGCGAGGATATCCAGGCGGGTTGGGTCAAGCTGTCCGCTGACAGCGCCGGCGGGGTAAAGAAGAACGATTCCGCCGGTGTGGAGCACCTGGTGGTGCGTGTGGAGACCGACGGTGCTGTGGTGCGTCTGTAAGAAAGGGAGGATGGGAATATGAGCTATCGGTTTGACAATCTGAGACTGGAAAAGGGTATGTACAACGAGGCGGGCCGCACCTTTGCCCAGGTGCTGGAGCGGGAGGACCCCTCGGAGCAGTACAAGGGCACTCCTCTGGAGGGCCTGGACGCCTATCAGCGTCAGCTCAAGCGATTTGACATCAAGGTGAAGGGCGCGGGCAGCGACGTGGTGGAAAAGTTCTTCTCCACCAGCCAGTCCGCCGTCCTCTTCCCTGAGTACATCGCCCGGTCGGTGCGACAGGGCATGGAGGAGGCCGACCTGCTGCCCCACATCACTGCCGCCGTTACCAAGTTCGACGGCATGGACTACCGCTCCATTGCCTCGGTGCCTGAGGACGACCAGAAGGCCCTGCGCTATGTGGAGGAGGGCGCCACTATCCCCCAGACCCAGGTCAAGACCCAGGAGAATCTGGTCAAGCTCCACAAGCGGGGCCGGATGCTGGTGGCCTCCTACGAGGCCATCCGCTATCAGAAGCTGGACCTGTTCTCCGTCACCCTGCGGCAGATCGGCGCCCACATCAACCGGATGCACCTGGAGGACGCCATCGACGTACTCCTCAACGGCGACGGCAACGACAATCCTGCCCAGGAGTTTACCGTGGGTTCCGACCCCATTGGCGGCACCTCCGGCAGTCTGACCTACGACGATCTGGTGGATTTCTGGGCTCAGTTTGACCCCTATGAGATGAACACCCTGCTGGTGTCCGGCGACATGATGCGCCAGATGCTCAAGATGGACGAGTTCCAGAATCCCATGACCGGCCTCAACTTCCAGGGCACCGGCAAGCTGGCCACCCCCCTGGGGGCCACCCTGCTGCGCACCTCCGCTCTGGAGAGCGGCAAGCTCATCGGCCTGGACAAGCATTACGCCCTGGAGATGGTACAGGGTTCCGACGTGATGGTGGAGTATGACAAGCTCATTGACCGCCAGCTGGAGCGGGCCGCCATCACCTCCATCTCCGGCTTTGCCAAGCTGTTTACCGACGCGGCCAAGGTGCTGAAGCTGAAATGATGGAGGAGATCATGGCCCTGGCCCGGACGTTGGGCCAGGTGAGCGAGGATCAAATGCCGGTATTGGAGACGCTGTGCCGGGCTGCAGAACAGGAAATGACCGGCAGGCTGCGGGACGGCGTGACCCCGGAGGATTGCGGACAGGCCTTTGCGCTGGGGTGCGCCTGGCTGGCCCTGGCCGGACTGACGGGTGGACAGGCATACGGCGGCATGGAGTTCACTGCCGGAAGCGTCACCATCCGGGAGGGAGAAAGCGGCGAGGAGCGGGAACGTTCCGCCGCCCTCCGCCTCCAGGCTGAGATGGTACTGGGACCCTATCTGAAAGACCGGCACTTCGTGTTCCGGGGGGTGGAGGGATGACCGACCGCTGGAGACAGATTTTATCCAGATATGGTCAGAACGTTACCCTCCATCGTCAGGACGGGGAGGAAGGAACGGTATGCCGGGCCTTCCTCCAGCCCGTACTGGAGAAGGGAACAGACTTCTTCCAGCGGCAGCCTACCCCCCTGGGCCTGGTACGGCAGGATCGGTGGATCTGTCTGGGCGGGCCGGAGATAGCTCTGGATGAGCTGGGCGACGGATACATCGCCTGGGGGGATCTGACCTTTACGGTACGCAGCGCACAGCCGGTATACCTGGGAGAGAAGCTGGTGTACTGGTGGGGGCTGCTGGCGGTCAGGGACTGAGCGGGACTTGGAACAGTGTGGCGGGCGACCATAAAGGTCGCCCCTACGGGGCTGAAACGGGCCGATGAGGGCATCGGCCCCTACAAAAGAGATCCATAGACGGAAGCGGGGGAGAAGGATGGACTTTGGAACGATCCGGGAGCGGATGGCGGACTATCTGCAGGGGCAGGGCATCGACGCCCAATGTGCCTACCCGGAGACGCGGCGGGCCCGGAGGGACGGAGTGGTGGCTGCCGTCTCCCTCCGGGCCTGCCAGGGAGGGCCGGAGGGGTTCCGGGACTACCTGGGAGAGCGGTACGATCAGGAGAGCGGCCAGTGGCAGGAGCTGTACGGGAGGAAGATCGTCCTCACCTTCGGGCTGGATCTGTACGCTCCCCAGGGCTGCGGCGCGACGGGTATCCAGGAGACCTTCGACCGGATGGCTGAGGCCTTGCAGCGGGAGGGACCGCCCGGCCTCACCCTCCAGGAACTCTCCTGCGGAGAGACGGAATTTGACCAGGGGGCAGGCCTCTACCACCGGACGGTGGAGGCGGTATGCCGGGGCTACCTGTATGCGGTGGCTCAGGAGGGCGGCGCCTTCCTGGACTTTATTGTGAGAGGAGAGAGCCGGATTTGAGTATGACGATCCATGAACGGCCGGGGGTGTACTCCAGCTACGACGCCTCCACCGTGATCAGCGGCAGCAGCGGCGGCCGCACGGTGGGCCTGGTAGGCCTGGTGACCGAGGGGGAGAGCGGCAAGCTATACGCCCTCAACCGCTATGAGGACGCGGTGACCCAGTTTGGTCAGGAGGAGAACCTGACCAAGCTGGTCCAGATCCTCTTCCGCAACGGCGCGGCCAAGGTAATGGCGGTGCCTGTGAGCGGAGAGGAGGACTATCAGGGGGCCTTTGATCTGCTGGCTATGGAGGAGGACATCGATCTTGTGGTGTGCGACAGCACGGAACTGACCGTCCAGCAGGCTCTGCGGCAGAGCGTCTGCGACGCATCCCAGGCCAGACGGGAGCGCATTGCCGTGGTAGGCGGCGCCCAGAACGAGAATGTGGAGGCCCTGGTCCAGCGGGCGGAAGGGCTCAACAGCGAACGGGTGGTGCTGGTGGCCCCCGGCGACGACACCGGTCTGGCAGCTGCCGCGGTGGCGGGGGCCATTGCCGGAGAGAGCGACCCCGCCATCCCCCTGGGCGGCGCGGAATTGAAGGGCCTGGAGGGGATGGAGGCCCGGTACGCCGACACCGAGATCGACACCCTAGTGCGGGGCGGCGTTACCCCCCTGGAAAATGTGAGCGGCGTGGTCAGTGTGGTGCGGGGTGTCACCACCCGCACCAAGACTGGAGAGGCGGAGGACGCCACCTGGCGGGAACTGACTACCATCCGCATTGTGGATGACGTGATCCCCACCATTCGCAACTCCCTGCGGGCCAAGTTCCGCAGGACCAAGAACACGGAGCAGACACGGGGGGCCATCCGCTCCCAGGTGGTGCTGGAGCTGGAGAACAAGCTGGCCAGGGAGATCATTACTGGCTACGATCAGGTGACGGTGGAGGCGGACACGGAAAATCCCACTGTCTGCTTGGTAGACTTCACCTTTACGGTGGCCCACGGCCTCAACCAGATCTGGCTCACCGCCCACATCACGGTATAAGGAGGGAAGCACATGAAAATTTCAGGTTTTCCCACCAGCAGCGACATCTATCTGGAGATCGACGGGAAGAAGGTGGCGGTGGTCCAGAGCTACACCGCCAAAACCACCCGCTCCAGCCAGAGCGTGGAGGCCTTCGGCGAGGAAGAGCCGGTGGCTACCATCCCCGGACAGCGCACCCATGTGCTGGAACTGACCCGGCTGTACGCTACCGACGAGGCCATCCGGGACGGCATCAACTTCCACGATCTGGAGGATTTCAGCCTGGTGATCTGTAAGCCCGACCGGAAGATCATCTACTCCGGCTGTCAGTGGAGTACCATCGGCGAGACCGGAGCCCTGGGGGCCATGGTAGTGGAAAAGATCACGGTGGTGGCGGCCAAGCGGATCGAGACGGCGGTATGAGTGGGGGAGACTGCAAGATGGAGTCCCTGCTGAATCGAAAAGACCGGCTGACCCTGGAGGACGGCACCCAGCTGCGGCTGCTCTCCGCCCTGGAGGTGCTGGAGGCACGCCGGGAGGGGGAGGAACTGGCTCAGGGCGAAGGGGAGCGGGCTCTGTGCGCCAATGCCTGCCTGCTGGCTCGCGCCCTGGAGGAGAACGGCAAGCCCCTGTTCTCCTCAGGTCGGGCGGTGCTGGAACATCTCAGCGCCCGGGAGGTGGCAGACCTGGCCCGGCTGTGGGATGAGCTGGATCGGACGGAAAATCCCTCCCCCGAGGATGGGGAGGAGGAGGCCCGGACCCTAAAAAAAGCCTGGAGCATACGCCTTATGAGCGCCTTCGCTGGCGTGTGCTCAAGACGTTTGGGGCCCTTCCCACGGAGGAGCGGGCTCAAAAAATGAAGGCCAGAGACTACCTGTGGTGCGCCCTCAACCTGATGCTGGACCGGGAGGAAGTACTGGAGCAGCTGTGCCCCTCCTGCCGGCAGAAGGCGGAGGAGGTGTGCTGCCCGGTGTGCGGACAGCCGGCGGGGACCACCGTGGGTGGACAGAACGCCTCCTTCGATCAGGAGCGGTTTGAACAGCTGATGCGGGGGGAGAGGGCATGATCGACTATATCGGACAGCTGCTGGCGCAGCAGCTGGAGCATGAGGAAAGGGATGGAACCTGGGAGACCGGCCCGGTGCGGGTCCCGGCCCCTACCCAAGAGGAGCGAGGTTCCCAAGAGGGAGAGAAGAACGCGATTGGATTGGTCCTGCCCGACCTGGATGGCAGGGATGGGACAGAAGGACTGCTGCTGTCGGCGACGGGCAGTCTCTCCAGCACGGACGGTGGTGGAGTGACCCGTCGGTGGGCGGCGGGGGCGGATACGCTGCACCCGGCTGGAGAACGTTGGCCGGATAGTGGGCCGGAAGCCGCCCGGGCCTTGACAGAGGCCTCCTGGGGACTGGATCAGGCAGTACGGGTGAGTTTGGCGGGCCTTCCGGCGGCGGAGCGGCAGACCCAAGTGGTGACATTGGAGCCGCCGGGCAGAGAACCAAGCGGCGGCGAGGATACGCTGCGGCGGCTGGACCGGCTGGTGCGGCGGGACGCACGGAGATTTGACGGGGGGTTTCAACTGCTGTGAGACTGGCGGCAATGCGCTATAAAAACTATGTGTGGCCCCACAATCCCAGGGTGTATTCCATCTCCTACAAGCGGAAGGTGGGGGCCAGAGAGGTGCCCTTCGGCCACTATGCCCTGCAGGATCTGGGCCCCTCCTACCGCATCATGCG
>NZ_CALWOJ010000110.1 GCF_944383115.1 uncultured Flavonifractor sp. | reverse complement strand
GCCCCTTAAGGGGCTTCGTCCGTATCAGGCCCTTTTAGGGCCTACTCAAGCCTCCGGCTTAGCCGGAGGTTTTGACTTAGAGCAGACAGCGCTCGTTCCGGTCCATATAATGGGCGTCGGCCCGCAGCGTGAGGGGCCGGTCCGTCCCCTGGGGCAGGTAAAAGCGCAGGCCGGTGAGCCTGACATCGGCGGCAGCCGGTTCATGGTGGGGCGGGATGGTGAACAGCCGGGCCCCCAGACAGGTATCCCCGTCCAGCAGCTCCGCCGCCAGGGCCACCCGCCGTTCCGGCAGCACCCCGGCCAGAGTCAGGGTACAGTCAATGATCTGCCCGTCCTCCGGACACAGCCTGCCCAGGTCGCAGTATACCACGCCGCCCTCCGGCTTGATCTGGCGTTCCAGCATGGAAGCACCCCCTACAAATTCATACGGCGGGCATTGCTGCCCGCCGTATGTAACAAGAATTCCGTATGGGGCCGCTCCATCCTATGCTCAGCGGATCTGGCCGGTGCCGTAGATCACAAATTTGCTGGAGGTCAGCTCCTCCAGGCCCATCGGGCCCCGGGCGTGCATCTTCTGAGTGGAGATGCCGATCTCGGCGCCCAGGCCGAACTCGTTGCCGTCGGTGAAGCGGGTGGAGGCATTGACGTACACCGCCGCCGCGTCCACCTGGTTCAAAAACTGCTGGGCGGCAAAGTAGTTGTTGGTGACAATGGCCTCGGAGTGGCCGGTGCCGTGGGCGTGGATAAACTCCACCGCCTCGTCAAAGCCGCCCACCACCTTGACGGCCAGAATGTAGTCGCCGAACTCGGTGTCCCAGTCCTCTTCGGAGGCGGGTACCACGAAATCACCCAGGATGGCCCGGGTCTCGGGGCAGCCCCGCAGCTCCACATTTTTGGTCTGGAGCAGCTGCCAGGCCATGGGCAGGAAGTCACGGGCCACCGCCCGATCCACCAGCAGGCACTCAGCGGCGTTGCACACCGAGGGCCGGGAGGTCTTGGCATTGTGGATGATGCGGGCGGCCATATCCAGGTCGGCCTCCCCGTGGACGTACACATGGCACACGCCCACGCCGGTCTGGATTACCGGCACCTTGGCGTTTTCCACCACATTTTTAATGAGGCCCGCGCCACCTCTGGGGATCAGCACATCCAGATATTCCGTCAGGTTCATCAGCTCCGCGGCGCTCTGGCGGGTGGTGTCGGTGACCAGGGCCACGCAGTCCCGGGGCAGACCGGCGGACTCCAGAGCGTCCCGCATGATGGCCACAAAGGCCTGGTTGGAGCGGAAGGCCTCCTTGCCGCCCCGGAGGATGACGGCGTTGCCCGACTTGAGACAGAGGGCGGCGGCGTCCACGGTGACGTTGGGCCGGGCCTCATAGATGATGCCGATGACGCCCAAAGGCACCCGGCGCTTGCCGATGACCAGACCGTTGGGCCTGGTGGACATTTTGGTGATCTCACCAATGGGGTCGGGCAGAGCGGCTACCTGCCGCACGCCGTCCACGATGCCGGCGATACGGCCCTCGTCCAGTGCCAGCCGGTCCTGGAGGGAGGGGCGCATTCCGGCGGCTTTCCCCGCCGCCAGGTCGGCCTGGTTGGCGGCCAGAATGGCCTGCATGCCGGCTTCAATGCCCCGGGCAATCGCCTCCAGAGCCTCATTCTTGCGGGCGGCGCCCGCCACCGCCAGGACACGGGCGGCGTATCTGGCCGCCAGGCCCTGGGTCTCCAGCTGTGTCATGGCAGTCTCCTCCTTCTTTTGTCAGGCGGACAGGCCCGCCCACACGGCGCTGTCGTCAAAGGGATCCCAGTAGTGATCTCCCGAGTTCTGGTAGGATTCGTTCACGCTGCCCTCCGAGCGCAGGTTGATGCGGTGGGAGAGAATGGCGTGATCCTTCTGGTGCTCCACCGACACCGACAGGGAGAGGTTGCCGAAGTCGCCCCGGCCCACCATGTCGCCGTCCCAGGTCTGGTAGCGGAAGGTAGCGCTCTCCCCGGGCTTCAGGGTGATGTGCTGGTCGGGCACCACGTCGGCAAAGTAGTCGTCGTCCGGCCCGCGATACACCATGCTCCAGAAGTCAAAGACGAAGTCATCGGCGATCTCCGCCGGCAGCTGGGGCGCGGTGACGGTGAGGTAGAGCCCCTCGCTGTCAATGCCCGCCCGGGCCAGGGAGAGGGCCTGGAGGTTATAGGTGCGGCAGGAGGAGGTGGGCAGCTCCCCGTGGGTGCGCACCTCCGGGTCGTCAATGACCAGGCCGTTGGCGTCCAGGCTGTGGTAGAAATAGGGGTGGGGGATGAGTACCTCCGCGTCGGGATCCACGTAGGGGGTGGGCCGCTTCACCGCGCCGATGAGGCGGCAGCACACGGTGGCCAGGGCGGCCCGGGTGGTGGAGGCGGCAGGGCGGAACCAGCCGTTCTCATCTCCCTCCAGCAGGCCGCTGTAGTAGCTCATGTATACCGCGCGCTTGCTGTAGGCGTGGGACATGTCGGACAGGCCCACATCCTCGGAATAGGGCAGTATCTCGCCCAGCTCCTGGGCGGCGCCCACCAGATAGCGGGCCATGTACTGGCGGCTGACCGTGTTGTTCAGGGCCTCCTCCACCGAATCGTGAGCCAGATCCAGGTGGATCCAGTCCATCTCCTTGGCTGCCCGGTAATAGGGCATGGCCCAGTGGGTGTCGTCCGGCCGGGTCTCGATCCGCTCCGGGGCGGCCAGACGCACCAGCACCGCCAGCAGCTGGCCCAGGGTGACCGGCTTCTCAGGCTCAAAGGTGGCCACGCCGTCCACCGGCTCCGAGGTGCCGGTCAGCACGCCGTACTCCACCATGAGCATGATGTTCTCATAGGCCCAGTGGCTCTCCGGCACGTCGGAGAAGGCGGTCACCGCCGCTCCGGCGGAGGGGTTGCCCGCCTGGATGGGGCCGAAGGAGATCATGGGATCGCTGCGGATGTCCCGGGCGGTTTCGAGGATAAGATCAAAGTCCTCCACATCGCTGTACCAGGTCTCCAGGGCGTCCACGTTGTCCAGCAGGCCGGGCAGCCAGGGCGGGGCGGAGCCCTTCTGCTGGAGCAGGATGTGCATCTGATCCAGGCTGATGGCCAGCAGGAGAAGCTCCAAATTCTTGTCCTCCTCCGGCAGATAGGGGATCCACAGCTCGTTGCCCAGGTAGCTCACCGCCTTCTCGGCGATGATCCGGGCTTCGGTGATCTCAATGTCCAGCTCGGGGAAGGCTTCCGCCGCTTCCGCCCGGCCATAGGGCAGCCACAGGGAAAGCGCCAGCAGCAGTGCCAGGGACAGGGAGAGCATTCGTTTCATACAAACACAACCTTTTCTTCTTCTTACATATGGAAAACGGGAGAGGAGAGTATCCCGCTTTACCCCTTGGAAAACCGGGTGCCGATATCCGCACCCGCCACGATGTCGTAGATGGCCTCCATCCGGCTGCCGTTTGCAATGACCATGTCGATGCCGGCCTCCAGCGCGGTCTGGGCGGCGTTGAGTTTGGTAGCCATGCCGCCGGTACCCCGCCAGGTACCCGCGCCCCCCGCCATAGCCCGCAATTCGGGGGTAATAGCCGACACATGATGGATCAGTTTGGCGTCCGGGTGGGTGCGGGGATCGGCGTCATACAGTCCGTCGATGTCGCTGAGCAGCACCAGCAGGTCGGCCCCGCACAGCCGGGCCACGATGGCGGACAGGGTGTCGTTGTCGCCCAGCACCTTGCACTGGCCGGTCTCGATCTCCGCCGAGGACACCGAGTCGTTCTCGTTGACCACCGGGATGACCCCCAGCTCCAGCAGGGCCTCAAAGGTGTTGTGCAGATGCTCCGACCGGACGGGGGCGTCCACATCCTCGCCGGTGAGCAGGATCTGGGCCACGGTGCGGTTATACTCCGCGAAGAGCTTGTCATAGATGTGCATCATCATGCACTGGCCCACGGCGGCGGTGGCCTGCTTCATCCGCAGTTCGGTGGGGCGCTGTTCCAGCCGTAGTTTCTTGGTGCCGATGCCGATGGCGCCGGAAGAGACCAGCACCACCTGATAGCCCATCCCCTCCAGATCGGACAGGACCCGGGCCAGCCGCTCCATATTTTGAAGATTGAGGCTCCCGGTCTCCCGGGTAAGGGTGGACGTACCCACCTTCACCACCAATCGATGTACCTTGCGATTCCGCTGCAATGCGTTCATCCTCCTTGGCGTTGCTTTTGTCTGTGAGCATCATACCACAGTTTCCTAGTACAGTAAAGTACAAAAGCATGTGCTTGCATAAACAAAACTGCATGTTTTACCGCTTTTTCACGCTTTTACGGTTGAAATCTATGGGATTTTGGAGTACAATAGCCTGCGCTGAACAGTGATAGAGGTATAAAGAGGGAATAAAATGCTGAATATCGTGCTTTACGAACCGGAAATCCCGCAAAACACAGGAAATATTGCCCGTACCTGTGCGGTTACGGGTATCCGGCTCCACCTGATCAAGCCTCTGGGCTTTGATATCAGTGACAAAGCCGTAAAAAGGGCCGGCTTAGACTACTGGCATCTGGTGGATCTGCGGGTGTATGAAAATCTGGAGGACTTTTTCCAGAAAACCGGTGCGGAAGATATTTGGCTGGCCACCTCCAAAGCCCCGCGGCCCTATACAGAGGCCACGTTCCGGGATGGGTGCTATCTCATCTTCGGCAAGGAGACCGCCGGTTTGCCGGAGTCCTTCCGGCAGCAGTTCCCCCAGCGATGTATTCGTATACCGATCCGGGCGGAGGCCCGGTGCCTCAATCTTTCCAACTCAGCGGCGATCCTAGCGTACGAAGCCCTGCGACAACTGGATTTTCCCGGATTGACCGGGGAAGGCGAGATGAAAGGAGCTAGTATAGTATGAACTACAACAAGAAAACCGTAAAAGACATCGACGTAGCCGGCAAGAAGGTACTGCTGCGCTGCGACTTTAACGTGCCCATGGCCAAGGACGGCAGCGGCGTCATCACCGACGACAAGCGCATCCGTGCGGCCCTGCCCACCATCCAGTACCTGCTGGATCAGAATGCCGCCGTCATCGCCTGCTCTCATATGGGCAAGCCCGTGGCTACCTTTGACTCCTATGTGAAGAAGCAGGCCGAGAAGGGCAAGGACCCCGCCTCCATCACCGAGGAGGAGTGGAAGAAGTCCCTGGCCAAGCTGTCTCTGGCCCCGGTTGCCAAGCGCCTGAGCGAGCTGCTGGGCCGTGAGGTCATCATGGCCTCCGACGTGGTGGGCCCCGACGCCCAGGCCAAGGCCGCCGCTCTCCAGCCCGGCCAGATCCTGCTGCTGGAGAACACCCGCTTTGAGAAGGGTGAGACCAAGAACGATCCCGCTCTGGCCAAGGCCATGGCTGATATGGCTGAGGTGTATGTGTCCGACGCCTTCGGCGCCGTCCACCGCGCCCACGCATCCACCGCCGGTGTGGCTGCCTACCTGCCCGCCGTGTCCGGCTTCCTGATCCAGAAGGAGCTGGAGATCATCGGCGGCGCCCTGGCCAATCCCAAGCGTCCCCTGGTGGCTATCCTGGGCGGCTCCAAGGTGTCCTCCAAGATCGGCGTCATCAACAACCTGCTGGAGATTGCCGACACCATCATCATCGGCGGCGGCATGACCTACACCTTCCTCAAGGCTCAGGGCGGCTCCATTGGCAAGTCCCTGCTGGAGGAGGACTGGCTGGACTACTGCAACGACATGATGAAGAAGGCCAAGGAGAAGGGCGTCAAACTCCTCCTGCCCGAGGATACCATCTGCGCCAAGGAGTTCTCTGCTGACGCCGAGCCCATCCTGGTGGACAGCATGAACATCCCCGACGACTGCATGGGCATGGACATCGGCCCCAAGGCCATTGCCGCCTACGCTGACGCTGTGAAGGATGCGGGTACTGTGATCTGGAACGGCCCTATGGGCGTGTTTGAGTTCCCCGCCTTTGCCAAGGGCACCCAGGCTGTGGCCGAGGC
>NZ_CALWOJ010000109.1 GCF_944383115.1 uncultured Flavonifractor sp. | reverse complement strand
GTGGTGGACATGGGCGAGGGCTACTCCGTGGAGTTCTGCGGCGGCACCCACCTGGACAACACCGCCAAGGTGGGCGTATTCCACATCGAGAGCGAGTTCTCCGTGGCCTCCGGCGTCCGCCGCATTGAGGCCACCACCGGCGCTCAGTCCCTGAAGATCATGAACCAGAACCAGCAGAAGCTGTTTGAGGCCGCCGCGGTACTCAAGGCCAAGCCCGGCGAACTGCGGGAGAAGGCTGAGCAGACCATTACCGAACTGCGGGAACTGCGCCATCTGGTGGAGGGCTTTAAGGCCCGCGAGGCCGTGAACCAGGCGGGCAACTTCCTGATGGGCGCCAAGGACGTGGGCGGCCTGAAGGTACTCACTGCCACCCTCAACGACGCCGAAGCCGACCGTCTGCGTAAGATGGGCGACTTCCTGCGGGACAAGGACTCCGGCGTGGTGGCGGTGCTGTCCAGCGTGAAGGATGGCAAGATCACCTTCCTGGCCGTGTGCGGTAAGGATGCCGTGGCCCGCGGCATCAAGGCCGGCGACCTGGTGAAGCAGGTGTGCTGCTGCTGCGGCGGCAAGGGCGGCGGCAAGCCCGACAGCGCCATGGGCGGCGGCACCGACGTCCTCAAACTGGACGACGCGCTGGCGAAAGTGGATAACTTTGTGGCTGAAAAGCTGGGGCTGTAAGTTACTATCCCAGTTGTCACTGCGGGCGTCGTCCAGCCCCGCCGCAAGTGCGGCGTCCCAAGCGTTTTGCCAAAGGCAAAACCTTGATGCCGGGCGGATTCATTCCGCCCGAGCAGATGTAATAAATGGGGTCCCCGCGCGACACAGTCGTGTGGGGATCGACGCGCTGGCGAAAGTGGATAACTTTGTAGCCGAAAAGTTGGGGCTGTAAGATATCACCCCAGCCAGCACCAAGCATTCTATACACAGAAAGTAGGCACATTCTCTATGCTTCCCCAAGATCCCATGATCCTGCTCAGTTATGTCAACACCAAACTGCGTGACTTCTATCCCTCCCTGGATGCCCTGTGCGACGATCTCCAGGTGGATCAAGACGAAATCTCTCAGAAACTATCTATCCTGGATTGCCAGTACGATCCCCACCGGAACCAGTTTGTACGGATGTAACCACACAGAATCAATTTGGGCCCGCTGCATGGCGCAGCGGGCCCATTTTTCTGTCCTGATCTTTAAAATTCCTTTTTGGCATAGATCCCCTGTGCGATGAAATAGGAGATCAGGTAGCTGCCAATGGCCAGCAATCCCAAGAGGACGGGCAGGGCGGTCAGCAGCCACGCCGGCGGTTGGGGCAGAGTAATCTGATCCTTGGCCAGTCCCCCCAGCAGCACAGCCCCACCGAAGATGACCACAAAGGTAATCATGCTGATCACTCTGGCCTTCTCCGCCCCATACTTGAGCAGGAACGGCAGGATGATGGCGTTCAACACCAGCGTAAGCACGCCGCAGGAGAGGGCAATGAGTACCAGATCATCCAGCGTTGTCTCGGTCAGTCCGGCCAGGGAGAGGCACACCATCAGGCCCGCCGCCACCGCCACACTGACCACGATTACCAACAGGGTGAACACATATTTCCCGGCCACCACGCCCCGCCGTCCGGCGGGGGTGGCCACCGCGTACCGGTCCCAATGGGCGGCGTCGTCCATTGCCACCGAGGACATGGGAATGGTGAGACCGAACACGGCCACCAAGGCTCCCAGGATGGAGAAATCAAACACCCCGGTGACGCAGAAGCCTCCGTACACGATGAGAAAGAGCAGCAGGGTGGAAAGCTGCTTGCGCAGGGCCACAATATCCTTATAGATCAGCCCGGTCATTTTGCATCCCCCTTTCCGGTAAAGACCATGATATCCTCCAATGTGGCGGGGTCCACCGTCAGGCCCGGATAGCGGCGGGCAAAGGCGTGCCGATCCTTTACCAGGGCCTCGCACCCGAACTGTCCCACCCGGCTGCCCGCCAGCAGGGACCGGTCCACCCGCTCCAGATCGGCGCGGCTGCACACCAGCTTGCCGTAGGAATCCAGCAGTTCGTCCTTGGCGCCGGATAGAACTACCCGCCCCTTGTGGAGGTAGGTAACATAGTCCGCCGCCTTCTCCAGGTCGCTGGTAATGTGGCTGGAGATGAGAATGGCGTGATCCTCGTCCTGAATGAAGTTGAGAAACTCATCCAGGATCTCATCCCGTATCACCGGGTCCAGGCCGGAGGTGGCCTCGTCCAGAATAAGCAGCCTGGGCCTGGCTGCAAAGGCAGCCGCAATAGCCAATTTCATTTTCATGCCCCGGGAAAAGGTTTTCACTGTCTTTTTCTCCGGCAGCTCAAATTTCCGCAGATAGCCCCCGTAGCACCTTCCATCCCAGTTGGGATAGAGTTTGGACAGGATCTTGCCAACCTGGACCGGGTTGAGGGTATCGTGGAAGAGGGACTCGTCCAGCACCACCCCCACTTGGCTCTTTACCGCCCGCTCGTCACGGATGGCATCCAGCCCAAAGACGGAGATCTCCCCGCCGTCCCGGTGGATCAGGTTCAGAATACATTTGATGGTGGTGGACTTCCCGGCCCCGTTCTCCCCGATCAGGCCCATAATGGTGCCGCCAGGCACGGTGAAGGACACGTCGTCCAGCTTGAAGGAACCGTAGTCCTTGGTGAGATGGCATACTTCCAATGCATTGCTCATACTGTTTCCTCTCCATACAGAAGGCTGAGGGTCTCGGTCAGCTCCGCCAGGGTGACGCCGCCGGTCCTTGCAATATCCACCGCCTGGGAGAGATGCTCCTCCACCCGGCGGAGGGTCTCCTCATGGACCAGCTCCAGGTTCCGGGGCGCTACAAAGCACCCCTTCCCCGGCACGGTGGTGATGAAACCGTCCCGCTCCAGCTCTTCATAGGCTCGTTTGGTGGTGATGACAGAAATACGCAGTTCCTTGGCCAGCAGCCGCATGGAGGGAAGGGCCTCCCCCTCGGCCAGCTCTCCCCGGAGGATGAGGCCCTTCATCTGCCGGGTGATCTGGTCGTAAATGGGCACGCCGCCGGAGTTGCTGATGATGATATCCATAGGTATACCTCGCGTCGTTGTTATACTGTATATACTCGACATATACAGTAATAACACACAGATACACAGTTGTCAAGAGGTAGGAAATATTTTCTTGCCATCGGGCCACAGACCCGGTATGATGGAGGCAGAAGATCACAAAAGGAGGAACGTGTCATGTATGCGCCTATCCTGGAGATCAACACCAAAAAGGTAATGGAAAACGCCAGAAAACTAAGTGATTTCTGTACATCCAAAGGGGTGGAGCTGACCTTTGCCACCAAGGGCTTTTCCGCCCGGCCTGATGTGATCCGGGCGGCTATGGCGGGCGGGATCACCTCCTTTGCCGACAGCCGGATGAAGAACATCATGGCCGCCAAGCAGGCCATCCCCGGTCTCAAGTACCTGCTCATCCGCATCCCGGCCATTCCGGAGGCGGATGAGGTGGTCCGCTGGGCGGACTGGAGCCTCCAGAGCCAGATCGAGGTCATCCGGGCTGTGTCGGAGGCCGCCCTCCGTCAGGGCAAGGTCCACCCCATTATCCTGATGATCGACGTGGGAGACCTGCGGGAGGGGGTATTCGGCCGGGAGCAGCTGGACGAGATCGTCCCCCAGATCCTGGCCTGCCCCGGTGTGAAGCTGGTGGGCCTGGGCACCAACGTGGGATGCTATGGCAGCGTGCTGCCCTCGGTGGACAACACCGCCATTCTGGTGGAGCTGCGGGACTACCTCAACAAGACCTACGGCTGCTCCATCTCGGTGCTGTCGGCGGGAGGCACCTGCGCACTCAAGCTGCTGGAGGACGGCGTTATGCCCGCCGGTATCAACCAGCTGCGGGTGGGTGAAGCGGTACTCTATGGCGAGGACACCACCGGCAACCGGTTCCTGGAGGGCTGTCATCAGGATGCCTTCCTGTTCAAGGCCCAGGTGGTGGAGCTGCGGCGCAAGCCTTCGGTGCCCATCGGCGAGCTGGGCCGGGACGGCAAAGGGGACACCCCGGAGTATCCGGACCGTGGGGTGCGCCTGCGGGCCATCTGCGCCGCCGGCAAGCAGGACGTGGCCTGGGCCGCCCTCACCCCCACCCTGCCGGGGGCAGAGATGATCGGGGCCAGCTCCGACCACTTGATCGTGGACGTGGAGGACTGCGGCGGGCAGGTGCAGGTGGGCGACTGGCTGGAGTTCCGGTGCGGCTATATGGCGGTGCTGGACGCCACCACCTCCGCCTATGTGGATATCGTGGTAAAATAAATAGAAAAAGGTCCCGGGCCGCTGGTCCGGGACCTTTTTTGCCTATTGCGTTGTGTCCGGCAGGAAAATGGAGCAGTCCCCAAACTGGATGTGGTCGATCCGCTCCAGCGGGATGGGGATATCAAAGGCGGAGACGCCGTAGAAGTAATCCCGGCCTCCCGGTCCATCCGGGCCCGGATCGCCATATCCGTTTGCCCCGTTGATGGTGACGGTGGAACCATCCTTGCAGACAAGCACCAATTCATAGTGGACAAAGGTTCCCGCGTCCGGAGGATAGGAGAGGGTGAAGCTGACCGACAGCGGGGAGAGGGTCAGCGACTCCAGCGTGACCATCGCCTGGGTCTCTGTATCCAGGCGGACAGCCCCGGCAGGGTCTACCTCCAGAATCTTGCTCCGGTAGAGATGATCCAGTGCAAAGCTCCACGTTCCCTCCAGAATCATAGGCTCCTCTCCAGAGGTACTCTCCCTGGGGATAAGCGCCAGATCGGTGAGATACAGAGTCTTGGATAGGCCGTCGTTCCAGTTTACACCGCCCGGCCGGCCATGGAGGATAAAGACCAGTTCCACCACATTGTCCCCAGGGGTGCCGTCAGGAAGGAACCGCGCCTTCTGTACCCCCCAATCCAGCCTTTCGCCGGTGGCGGTGTCCCGCAGGTCCACATCCAGGAACACATGGTCCTCCTGGGTACCCATATCAGGCAGGACAGTACCCTCCGGAGCCTCCACCCGCAGGCGGAGGTAACAGTTGTACGCATCAGACACCGAGGCCAGCGGAGTAATGGTAATGCCGTTGCTGGTGGAGGGGGCCAGATCGGTGGTACCCATCTCGTCCAGCAGGGCCTTCTGCCTCTCGTCCAGGGGGGCGCTTTCAAGGGTAAAGAACGAATCAAACAGATTGCCGGGCCCCCAGATCTGATAGGCGGCCACAGCGGAAACGGTGAGGGCCGCCGCCAGGGCGGCGCCGATCTCGGCCACCGTCTGGCCGTAGTAGTAGTGGCGCAGGAAGATGGTGCGATCCTGAAGGGGCAGGGAGTCCAGCAGCTGTGCCACCAGGGCCTTCCGCTCCGCCTGCTCCAGAAAATCGGCGGGCCCCAGATCGCCGGAGGGTTCCAGGTCCAGAAGATCCTCCTCCAGAGGCATCTCCTTCCCCAATTCCCGCAGGCGGTTTTTGGCCCTGTTGCGGACGATGGCACCCAGATAGCCCCGCACCCGCCCGGGTATCAACTTATGTGCGTTGTCCCACAGGGCCAGGAAGGAGTCGGACACCACCTCCTCCACATCTCGGGGGGCGTTTCGCAAAATAGAAGAGGCCACCCCACAGGCAAAGGCCGTGTCTCGATCCATCAAAGCCTCCAGGGCAGCGGGATCTCCCCGCTTCAGCCACCGGACCAGTTCTCCTTCCTCCATCTCCACACCTCCCGGTTGAAAGCGCTTTCACTTATCTTAACACAAAAAAGGATCATCTGGTTTCAGCCAACACAGACCAAACCCAAAACCGCGCCGTGTTCCGACCATATTTTTCCAGTTTATGGGTTACACTGTCTCTGATACCGGAAGGGCAAATACGCCCCAAAGCAAAGGAGACAGGGACCATGGCAACAAAAGAGAAGCTGAAAACCAAGGCGGCGCGGCTGCGGGAGGAGGCCCGGGAGACGGGAAAGGTGGTATTCCGTGCTCCGGCGCTGGT
>NZ_CALWOJ010000108.1 GCF_944383115.1 uncultured Flavonifractor sp. | reverse complement strand
TGGGTGTAGTTCAGTTGGTAGAGCATCGGATTGTGGTTCCGAGTGTCGCGGGTTCGAGTCCCGTCACCCACCCCATAAAATGAATGGCGGAAGGGCCGGAGCGTCCGCTCCGGCCCCTTTGCTATTGACCAGCTATGTTGGGGTGTAGCCAAGTGGTAAGGCACGGGACTTTGACTCCCGCATTCGCTGGTTCGAGCCCAGCCATCCCAGCCATCTGACTCGTTAGCTCAGTCGGCAGAGCAACTGCCTTTTAAGCAGTGGGTCCGGGGTTCGAATCCCCGACGGGTCACCAAAAGATAACCCCTGTAGTCTGAACGACTACAGGGGTTTTTTGTTTTTACAGCTTTTTCGCAGTCATGCCGATCCGCCGGTGTTTTGCGTCTGCACCGCCACCGGACAGCCTATGCCTTCCTCGTCCAAAAACCAGAGTTCGCCGGTAAAGCTGCCGTCTGGCTGGGGGGAGAGGGTGGTGTAGGTCTGGCCGTCCCGTTCCTCATCCTGACGGATCAGGATACAGGCTGTGCCCTCTGCAAGAGGAAGCTGATAGCTGCCGTCGGTCAGGGCCAGGGCCTCTGCCTCGGTCAGCGTAGTCTGGTTCAGAAGCACCCCGTTTTCATCCAGCTGGAAGAAGGTACAGGACTCCAACCGGGGAATCATTTCCATACACAGTTCCACCGAGAGAGCATCATGTTGGGTGGCGCCGTTGATGGTGGAAGTGTATTGGGTTTCCTGCTGGAGGATAAAACCGCCGCTGCCATAGGACTGTCCTCTGGTCAAATAGAGGGAGCCGTCCTCCCGCTGATAGACTTGACAGGCTGTCCAGTGATAGCCAAGCCCGCCGGGGGCAGGCGTGGTTGCTGCGCCCCAATACAGCTTACCGGAGAGAGAATGGGTACTCCCGGTATCCGTGATATGGATGTTATGGACCACCTCCGCCACACCGCTTTGGAAAGCAACCGTGGCGGAATAGGGGTCCTCCGGGTCGGTGGGAGGAAGAAACTCAAAGAACAAAGCCTTCCCCTCCAGATCGGTGAAGACGTATCTGCCGTTGCTCTGGCGTTTGGCATTCAGGATTTTCGTGTTCCCATAGGTCTCCCACTCCTGGTCAAAGTCATAATCAGCGGTGGGCAGGAGAACCATGTAGTAGCCCACCCAGCGGTCCTGAGCAGGGTTCTGGGCCTCCGGCCGGGCCAGGCTGACAGGCCGGAGCAATATCAGCAGCAGAACAAGGGCGATCCCTGTAGCCGGGATCAGCAACCGTCGGTCAGGGCGTCTCTTTGCCGTCATCATCCTCATCCTCCAATCGTCCGTCGAAGCGCAGGATATCCCCCACGTCGCAGTCCAGATAGTAGCAGATTTTATTGATGGTGTGAAAGCGCACACCGTTGGCCTTGCCGGAGCGCAGGATGGACAGGTTGGCCTCGGTGATGCCCACCTTGGCGCACAGCTCCTTGGCGGTCATATGGCGGTCTTTCAGAATCGCGCTCAGATGTACGGTAATGGCCATAGCGGCACCTCAGATAATGGATTGGTTGTCCTCCTGGAGTTCTTTGCCCTGCTGGAGGCAGCGGCACAGCAGGTAAAGAGCGGTGGCCAGCACCAGAGAGGACAACGGGAGATACACCTGAAAATCGGACTGGAGCGGGAACGCCAGGAAGGCAAGCTGAAACAGGTTTTTCAGTGCGGTGAGCAGGGCGGACCACACCACCAGCTGCCGGCACCAGGTGGCCGTAAGAGTACACCTCTCCACAGCCTCCTGGCTGAACAGCCCCGCTTTCAGCACAGCGGTGAGAGAGGCAGCCTGGGCCAGTACAAAGGCGGTAAACAGGTCGGCCACCAGAGGCAGCAGCATCAGAATAAACTGGAGGATCAGACCGGCGGTAATGGCGTCGTTCACACTGTTGGACTCAAAGATCAGCTCATAACCGGAAGGGTTGTTCAACGACGCCTGGATGGCCTGGCTGGCAAACCCGCCGATCCGGCTGTATGCCGTTCCAAAGGCTGCCACCAGGGCGCAGGCCCACAGCAGGATGCGAAGCACACCGGCCAGCCGGTCAGTCTCCTCGCCCTCCAGCCGCCGCAGCATCTGTAGAACCAGCCACGCTGCCAACAGGGAGAGGTAGACACACAGGGAGATGAAGGGCCACATCTCCGGCAGCGGCACGGGAAGAAAGGTTGGGTTGACGGAAAAGAACACCATGCACAACCCCACCCCACAGGCGGGCAAAAGCAGCCAGTCCTCCCATACCAGCGGCCTCCGGCCCTTGGGCAGCGCCAGAAGCAGCAGGGGCAGAAGGGTGATGACCAGGGTGATGGCCCAGGCTCCCAGGTTGCCCCAGAGGCCGGACAGGGAGAGTTCCCGCAGTCCCAGGCCAGGTGCAGCCAGCAAGCCCGTCCAGATCTGAGGATCGCTGCCCGATTGTGCCAGTGCCGCCAGAGCCCCTGCCAGGGCGGCGCACAGCAGGATCAAACTATGTCTGCGTGTCATATTCCTCACCTCGAATTATTGTTTTATTATAATTTCATCTTGAGCATAGCAGAAAAATTATTGTTTGTCAATAATTATTTAGGGGCTTATGTTTCAAAAAAGAAGGACAGCCTGTAAGGCTGTCCTTCTTTTTTGGGGATGTCTTTGTTCAGCAGTCTTTGCCGGACGAAGGGGCACTTTCGTCCACCTGAGATTTCAGCGCCGCTATGGCTTTGGCCAGCCATTCCGGGACAGGCGCACCCAGAGCGCCGGCATTTTCAATAATAGAACCCGCCTCGGTCAGGATATACCAGATCACCACCAGGGGACATAACAGCACGGTATAGGTAAAAGGCAATTCCACCCCGGGCAGGTTGGCCAACAGATGACCGATAACAGTATCCAAAATGGCTGCAACCATGACGGCCACCACACTGCCCAGCTTGTGCCAGATCCCGTCCCGGGCGGACTTGCTGGACCACTCCCCCGCCCGCAGCGCCGCGGCGGAACCGGCGGCATAGTCGATGACCATACATACTACCCAGGCCACCACCACCCAGCCGAACCACCCCCACAGGGCGGTAAGGGCTCCGCAGAAGGCGGCTACAGCCGCTTTAAAGGCATTGACATGCTCCATTCAGCTCCCTCCCTTGATGGCTTCGGCCAGTTTCACCAACAGTTGATCTCCGAACCGATAGGACCACAAAAATTGTATGGTCTCGTCGCTCAGTCCGGCCCTACCCTTTAACAGACTCTTTGCTTCCTCTACGCTCACGTCTTGTTCCTCCAATCTCTCATTGACCCGGGCGGCGATATCCCCGAACCGGCTGTACAGATAATCTCCCGGACAGGCCTTGGCGGCAAACCACCGGTGGGCCGTCATATTCTGCTTGTCCACCTGTCCTGCCAAGGACTTGTCGCCTTGCCACAGCAGTTTTTTGATGCCATTTCGTTTGCAGATATCGGCGCACAGATCGATAAGGGCGGCATACGCCGTATCTGTCACGGCATAGGGGTGCTGTGCCTGACTGGCCACCTCAATGGTCACCGCCCGGTGGTCGTTGGCGGCGTTGGAGCTGGCCCAGGATCGGTCTGCCTCGTCTACATAAAGGGCAATCCGCCCGTCGCTGCCAATACCGTAGTTGGATGAGGCCTGCCGGGCGCTCTGGGCAAACAGGGCGCCGCAACTCTCCACTGAGGCGTCGGAGGCCATGCAGTGGATGGTAATGGTATCGATCCGGTGGTTCCGGGGGCTGGTGCGGTTGGGAGACGGTTTCGCATAGACCACCAGGGAACTGTTACCCATTGTCCTTCTCCTTTACTATGGCGTCGCAATCCTCCTGAGACAGCTTTCCGGCGCTCACCAAAGTCTGAAGCCGCTCCAGATCCCACATTCTGGGATAATATTTTTTGGCCAGCTCATACACGTTCACAGTTCCACCCCCGTCATAATAGCCAGATAGTCCACGTCTGCACGCAGTTGCTCCATCTCGGTAGGCTCCGACTGTTCCGGCGTCTCCACCTCAGGTATCTGACCGGGGGTCAGACCCACCAGCACACCGTCCTGAATCGTCAGGTCGCAGAACCCTTTACAGCTCCAGGCCGCCTCCTCCAGCTGGGGCGGCACAGCCACCCACCCTTCCAGCCAGCACGCAGTCCGATGGCTTTGACGCTGTAAACCGTGACCGCCATCCGCCCTGGCCTTGATCTCAATGATGCTCAACATCCAGATCCCTCCTGATCCATATAAACAAATGATACAGCAGCCGGCGCAGCAGGCTTTTCTTTTCCGGCTGTTCGCTTCTGCGCTGCTTTAACCACTCCAACAGCCGTCCGCTGCCCCAGTCCTTCGCCCCCAATTCCAACCGGGGTTCTCCCAATCGGGCCATGCGTGTCTGTCCTCTGCGTATAAAGCGCAGCAGCAAGGGAACCAAGGTCACCGGCTTTGGCGTTCTGGCCGGAAGTCCCACTTTTCGATAGCTTCGGCGCGGCTTTACTTCTTCCGCCGGAGGCAGGTCATTGAAATGTTCCATCAGCCGCTCCTCCAGGTGATCCAGTCCCCGCACCTCGATCTGCCCGCCCAAAGACAGGTTTTCCACCCGCTTGAGGCCGCACCGGATGGAGCGCAGCACCGAGGCGTGATCCACCCCCAGTAGCGAACCGATCTCCCGTAGGCTGAGCCACTCGCCATAATAAAGGTATAAATAGGTCTGCTGCCGGATGGTGAGGCGATCCAACACCGCTTTCAGCACTTCCGGCCTGCTCAGATCCACCACCATCGGCCCGCCCTCCTGCCGGCCCAACAGCTGATAAAGCGCCCTTGCATCCTCCGCAATGCGCTTTTCCCCACGGCGCAGGGTGCGGCAGACTGTGGAGCGATGCCTGCCCGTCTCCCGGGCAATCTGGGCCGCTTTCTTGCCCTGGTCAGCCTCGGCCAGATATTTTTCCTGCGCTTGGGTGACTCCTCTGCGCGCGGCCCGTACCGCCAGGCGCATTTTATCCCGGTCTGTGGGTCCCTCCGGCAAGTCGGCTTCTTCCAGTTCCGTCCACGTCTGATGCTGGATCCGATCCCAGCGCCAGCCTTCCACTCCGCTCCAGGTGGCGCCGCCCCGTCCGATCCTGTGTCCGGGCAGCAGCTCCCGCAGCTGCCGGGCGCAGTCCACCAGATCCTCTTTTACACGGGCCAGATCCCTTTCAATGGCTGTCTCTTCCCTGCCCCGCGCCTGTCCCAGCCTGGCTTCCAGTTCCCTTTTTTCCGTCCGCAGAGCGCAAGCTCTCTCTTTGATCTCTGTCGCTTTACTCATGGCTGCTCGATCCGTGGCGCCACCAGGCCTACCGTGGTATACTTCCAGTTCCTTGGCCGGGTGTAATACTCCTCCGCCAACCGCCGCAGATCCCGCATCTCCGTCAGCATCTGCTGGAGCAGCGCGATCTCCCGTGAGATTTGATGCCGGTCCACCCCTTCCGCCTGTTCCAGTCGCCGGCGGGCGGCATCCAGTCCAACGCGCAGCCGAATGGCCGCATCCCGATATTGCCCGGATAACTCCCACAGTTTGGCCACACGGTTCACCTCCTTTTTATCCGGTAAGACTTGCTCCGCCTGCCGTCTGACCGCTGTGAAAAGGAGCCTCATCGCCCCTTCACCCAAAGGGTTCCCTCCCCCGCCTGTTGCATCATTTCGTACATCCAGCTGCAAAAGTATCTCATATCCCCAAAATGGGCATAAAAAAAGCAGGCTGTCGCCTGCTCCTCATCGTTTATCTTCGCCGCCGCACTCCTGCGCCTGCCGCCGGAAAAAGCACAACCCCCCGGCCATCCAACGTGACCGGGGGGCTACTTTTCGACCTGGGGTTCAATCACTAGGCTTACCTCGACTTTCTACAGATTTGCCACGCATTTGGAAGGACTCGGTCTTGGGTTTCCTGGTTCACTGTCTCCTGCAACGCTAACTACCCTGATTTCCGTCTTCAGCGAACTTCGCATCTGAGGTTTCCGGGTCTCCTCGCTTCAATGAGTTTGTTGGGAACACGTGTTGCCTAAAACG
>NZ_CALWOJ010000107.1 GCF_944383115.1 uncultured Flavonifractor sp. | reverse complement strand
CGGCGCCTTAGTTTTTGAGGCTCTGCATGGGGGCGGGAATGCGGCCGCCCCGGGCCACAAAGGCCTCGGCGCTCTGGGGATGGACGGGCATGACGGGGGCGGAGCCCAGCAGGCCGCCGAACTCCACGGTGTCGCCCACCACCTTGCCGGGGGCGGGGATAATGCGGACGGCGGTGGTCTTGGAGTTGACCATGCCGATGGCGGCCTCGTCGGCGATGATGGCGGAGATGGTGGCGGCGGAGGTGTCGCCGGGAACGGCGATCATGTCCAGACCCACGGAACACACGCAGGTCATGGCCTCCAGCTTGTCCAGGTGGAGGACGCCGGAGCGGGCGGCGGCGATCATGCCCTCGTCCTCACTGACGGGGATGAAGGCGCCGGACAGGCCGCCCACATGGGAGGAGGCCATGACGCCGCCCTTCTTCACCGCGTCGTTCAGGAGGGCCAGGGCGGCGGTGGTGCCGTGGGTGCCGCAGGTCTCCAGGCCCATCTCCTCCAGGATGCGGGCTACGGAATCGCCGATGGCGGGGGTGGGGGCCAGGGACAGGTCCACAATGCCGAAGGGCACCCCCAGACGGCGGCTGGCCTCCTGGGCCACCAGCTGGCCCATCCGGGTCACCCGGAAGGCGGTTTTCTTAATGGTCTCGGCCACCACGTCGAAGCTCTGGCCCTTCACGTCCTGGAGGGCGTGGTACACCACGCCGGGGCCGGACACGCCCACATTGATGATGCAGTCGGGCTCGCCCACGCCGTGGAAGGCGCCGGCCATGAAGGGGTTGTCCTCCACGGCGTTGCAGAACACCACCAGCTTGGCGCAGCCGAAGCCACCCTTGTCGGCGGTGAGCTGGGCGCACTCCTTGATGATGCGGCCCATGACGCCTACGGCGTTCATGTTGATGCCCGCCTTGGTGGAGCCCACGTTGACGCTGGCGCACACCAGGTCGGTGCGGGCCAGGGCCTCGGGGATGGCGGCGATGAGCTTCCGGTCGGCCTTGGTGGCCCCCTTCTGTACCAGGGCGGAGAAACCGCCGATGAAGTTGACCCCCACCGCCTTGGCGGCGTTGTCCAGAGCCACGGCGAAGGGGACATAGCTGTCGGTCTCGGAGGCCCCGGCCACCAGGGCCATAGGCGTCACCGAGATCCGCTTATTGACAATGGGGATGCCGAACTCCCGCTCAATGGCCTCGCCGGTGGCCACCAGATGCTCGGCCTGGCGGGTAATCTTGTCGTAGATCTTGCGGCAGGCCACGTTGGGATCGGCGTCGGCGCAGTCCAGCAGGGAGATGCCCATCGTAATGGTGCGCACGTCCAGATGCTGCTGGTCGATCATATGTATGGTATCAAAAATTTCCGTCGTATTGATCATGAAGCCAACCCTCAAATCTTGTGCATAGCGTTAAAGATGTCCTCCCGCTGGATGCGGATGGACAGG
This sequence comes from uncultured Flavonifractor sp., assembly GCF_944383115.1. GTDB lineage: Bacteria > Bacillota > Clostridia > Oscillospirales > Oscillospiraceae > Flavonifractor. The sequence goes on along the minus strand of NZ_CALWOJ010000107.1, from coordinate 4,646 downwards.
TCCCGATCTTTGCCCTCCTGCTCCAGCAGGGCGGCCAGGTCGGAGAAGGGAATGTCGCAGTCGCCGGCGTCTACCAGCATGACCATAGTGAAATAGTCCTGGAGAATGGTCTGGCTGATGTCCAGGATGTTGACGTTGTGCTGGGCCAGCAGGGCGCATACCATAGACATAATGCCTACCCGGTCTTTGCCAAGCACGGTAACGATGGCTCTCATATACAATACTCCTTTTAATCTCTATTCTATGGAAACGGGCGGGGTCATTCCCGGCCCATCTCGTCCAGGGTCATGCTGAAGGCGGGGAGGAGGTGGGTGAGGAAATAGTCCACCTCCGGCAGATGGTAGCCCTTCAGTGCCTCCAGCGTCTGGCGGGCGGCCTGCCGGAACTCACTGTTGCCGGCTTTCAGTTCCTCCAGGCATTTGATGTGGGCGGACAGCTTGTCCGCCGCCTTCACCAGGGCGTGGGTATCGGGGTCGTAGTCCTCATGAAGCAGGGGGGAGAAGGCCGGGCGCATGGCGGGGGGCAGCATGGCCAGCAGCTTGCCGGCGGAAAACTCCTCCACTTTTTTGTAGGCGTCCCGGATCTCCGGGTCGTAGTACTTGATGGGGGTGGGCAGGTCGCCGGTGAGGATCTCGGGAGCGTCGTGGTACAGGGCGGCCATGACCGCCAGGCCGGGGTCGGCCTCTCGCCCAAACACATCCCGCCGGATCACCGCCAGGGCGTGGGCAAGTACCGCCACCATGTGGGAGTGTTCCTGAATATTCTCCTGAAAGGTGTTGCGCATCAGCCCCCAGCGGTTGATGTACCGCATCCGGGACAGATAGGCAAAAAAGGGGTGTTGATCCACGTCGCTTGCCTCCTATCCGGTTGAAAACAAGTTATTTTACCACAAAAGCCCGGCGCTGTAAACGGCGCCGGCGGGTATTTGCCTGTTTTCCCAAACAAAAAACGCCCCGCCGGTTGTGGAGTCATCCTCCTCCACAACCGGCGGGGCGCAGGTTTCAACGGGGAAAGGGCCTGTATCAGTCCTTCTGCAAAGCCTTGGTGACGGTAACCGCCCGGGCGCCGGGGCCGATGTGGCAGGCCACCGACAGGGACAGGGGGTCCATGTGGATGGGATAGCCGGGGAAGAGGGCCTCCAGCTCTTCCAGCCACTCCTGGGCGTCGGCGCGGTCGCCGGTGTAGGCGGCGGCAATGTGGAGCTGCTCCGGGCCGGACAGGCCGGCAAACTCCGTCTCCATCGTTTGATGAATGGCGTCGATCATGGCCTTTTTGGCGGCCTTCCAGCCCCGCACCTTGGCAAAGGAGTCCAGCTTCTCGCCCTTGATCCGCAGCACCGGCTTGATGCCCAGCACTGCGCCCAGGGCGGCGGCAGCGGGGGTGCAGCGTCCGCCCTTCTTTAAGTACTTCAGCGTATCCACCGTGATGTAGATGTCGGAGTCGAATTTGGTCTGCTCCAGGTAATCGTGGATTTCCTGGGCGCTCTTCCCCGCCTGAACCATGGTCAGGGCGTCCAGCACCGACTGCCGCTGGGTTACGGAAATGCGCTGATTGTTGACCACAAACACCTTGTCCTCATAGTCCTGGGCCAGCATCATGGCGGTCTCGCAGGAGCTGCTCAGGCCGCTGGACATGGGGATATACACAATCTGGTCATAGTCCTGGAGGATCTTGTCCCACAGGTCGGTGACATCGCCGGGGGAGGGCTGGGTGGTCTTCACGTCGGCATCTTCCGCCAGACGCTGATAGAACTGCTCCTGGGAGAGGGTGATATCCTCCAGAAACAGCTCGTCATTGATGTAAAAAGGCATGGGCAGCACAAAAATGCCCAATTCACGGCCCTGGGCCTGGGTAATGCCGCTGTTGCTGTCGGTAGCAATGGCAATCTTTTTCATAAGTAACCTCACTTTATCTGTCCACCCGGGATCATGGTAGGATCATGACAGCCTCGGTAAGTGCATTATATCTGATTAAAGAAAAAAGTCAAGGCGTGGGAAGGGTTTGCACATCATTTCCGGAACGGGACAAGTCATACCGCCGCCTCCGTCTGCATAGGGTAGAGAGAAAGCTGCCCACGATCTTACAGATGAGGATGGTGCGAAATGAAAGGACCGATCTTATGGAAGCGGCTGCTGCGCCGCAGCGCGGCATTGTTCCTGGCCACCCTGGCGGTGTGGCTGCTGATCCTGTGCGGCGGCGGGGCCGGGGCCTTGCAAAGCCTGGGGGAGAGTGGAACTTTTGTGTCCACCGCCCTGGCCGCCGAGCTGGGCAGGCCGGACGAGGAGGGGGCGATGGATGGACTGGACGGCTGGGACCGGCTGGCGGTGGGTCAATCCATGCTGTTGGCCGGGAACCAGGGGGCGGTGAACGACTACCTGAGGAAAGGCGGGGAGACCGAGGAGGAATTGCAGCTGCCTGCCGGGCAGCCTGCCCAGGATCACGATGACCTGGTGGAGGAGCCCCAGACCACCACAGCCCCTTCGGACATTGTGGCCCGTACCCTGATCCCCACCAGCCCGGAGGGCTACGACGTGGCCGGGGGCCTGTACCTCTACAACCGTACCGGTGAGAGCGTGGATCTGGCGGCGGCTGCGGAGGCGTCCCTCTCCATCACCCTGCCGGAGGAGGGGCCCCAGATCCTCATCGTCCATTCCCACGCCACCGAGTCCTATACCCCCGACGGCACCGATGTGTACACCCCCTCCGGCGGGGTGGGCCGCACCCTGGAAGAGGAATACAACGTGATCCGGGTGGGGGACGAGATGGAACGGGTATTCACCGAAATGGGCCTGAGCGTGGTTCACGACCGGACGCTCCACGACTACCCCCGGTACAACGACGCCTATATCCGCTCCGCCCAGACGGTGGAGCAGTACCTGGAGCAATATCCCTCCATCAAGATCGTGCTGGACGTCCACCGGGACGCCCTGGTGGGGGAGGACGGCACCGTATACAAGGCGGTGACCCGGATCGATGGGGTGGATACCGCTCAGGTGATGCTGGTCATCGGCCACGGAAAGGACGGCAGCAACCCCCACTGGATGGAGAACCTGGCCCTGGCCTGCAAGATCCAGACCGGCATGAACACCCTCTATCCCACCCTGGCCCGGCCCATGACCTTCCGCACCTCCAGCTACAACCAGGAACTGTCTCCCGGCTTTTTGCTGGTGGAGGTGGGTACCCACGGCAACACCCTCCAGGAGGCCCTGGCCGCCGCCCGGCTCTTCGCCCGCTCCGCCGGCCAGGTGCTGCTGGGACTGAAAGAGTAACAGGGACAAAAAAGCACGCCGCCGGCGTGCTTTTTTTGCGGGCCGGGCGGGCAAAGTGATTTGCGCTTTTTGACAAAATCACATATAATAGAACCACTGTACAGAAACACAGAGGGAGGCAGACTATGATCTTGAACGTGCTGGCGGTAGGCGACGTGGTGGGAGAGAGCGGCGTGGAGTACCTGAACCGCCACCTGCGCAGCCTGAAAAAGCTCCGGGATGTCCACTTCACCGTGGTCAACGGGGAGAACGCCTCCGGCGTGGGCATCCTGCCCCGGCAGGCCCGGGACATCTTCGACGCCGGGGCCGACGTCATTACTTTGGGCAACCACACCTGGAACCGCATCCAGATCGCCGACTTTCTGGAGGATGACAAGTATACCCTGCGGCCCGCCAACTACACCAACCGGGTGCCCGGCCGGGGCTGGGGGGTGTACGACGGCCCCAAGGGCCTGCGCATCGGCGTGATAAACCTCATCGGCCGGTGCGAGATGGACAGCAACTTTGAAAACCCCTTCACCACCGCCGACAAGGTGCTGAAACGGATGGAGGGGGTGGACGTGGTGCTGGTGGACTTCCACGCCGAGGCCACCAGCGAGAAGGGGGCCATGGGCTATTACCTGGACGGACGGGTCCAGGCCCTGTGGGGTACCCACACCCATGTGCCCACCGCCGACACCCAGGTACTCCCCAAAGGCCTGGGCTTTGTCACCGACCTGGGCATGACCGGCCCCGCCCGCAGCGTGCTGGGCATCCGCCCCGACCAGGCCATCAACCGCTTCCTGGGGGGACTGCCCCGGCGGTTTGAGCAGGCGGACGGCCCCTGCAAGCTGGAGAGCGTGATCTTCTCCATCGACACCGACCAGCGCAAATGCGTGGGTGTGGAGCGGGTAGACCTGCACGACTGATTCAGATCCTGTTGGAAAGGAACATACCACTATGCTGACCATCCTTCACGGGGCGGACTTCCATCTGGACGCCCCCTTCGGGGCCCTGCCCCCCGATAAGGCCCGCCAGCGGCGGGAAGAGCAGCGGCAGCTGCTGGACAAGCTGGCCGACCTGGCCCAGGAGGTAAGGGCCGACCTGGTGCTGCTCTCCGGTGACCTGCTGGACTCCAGCCAGACCTACCAGGAGACGGTGGAGGCCCTCTCCCGCACCCTGGGCCAGATCCAGGTTCCGGTGTTCATCGCGCCGGGCAACCACGACTGCTACGGCCCCCGTTCGGTGTATGCCGGTACGGTGTGGCCCGACAACGTACGCATCTTCTCCACCGTGGCGGTGGAGTCGGTGGAGCTGCCCCAGCTGGGCTGCACCGTCCACGGCGCGGCCTTCACCACCCCCCAGGCCGACCGCTCCCCCCTCATGGGCTTTACCGCC
>NZ_CALWOJ010000106.1 GCF_944383115.1 uncultured Flavonifractor sp. | reverse complement strand
CGGCGCCTCTCCACCTAAAACTTATTTTTCCTACCAGGGCGCTTTTTTGTACTGTCCGCACAATTTGGAGCAGTTCACGGCGGAGGGCGTTTTTGATCAGATCAGGGATGGCAGTAAATTCAGCTTGCACAAAAGGGTACAGGTCAGCGCGGCGGCTTCCTCCCGGGTGGTGACGGCGGAGGGATCGATCTCCGCCGGCGGGGCCCAAAGCAGGCCGTCCGCATCCTGTGCCAGCAGCCACACCGACTCCCAGGCCCAGGAGGAATAGTTCTGGTAGTCGGTGGATGCCGTCTCCGGCCGGTCCTGCCAGGTATGGATCAACTCCAGGTCCAGACGGCGGCCCAGACGGGAAAGGATGGTGATGAACTGCTCGTGACTGACCGGATCGTTGGGGGCAAAGCGGTCGCCCCCAATTCCCTCCACCAGTCCCATGGCGGCCAGCGCGTTGACGGCAGGGCCGTACCAGTCGTCCATAGAAACATCGGAAAAGACGCTCTCCCCTGTGGGGACGGTGCAGTTGAGAGCCTGGGCCAGGAGCGTACACAGCTGCCCCCGGGTCAGGGATTCGGCAGGATGGTAGGAGCCGTCCCCCCCGCCCAGTACCACGCCGTAGGTGGCCAGCAGACTGATCTCGTCAGCATAGGGGGACTGGGCGGTGTCGGAGAAACCCCGGTGTACATAATCATTCAGCCCACAGGAGGCAGCCAGCGCGGAGGCGGTAACTGCCTGCCAACCGTCGCCCGTTCCCTGCCTGAGCAGGATGCCGTCGGGCAAAGCCTCCAGCAGGGCGGTAAAAGCGGCGCGGTAAGGGGCGGAGCAGGCCTGCTCCAGGTCGATGTACCAGGCGCCGTTCAGGTCGATACGGATCATACCGGAGGTATCGCCCTGGGGTTCCGGACTGGAAAGAAGAACGGCGGCCTCATCAGCCAGGGACTGATCCAGCAGCAGGTGGGGCATGACGCCGATGGTATCGTTGCTGGTGCCTCCAGGCCCAAAGAAACGATAGGCAGTAACTTTCAGTGCGTCGCCATCCGGGAAGTAGTCGGGAAAGGAACTGCCGTCCAGCAGGATCTGGGCCACTCCTTTTCCGTAGGTTCGCCCGCCCACCAGCAGGCCGGAGCCGGTGTCCCGGATGGCGGAGGCAAACAGCTCGGAGGCGCTGGCAGTATAGCTGTTGGTGAGGACGATGAGAGGCGCGTCGGTCAGCTGGGAAAGGTCGCTGCCCTGGGCGACAATGGAGCCATCTTTGGACAGCATGTAAATGAGCTGCTCATTGGGGCCGATGAAACGACTGACTGTCTGGAGGGCGGCCGTCACTTCACCGCCGCCGTTGTTCCGCAGATCCATGATCCAGTGGTCGGCCTGGCTGCCATAGGTCTCCAGCCCCTCCTCCACATGGTCGGCGGTCTCAGGGCCAAACGCGTCGCAGCCCAGATAGCCGATGCGCCCCTCCCACAATTCGGCATGGGCGGTGGGCACCACAAAGGCGCAGCGGGTCAGGGTCACCGTATGGGACTGGCCGTCCCGCAGATAAGTCAGCTGGAAAGAGGTGTCCACCTCGCCGCCCAGCAGAGCGGAAGCCTGCTCCAGACTCAGTCCGGCTGTGGGCTGGCCGTCAATGGCGGTGATCACGTCCCCCGCCAGCAGCCCCCCCGTCTCCGCGGCGGAACCGGAAATGACCCGGGTCACCAACAGGCCGTGATCGGCCAGTTGAATGGAAACACCGGCGCCCACCAACTCCGAGTCGGAGAGGGAGGCATGAAAGGCGGCGTATTCCTCGGCGGTAAAATATTCGGTATAAGGATCTCCCAGCGCGCTGATGATCCCGGCCACGTCGGTCTGCTCAAAGGCCAGGTCAGGGAGAGGATCCAGATGATAACGGTTCAGCAGGGTCAAAGCCTGAGAGGAGTTGAGAGCCTGAGCGGTGGATGTAAGAAATAGGGTTGCAGCCAGCCCAACGGCCGGCAGGCGAAAGCGGAGTTTCATAGTACGCCTCCCGTGATGTTATGTAACCCTATTGTAGTGCAAAGTGGGGACGGGCGCAAGGCCCGTCCCCGTTTTGTAGCAATTTGTCATTTTTCCTCCAGCCGCCGGAAGAGATCCGGGCCTTGGCGCACCAGGGCCAAAAAAGAAAGGGCGGTACAGACAGCCAGTAAAATGGCGTAGATCGACAGCAACCCTACGCTGCCCAGAGGTCCCGAAAAGAAAAGCCACATCAGGAAGAACACCAGGATCAGCACCATAGGCAGGAACGTGGACAGCATGGCTGCGGCGGACTGCTTTACCACCACGGCGTCGTTGACGGCGTCCAGCTTGGGGAAGTGGAGGTTGATCCACAGACCAAAGGGGGCGCACATGAGGGCGAACAGCAGGCCGTTCAGCAGCAGCAGAGCCCACTCTGCCGGAGTCAGAGCAAAGGCCAGGGAGAGCATGACCCACCCTGCCGCCAGGCAGGGCAGGGTGACCATCAGCTGGAAGACTACCTTCATGCCCAGAATGGTGGTCACCGGTACCGGGGCGCACTGGAGCAGCCAGATCTGTTTCCCCTCCAGGCTGATGGAGGAGCCGGTGATGGCCACGGTAGAAAGACAGAAGGCGATACCTGCCGCCAGCAGCGGAGCCAGAACCAGTCCATCGCTCACAATCAGGAAATGGCGGATGGATTCCTGATAGATCAAAGCGGCCACTCCGGCGCCGGGCAGCATCAGCAGGCCGATGCCGGTATTGAACACATAGATGGGGGTGCCGAACCAGCGGCGCGCCTCTTTCCGAAGCAGGGCGCCTTGCTGATTGGAGGAGGACAGCCTGCCCAGCTTGTAGTCCGAGCGGGTCCGATGGGTGGACAGACGGGTGATAATGGCTTTATATTGCCAGGCGAAGAGCCAGACCACCGCCAGGAATGGTCCCAGGCACAGGGCCCAAAGGATAAGCAGCTGGAACAGATCGCTGCCGCTCACCCCGCCTGCCAGCAGCAGGAAGGGGCGGCCCCAGCCCTGGAAGAAGGCCAGAATGGTGGGGACGGCGGTTTGCACATTACCCATGGAACTGCTCAGCCAGAAGGAGCCCACCAGGATAAGACCCAGCAGGAGCAGCTGGAACAGGGAGGAGGCCAGGGCTTTTCTGGGGAACCGGCCGGACAACCATGCCAGCACGAAGCCCACGATGAGGGTCAACAGGGTGGGCAGCAGATTGAGGAAGAAAGCGGAGACCAGCAGCAGCGGAAGGACGGTCCAGCCGCCAGGGCCGCCGTACCACAGGTAGATGACTCCGGCGGGCAGCAAAACAAAGACGGTGGAGACCAGATTCTCCAGGTAGAGCGCCAGCGTGCGGGAGAGCATCAGTTGGAAAGGGGAAATGGGCAGGGAGAGCATCAGGTCGTTGTCCTTAGCACCAAATACCACGCCCTGGGCGGCAAAGAGGGAGAAAAAGAAGCCCAGCAGTACCGATACCAGGGACATGAGTACCAGCAGCAGAGGCAGAGCCCCCACCGCCGCCAGCTGCCCGGCCAGCATGGCGCTGTATACCCCGGAGACATAGAGCGACAGTCCGGCCAGCAGGGCCAGGGCGCCCATGCCGGAGAAGGAACGCTTTTTCCGGCCCACCCGCATGGCGGACAGCAGCGCCTGGAAATTCAGTTTCAGCAGGGAGAGGAACTTAGCCATGCCCGTCCCCCTCCAGTTCCAGGAACACGTCCTCCAGGGTGGAGTCTCCCACCAGTTCGGAGGTGACGCCCATGCGGATCAGCTTGCCCTGCTTGATGATAGCCACCCGATGGCACAGTTTTTCCGCCACCTCCAGCACATGGGTGGAGAAGAACACCGCGCTGCCGGCCGCGCACAGCTCTGCCCAGAACTGCTTAAGCAGGTGGGCCGCCGACGGGTCCAGGCCCACGAAGGGCTCGTCCAAAATGAGCAGCTTGGGCTGGCGGATAAGGGCGGAGATGAGGGCCAGCTTCTGCTTCATGCCGTGGGAATAGCTGCCGATGGGGCTGCCCAGATTGCCGGTGAGTTGGAAAGCGTCGCCGTACTTGGCGATGAGATTCTGACGGCTATCGCCGGAGATTTCGTAGAGATCGGCGATGAAATTGAGAAACTGAATGCCGGTGAGAAATTCATAGAGGTCGGGGTTGTCGGGCAGAAAGGCGGTGACCTTCTTGGCGGCCAGGGAGTCGGTACGGACGTTGTGTCCGTCGATGGTGATGACGCCCTCCGTAAAGTCCATCACACCGGCCACCGCCCGGAGGGTGGTGGTCTTACCTGCGCCGTTGTGGCCAATAAAGCCGAAGATCTCGCCGGGGGCCACATGGAGGCTCAGGTCGTCCACCGCCCGCTTGCCGCCGGGATAGGTCTTGGAAAAGTGTTCGATGTGCAGCATGGCTTATCCCTCCACGATTTTGACGGCGGTACCATAGGCGGTGATCTCCGCCGCCCCCTGCATGATGGAGGCGGAGGTGTAACGTACCCCCACCACAGCGTCGGCCCCCATAGCCTCCGCGTCGTCTACCATGCGTTTGGTGGCAATCTGACGGGCCTCTGTGAGCATTTTGGTATAACTTTCGATCTCACCGCCCACCAGGGTCTTCATACCGGCCATAAAGTCCTTGCCGAAGTGCTTGGACTGGACCACGCTGCCCTTTGCGATACCCAGGGCCTGGATCTCTTTGCCGGGGATGTACTCAATATTTAGAAGCAGCATTTTCTTCTCCTCCTTGGATCTGTTTGATGCGCTGGATGAGGGCCAGCAGGACTCCGACGATAAACACAGCCGGGATGAGGGTGAGTACCACCACCACCGGTAGCGGGGGCGCGTCGGTGGGGAAGGCCACCGCGGCCCACACCAGCAGGGCCATGACGCCCCCCATCAGGATGATAAACAGCAGGGCGCACACCACCGGCGGGATGTAGTGGGTCACGGTATCCTTTTTATGGATATTCAAAAAACGGGTCCCCTCACTTTCCATGCGGTCCATTTCCAACAGCCACCGGTCGGCGTCCAGGTTGGCCAGTTGCTGGCCGGTGCCGGCCAGAGTCTGGCACAGGGCCCGAATGGTGGCCAAATTGGCCTGCTCCCGTTCCAGCTGGATGATGTGCCGGCGCAAACCGTCGTCCAGGGTCAGGACGCCCTGCTGCATGTTTCGGATCTCCTCCAAAGGCACGTCCAATTTGCGCAGCAGCTTGATCTTGCGCAGCGTCTCCACGTCGCTGTCGGAGTAATCTCGGTATCCATTATCCACATTGCGTCCGGGGTTCAGCAGTCCCTCTTTTTCATAGAAACGGATGTTGCGCTTGGTGACGCCCACCAGCTGCTCCACCTCGTTAATTTTCACGCCGTTCACCTCCAACGCTAACAGGGTATACCATCTACCGGGTGGAAAGTCAAGAGAAAAATATGTTGTTGTACATATTCGTGCATCTGACGGACATACTGGAGGAAAAGGAGGCGCGTACCATGGACATGACCAACGAAGAATACGGCCGCTATGTGGCTGGGATGGCAAAGCCTTCTCCTTTGTGGAAGGATCTGATCTGGGCCTTTCTGGTAGGTGGTTTGATCTGTACCCTGGGTCAGGGATTGGGGGATCTGTACCGGAGCTGGGGGCTGGACAAAACAGACGCGGGTACCGCTACTTCGGTGACTTTGATTTTCCTCTCCGCCCTGTTTACCGCCCTGGGGTGGTTTGACAAGCTGGCCCAGCATGCCGGCGCAGGCACCCTGGTACCCATCACCGGTTTTGCCAACGCGGTGGCATCTCCCGCCCTGGAGTTCAAAAGCGAAGGGCTGGTGCTGGGGGTGGGCGCCAGGATGTTCGCCATCGCCGGGCCGGTGCTGGTGTACGGAATCAGTGCGTCGGTGGTATATGGAGTGGTGCTTGTGTTCCTGGGTTATGGCTAATCTGTCATAACCACAGGACGCTCCGCATAAAGAAATAGTGGAAAACAAACAAAAAACTCTTGACAGATGGTAAACTAAATCGTATAATAAAGCCAGAAAGAGAAAGAGGTGAGCCCAATGGGCTGATCAAAGCTCGATCAACAAAGCCATAACGTAATGGAACAGGAACGGTCCGTTTTAGGCAACACGTGTTCCCAACAAACTCATTGAAGCGAGGAGACCCGGAAACCTCAGATGCGAAGTTCGCTGA
>NZ_CALWOJ010000105.1 GCF_944383115.1 uncultured Flavonifractor sp. | reverse complement strand
AGCTCCCGCTTGGCCATGTAGGGGGTCTTGGTCAGCAGGTAGCCCCGCTTCTGCTCCTCGTCCTCCACCCAGCGCTGAAGCACCTGGATGGTGCGGGCGCCCTTGGGCAGGATGATGGGCAGGCCCTGGCCGATCACATCCACGGTGGTAAAGTAGCCCAGCTCGCGGCCCAGCTTGTTGTGGTCCCGCTTGAGGGCCTCCTCCCGCTGCTTGACCCAGGCATCCAGCTCATCCTTCTTGGGGAAGGCGATGCCATAAATGCGCTGGAGGGTCTCCCGGTTGGAGTCGCCCCGCCAGTAGGCGGAGTTGCAGGCGATGAGTTTGATGGCGTTACCCTTGATGCGGCCGGTGGAGTCCAGGTGGGGGCCGGCGCACAGGTCGGTGAACTCGCCCTGCTTGTAGAAGGAGATCACCGCGTCCTCAGGCAGGTCGTTGATGAGTTCCACCTTGAAGGGCTCGCCCTTCTCCTCCATCAGCTTGAGAGCCTCGGCACGGGGCAGCTCGAACCGCTCCAGGCGTAGCTTCTCCTTGCAGATCTTCCGCATCTCGCCCTCGATCTGCTCCAGATGCTCGGGGGTGAAGGAGAAGGGGGCGTCCATATCATAGTAGAAGCCCTCCTCAATGGCGGGGCCGATGGCCAGCTTCACCTCGGGCCACAGGCGCTTCACAGCCTGGGCCATCACATGGGAGCAGGTGTGCCAGTAGGTCTGGCGGTACTCGGGATTTTCAAAGGTAAATTCGTTCTTGACTTCTTCGGACATACAAAAAACCTCCTTGTAAATTGGGGCGGAGGGTAAAGAAAACGCCTCACCCCTGTTGGTCAGGGGTGAGGCGTAAAAACGTCCCACGGTTCCACCCTGCTTGCATAGAGCGCGGAGGCGCCCGGGAGCAGGTGACTAAGGCCGGAGCGAAGCGAAATACCAAAAAGCAAAAGAGCTTTTTGGTGTTTTGCGCAGTCGCAGGACTTAGGCGCCGTCGCGGAGGGCGCGCAGCGTGACTTCATGCCGCTTGTGACTTCCTGTAACGGGAAAGCCCCGGCCCGGTTATCCCGGGCGGCTCGGGAGTGGTACAGCCGCCGCGTGTCGTGGGACCCTTCCACCGATCAGGTCCCTCTCTGTCCGCCGCTGCGCGGGTTCTTCTCCGTCGTTGCCATTTTAACAAAAAGACTATAGCACCAAACCTTCGACCTGTCAAGAAAAAAGCAGCGGTGCAGGCATCATGACAGCAAAAAATTGAAATTAACAGTTTATTCATAATGAATACACGATTTGGCCTTATTTACAAGGTATGATACAGACAGATTCAGAGATGAATCAAACAAAACCATCCTCCCAAAACCAATTCCTCTCTTATCCCTCTCCAACACCTTTGCAACAACACAACACACACCCAAAAAGCCCCGGCCACATGGCCGGGGCTTTTTGGCGCATACAGAGAAAAGGGCGCGCCGCAGAATCTCTGCGGCGCGCCCAAGAGAGGGTAAACTTACTTGCCGGGGTGAGCGGCCTTCCAGTCGCGGTTGAAGCGATGCTCGTTGACGATGAGTACCAGCACCACGTTGACCAGAGCCACGCCGGCGAACACCAGATAAGCCATCTTGATCTCGCCGCCGGTCATCTTCTGGACGACGCCGTTGACCAGGAAGCACAGGGCGGTGATGGCGCCCTGGATGGGGAAGATCACGCTGTTCACCTTATCGAAGCCCTGACGGCCGAAGATGGAGGTGGGCAGGGAGGTGGTGAAGTTGGCGGAGCCGCCGATGCCCATGGCGATCATGAACAGGGAGACGTACACCAGAGGAGAGGCGCTGTCGGTGGCGCCGAAGTTGCACAGCAGAGCGATGGCGTACCACACGCCGAAGCCAACCATGGTCTTCTTGGTACCGATCTTGTCATCGATGATGCCGATGATCCAGGAACCGACCACACCGCCCAGGGCCAGGATGGTCATGACGTTCATAGCGGCCTGGGGAGTGAAGCCCAGCTGAATGTTACGGGTCACCAGCTGGCTCATAACGCCCACAGAGCAGATCTGGAAGAAACCGGTGGTGATAGCGGCCAGCCACAGCTCCTTGGTCTTGAGCAGCTTGCCGGTGGTCCAGCCGCCGTCGCCCTCCACGGCGTCGGTGGTATCGTACTCGTTCTTGTAGACCTCGTCGGAGACGTTGTCGGGGTTGATGCCGCGCTCCTGGGGAGTGTTGCGGATAAAGAGCATACCCAGAATGCCCAGTACGATGGCGGCGATGCCGATGGGCACGATGCCGCCGGGGAAGTTTGCGCCCACGTTGGACAGGTCAGCGCCGCCCACGCTGGTGGCAACAGCGGTGGGAGCGATCAGGATGGCAACCAGCTGCACATAGAAAGCGGAAGCGAAGTTGTGACCCATGGTGGTGTAGCCCATGACCACGCCCTTCTTCTTGGGGAACCAGGTGGCCACCAGGGTGCCGCCGGCAACGTAACCGGCGGACATGATGCTGCCGTACACGAAGCACATGGCAATGGTATAAATAGCAATGCTGGGAGCGCTGCAGGCAATGATGTAAGTGATACCGGAGATAATGCAGCACACGCCGGAGGTGATGCGGGCGCCGACCTTACGGTTGATCTGGCCCACCACGATGAAGAACACCACGCCGACGATACCGGCCAGGGAGTTCATGTTCATGATGTCGCCCTGCTCCAGACCCAGACGGGCGGCTACGTTGGGAGCGGTGATGTTAGCGCCGTCGTTGCACATACCGACGTACAGGAAGAACATGAGCAGGCAGTAGATAATAACAACCCAGCCCGCGCCGAAGTTGACCACAGAATTTTTGTTTCCGGGATCACGGAGGTTTTGTTTCGCCATTTCTTTTCCCTCATCTCTAACTGGTTTGGATCAGGACATGTGCCGGCAGGTCCATTCCTTGTTGCAGCTATACTTTAACGATTTGACGGCCTTTGTGCAATCCCCACAAATTGGTGAGTTACTAACCGAAGAGTAAATAGTGACCAAAAGGTAAGTGTCATGTTTTGTATATAATTAACAAAGCGATGGTTAAAAATTTGACGAAGTGGTGCAGATAAATTTTAGTTTAATATAGAGACTGTTCAGTTTGCACAATTTAGGGGACGGAATTTTGTCGGGGCGAGAAGGCGGAAGAGAGGTCTGTAAAATGTTGGGGTAAAAAGCGACAAAACAGCCGCGGCAGCATCGCTGCCGCGGCTGTTCCACGGGATACAGGGTTATTTCAGGCTGAGGATCTCTCTGGCCTCGTCAGGAGTAGCCACCTGCTTGCCGAACTCCTCGATGACACGGCGGGCGCGCTCCACGAACTGTACGTTGCTGTCGGCCAGCTGGCCCTTGGCGTACATGACGTTGTCCTCCATGCCCACGCGGATGTGGCCGCCCAGGGCCACAGCGCCGTACAGCATGGTCATGGCGGAGTGACCCACGCCGAAGCAGCTCCAGGTGGAGCCGGGGCACAGGGACTCCATGGTCTCCTTCATGAAGATCAGGTTCTTCATGGTGCCGGGGATGCCGTTGGCGCAGCCCATGCAGAACTGGAAGTGCAGGGGCCCCTTGAGGACGCCCTTCTTCAGGTAGTACTGGGCGTTGGCGATCATGCCGGGGTCAAAGGCCTCGATCTCGGGCTTGACGCCCCACTCCTGCATATTCTTGCCCAGCTCCTCCAGGAAGGCGGGGGGGTTGAGGAAGAGGGAGGTGTGCAGCCAGTTCATGGAGCCGCAGTCGTAGGAGCCCATCTCGGGGCGCAGCTCCTTCAGGTGGATCTGGCGGGTCTCGTCGGTGGCGTTCAGGTCGCCGGAGGTGGTCATATTCAGGATGATGTCACAGTCGGGGTGGTTGCCGCGGAGCAGCTCCACAGTCTCGCGGAACTTATTTTTGTCCATAGTGCCATGGCCCTGGTCGTCCCGCATGTGCAGGTGGGCCACGGCGGCGCCTGCCTTCCAGCAGGCGTACACGTCCTCGGCGATCTCGGCGGGGGTCATGGGTACGTTGGGGTTGTTCTCCTTGGTGGGCCAGGCACCGGTGGTGGCCACGGTGATAATGGTCTTATTCTTCAGATCAGCCATGATGGTTCAAAGTCCTTTCTGAATCAGGTATACCGCGTAAAGCGGCGGGCGACCGCCCGCCGCTTTACGCATGGCATGGAATGGAAGGGAATTAGGAAAAGCAAGTAAAACAGGGATTACTTATTGCGGTTGAACAGCTTCTGCATGTACTCCAGGCCGCTGGCGCCGTGGCCGTCCTCGTCGGCGTAGCCGGTGCCGCCGTACTTGTAGGTGCGGTCGGGCACGGAGGGATCGATGTTCTCCTCGTCGATGTAAGCCACGCAGCGGGACATGGCGCCGTCGCCCATGTACCAACGCAGGGGGAAGCAGAAGAACTGGAACACGGTGCCGGGCTTGATCTTGTCCAGATCGCCGCCCAGGTTCTCTACGCCCACGATGCCGTGACCCAGCATCTCCTTGTGGCAGGGCTCCCAGGTGCCCCAAACGCCCAGGTTCTCCAGCTCGCCGAACTTCTCGTCGTAAGCGGCCTGGCCGTGGATGCGGATGTACTCGAACTTATCGAACTCGGCATAGGCCTCCTCGCCGAACAGCTCCTTGTACTCCTCGGTGATGGGCTTGCCGGTGGCGCCCAGCAGGTTCATGCGGGTCATGCCGTTGTTGCCCATGGCGGTGTGCAGGGGGTGATCCAGAGCCTGGCCGTCCATGGCCACACACTTCACGCCGTGCTTCACGAACCACTTGCCGGCGTCGATGCCGGTGCCGATGGCATAGTGATAGTAGGCCTTGGAGTCGTCGAACAGGCGGTGCATACCGGTGTTCAGGCACAGAACCTTGCCCTTCAGGGAGGCGGGATCAACGCCCCACTTCTTGCAGGCCTCGTCCAGGTGCTTGTCGGTGATCAGAGTCCAGGGCTCCACGTCCAGCTTCAGCACAACAGCCTCGCCGGTGTAGGCGTCGATGGGCATCTCGTGGGTGTAACGGGCGCGGCGGCCGTCAAACTCGTACTCCATGACGTGACGGGGAGCGTCGCAGTGAGTGCCGGTGTGCATGGTGCAGGTGATCTTGGAAGTCAGAACACCGCCCTTGGCCATGGTGTGGGCGTTGGTGATCTCGGGCTTGTCAAAGTAGGGCCAGCGGGGGATCTCAGCGCTGAAGGGGTGGGTCAGATCAACATAAACTTTACCCATAACAGGTGCCTCCTTAAATAATATACAAATGCTTGTGGATAGGCCGGATGTCTTACTTGCCGTACAGCATCCGGATCAGGTACTCGTTCAGGTCGGCGTTGGCCTTGGCCACCTGCTCGGGGGTCCACTTCTGGAAGCCCTCGCCGGTCTTGAAGCCGATCTTGCCTTCATCCCGCAGCTGCTTGAGCAGGGGAGAGGGCTTGTGGGAATCCTCCAGATCCTGGAGGATGTAGTCGTGGATGTTGTAGGTCAGGTCGGTGCCCACCATGTCGGCGTTCTCCATGGGGCCCAGCTGGGGCAGCCGCAGGCCGAAGGAGTAGCGCACCGCCTCGTCCACGGTGGCGGCGTCGGCGATGCCGTGCTCCACGATGGAGATGGCCTCACGCCACAGGGCGTGCTGCATCCGGTTGGCGATGAAGCCGGGCACGTCCTTCTTGCACAGCACGGGCTTCTTGCCCACGGAGCGCAGCACCTCCATGACGGTCTGAGCGGTCTCGTCGGAGGAAGCGTCGGACTTGACCACCTCCACCAGGGGGATCAGGTGGCCGGGGTTCCAGAAGTGGGTGCCCACGAAACGCTCACGGTGCTTGAGCTCGGCGGAGATCTCGCTGGGGCTCATGACGGAGGAGTTGGTGCAGAAGATGGTGTCCTCTGCGCAGCGCTCCTCCAGCTTGGCGAAGGTCTCACGCTTGATCTTCATGTCCTCGAACACGGCCTCGATGACGAAGTCGGCGTTCTTGACGATGTCGCTGTCCATGTCGGTGGTGAAGGAGATGCGGGAGAGCCGGTCAGAAAGCTCGGCCTCGGTGATGACACCCTTGTCCACCAGCTGCTTGGTGTTGGTGCGGATACCGGCCTCCACGTCGGTGGGGTACAGGTCGTACATACCTACCTGGAAGTCGGGGTTGGAAGCGAACACGAAGCCGATGTTCTTGCCCATCATGCCTGCGCCGCAGATCAGGATATTCTTGATGTTCTTCATTGCGTTATGCCGTCCTTTCCGTCAAACGGAAATTACACCACCAGGTAACCGCCGGAGCAGTCGCAGTTGCTGCCGGTGATGAAGTTGGAGGCGTCAGAGGACAGGAACAGAGCGTAGCCAACGAAGTCGTCGGGCTCGCCCAGGCGGCCGATGGGCTCGCGGTTGAGGAAGTTCTTGTACACGGCGGACTCGGGGTCGAACATCCACTCGGTCAGGTCGCTGCGGAACACGGTGGGGCAGATGGAGTTGACGTTGATGTGGTACTTGGCGGACAGGTCGCAGGCCAGGCAGGAGACCA
>NZ_CALWOJ010000104.1 GCF_944383115.1 uncultured Flavonifractor sp. | reverse complement strand
GACTGGCGTGGTGGCCGCGCTGCTGCCGGCAACATCATCCCCTCCTCCACCGGCGCCGCCAAGGCCGTGGGCAAGGTCATCCCCGAGCTGAACGGCAAGCTGACCGGTATGTCCATGCGTGTTCCCACCCTGGACGTGTCCGTGGTTGACCTGACTGTCAACCTGGCCAAGCCCGCCAAGTACGACGAGATCTGCGCCGCCATGAAGGCCGCCTCCGAGGGCGAGCTGAAGGGCATCCTGGGCTACACCGAGGACGCCGTTGTTTCCTCCGACTTCCTGGGCGACGCCCGCACCTCCATCTTCGACGCCGGCGCCGGTATCGCTCTGACCGACACCTTCGTGAAGGTCGTGTCCTGGTACGACAACGAGTGGGGTTACTCCAACAAGGTCCTGGACCTCATCGCTCATATGTATTCCGTGGACCACAAGTAAGTTACTTGAATCCAAAAAAGGGACGCTGCATTAGCAGCGTCCCTTTTTTATCTTTGTCTCTCTGATGTTAGGCGGCGTTTACACCAGTTCCTTCAGCAGGGGCTCAAACTGGACCCCTTCCAGAGGCGAGGTACCCGCCGCCAGGGTATGGGCCACGCACCGCTGAACAAAATCCACCGCCTGCTGCACAGACCCGGGCAGCTCGTCCCCCCGCATCAGCGCCCCCAACAGCACGCTGGCAAAGAGATCGCCGGTACCAGGGAAGTGGGCGGGCTCCTGGTGGGCCATGGCAAAACCGGTCTGTCCAGTCATGCGGTCAAAATACCCGGCCCCGATCTGCCCCTCTTCCAGGCCCACACCAGTCAGCACCACCGACCGCTTTCCTTTCAAACTCAGCCGTTCCAGCCAATTACGGATGCCCTCCCTGTCGGTGGGCCTGTCCCCATAGTCCTCATCCAACAGCAGGGCGGCCTCGGTCCAGTTGGGGGTGATGCAGTCGGCCTGGTCAGCCAGCTGACGCATTTGAGCGCACAGGTCTGGGGTACAGGTGCGGTAGGGCTTTCCGTGGTCTCCCATCACCGGGTCCACCAGCACCCGGGTGTGTTCTCCCCGGAACTGCTGATAGAATCTCTCAATGATCCGGATCTGGTCTGCCGATCCCAGGAAACCACTGTAGATGGCGTCAAAGGTCACGCCCAGCTCCGCCCAATGGGCCGTGGTCCCCTCCATCTGGCCGGTCAGGTCCAGAAAGGTGGCTTTATCGCTGGGCGGGAAGGCGGTATGGGCAGAGAGGCTGGCGGTGAGCAGGGGGCAACACTGGCTGCCCATAGCGGACAATACGGGTAGTACCACCGTCATGGAGCAGCGGCCAAAGCCTGAAATATCCTGTATGGCAGCAATCCGGGGTGCAATTTCCATGGTATGGTTCCTCCTTTGGCCTGCATATGCCATCTCATTATAATGCCTTCCCGTCCAGCCCGCAACCCCCTCTCGCAATTGACATTTCCCTCCACGGATGCTAAACTAATGGACACGACAGGCGGGTATGACGGAATTGGCAGACGTGCAGGATTTAGGTTCCTGTGCCGCAAGGCGTGTGGGTTCGACCCCCACTACCCGTACCATTCCGCCGCGGACGTTAATGCGTCCGCGGCTTTTTCGGATGTCTTGCCCAGGAGGTTATCAAACATGGACACACTGCACCAACTGATGGACTTTATCTCCCGCAGCCCCAGCCCTTACCATGCCGTCGCCAGCGCCGCCGCCCTGCTGGAGGGGGCGGGCTTTGCCCGGCTGGAGGAGTGCGCGTCCTGGACCCTGGAGTGGGGCAAGGGCTACTACACCACCCGCAACCAGAGCAGCCTCATCGCCTTCCGGCTGCCCAAAACCGCCCCCTCCGGCTGGCGGATGACCGCCGCCCACAGCGACTCCCCCACCTTTTATATCAAGGGCGACGTGTTGGAAGGGGACAAGCGCTACCTCCGTCTGTCCGCCGAGGGCTACGGCGGTATGAACTGCGCCTCCTGGCTGGACCGTCCCCTCACTGTGGCCGGCCGGGCCATTGTCAGAACCGCCCAGGGCGTAGAGGGCCGCCTGGTCTATCTGGATCAGGATCTGCTCACCATCCCCAGCCTGGCCATCCATCAGCAGCGGGACGTGAACCGTGGCCACGACTACAACGCCCAGAAGGATATGCAGCCCCTGTACGGCCTGGCGGGCAGCCCCTCCCTCACTCAGCTGGTGGCCCAGGAGCTGAACGTGACTGCCGAGGATATTCTGTCCGCCGACCTCACCCTCTGCCCCCGGCAGCAGCCGGTGGTGCTGGGCCCCGCCGGAGAGCTGTTCCAGGCCCCCCGCATCGACGATCTGGGCTGCGCCTACGCCACCCTGGAGGGCCTGCTCACCGCCGCGTCCCAGGACCAGCTGGGCCAGGTCTACTGTCTCTTTGACAACGAGGAAGTGGGCAGCGGCACCCGTCAGGGGGCCCTCAGCTCCTTCCTGCCCGACGTACTCTCCCGTATCGCCCATGTGCTGAAACTGGACGACCAGCAGATGCGGCAGGCCCTGGCCGGCAGTATGCTCCTCAGCGCCGACAACGGCCATGCCGTCCACCCCAACTTCACTGAAAAGGCCGACCCGGCCAACAAGGTCTACCCCAACGGCGGCGTGGTGATCAAACTGTCCGCCAACCAGAAGTACACCACCACCGGCCTCACCACCGGACTATTCAAGGCGGTCTGTCAGCAGGCCGGGGTGCCGGCGCAGATCTTCGCCAACCGGGCCGATGAACCCGGCGGCTCTACCCTGGGCAATCTGCTCAGCCAGGCCGTCAGCATCCCTATGGTGGATATCGGCATGGCCCAGCTGGCCATGCACTCTGCCGTAGAGACTGCCGGCAGCAAGGACCCGGCCTATATGGCCAAAGCCTGCGCCGCCTTTTTCCAGGCGGGATTTACCCCCTGCGCCGACGGCGTTTATCAATTTACATAATTTTTCCTGCGGACCGGAATCCGGTCCGCAGATTTTTTTATCCGGCCACTCCCCAGGGATTGAGAAAGTGGGTACGGCGTGTTATAATATGACATAATCCCACAAATAATTTTTGAAATTCCATCGTATTCCGTACTTTTTCACCAATTTTTGGGGAGGTGTCGCTCCTATGGCGGGGGTCCGGCTGGAACATGTATCCCGGGAATATAGCATGGGCAAAACGGTGATCAAGGCCGTGGACGACATCAGCTTTACCATTCCCGAGGGCAAGTACACCATCATCCTGGGGGCCAGCGGCGCCGGCAAGTCCACCGTACTCAACATTCTGGGCGGCATGGACTCCCCCACCGCCGGCAAAGTCTTTGTCAACGAGAAGGAGATCTCCGGCTTTAACAAGCGCCAGCTCACCCAATACCGCCGGGAGAGCATCGGCTTTGTCTTTCAGTTCTACAACCTGATGCCCAACCTGACGGTGGAAGAGAACGTGGAACTGGCCAGCCAGATCTGCCCCAATCCCCTGGACACCCGGGAGGTTCTGCGGATGGTGGGGCTGGACGAGCGGCGGCGGAATTTCCCCGCCCAGTGTTCCGGCGGCGAGCAGCAGCGGGGGGCCATCGCCCGGGCTCTGGCCAAAAATCCCGACGTGCTGCTGTGCGACGAGCCCACCGGCGCTTTGGACTATGTGACGGGCAAGGCCATCCTGGCCCTGCTGTACGATCTCTGCAAGCAGAGCAAAAAGACGGTGGTGGTGGTCACCCACAACGGAGCCCTGGCCCCTACCGCCGATGTATTGATCCGCATGAAGAGCGGCAAGATCGAATCCTTTGAGGAAAACCCCAACCCGGTGCCCGTACAGGAGCTGGAGTGGTAACATGATCTGGAAAAACTTCTTCCGCGACCTGCGGCGCACCGCCTCACGGCTGATCTCGGTGAGCGTCATCACCATGATCGCCGTGGTGGTGTATACCGGTCTCAGCGGGATTATCTACAATGTGGACCGGATCATGGGGGATTACTACGACGCCCAGAACGTGGCCGACTACTGGATCACCGGCGTGAATCTGGACCGCAGCGACTGCCGGGCCCTGTCCGCCGTGGAGGGGATCACCGGCGTTCAGCCCCGGGTGACGCTGGACGCGGAGGACCGCCATGACAGCGATCTGACCCTCACGCTCTACGGCGTACCCGACTTCTCCATCAATACCCCCTATATCGTGGAGGGTTCCCTGCCCCAGAACAGCCGGGAGATCTTTCTCAGCGACGAGTACGCCGCCGCCCACGGTCTGGAGGTGGGGGATTGGTACGAAATCACCCTCACCGGTTTGGGGGTCCACCTGCGCCTCCAGATCTGCGGCGTGGGCAAGGACCCGGAGTGTCTCTATAATATCAACGCCACCAATCCCTCCCCCGACCTGTCCCGCTTCGCCTTTGCCTATGTGGACGAGGAGGTCCTGAGCAGTGTAATGGGAGCCAACCAATATACCCAGATCTGCATCACCACCGCCGATGGCGTCCCCCCTTCTGCCATCCGGGAATCCATTGACGACGCGCTGGGCAACAAGGTGGTCAACATTCTGGCCCTGAAGGACAACCAGCCCGCCTACTCCCTCATGGAGGGGAAAAATAACCTGACCCCCATCCTCACCTTCTTCCCCACCCTGTTCTTCCTGTGCGCGGTGCTGATGATGGTGAGTACCATGAACCGGCTCATTGAAAATGCCCGTATGGACATCGGCACCTTCAAGGCTTTGGGCTATAACGACCACACGATTTTGATCTACTATCTGCTCCATGCCCTGCTGGTGGTGATCGTAGGGTTTCCCATCGGCGCGCTGCTGGGCAAATATGTCTCCGCCCTCATTGTGTGGACCATTGCCACCGGCTGTGACTTGCCCCCGTACACCATCGCCCACGACTTTTCCGCCTGGGGCCAGGCGGCAGGTCTCACCGCCCTGTGCTGCCTGGGCAGCGCCTGGCTGGTGGCCCGCTCCCTGCTGAAGGAGAGTCCCGCCCAGTGTATGCGTCCCAAGCCGCCCAAAAACGCCAAGACCGTGTTGCTGGAGCGGATCGGGCCTCTGTGGCGGCGACTGGGCTTCAATACCAAATACGTCATCCGCAACACCTTCCGCAACAAGGTGCGGATGATCACCTGCGTCGTGGGCATCGCCTTTTGTATGGCGTTGGTGTTTATGGCCTTCGCCATCAAGGATTCCATGGACACCTATTCCAATGCCCTGGCCCATAACCAGAACAAGTATGACGTGATGGCCAGCTTGAATACCTCTGTTACCGAGGCTCAGTACAGCCGGCTGACCACCGCCCCCAGTGTCACCGGGGCGGAGCTGGAAATGACCACCGCCTGCTGGATGTATACCGACGATCACCTGGCTACCTCCACCCTGACGGTCACGGAGGATACCGTCTCCCTCCATCTGTATGATCCCTACGCCACCGGCTCTCTCACCCTGCCGGAGGACGGGGTGGTGCTGGAGAAGCTGCTGGCCGACGAGTTGGGCGTGAAGGCGGGGGACGTTATTACCTTGCGTTTTACAGGGGATAACCATTACTATACGTTAAGAGTTTCAGAGGTCAACCGCTGTGTCAGCGGCGCCTATATCAGCCGCAGCCTGTGGCGGGAGCTGGGCAAGCCCTACACACCCACCACCGCCTATCTTACCACCACCGACGCCGCCGCGCTGGAAGGGGAGCTTGACCGCTATGATTTTGTGGATGGCTGGCAGACCCGTCAGGCAGTAACCGCCGCCGCGGTGGAGAAGATGACCAATACCTCTATGGTAGTGTACATCCTGATTCTGTTTGGCGGCGGGCTGGCCTGCATTGTCATTTACAACCTTGGCATCATGAGCTTTTACGAACAGATCCGCAGTCTGGCCACACTGATGGTACTGGGGTTCTATGAAAAGGAGATCAAAAAATTACAGCTGAGTGAAAACCTGATCTTCGCCGGGGCCGGCATCCTGTGCGGCATCCCGCTGGGGATCGCTCTGGACCGGTTCCTGATCCTGTCTGTCACCGCCATGCCTCTGGAGGTGGTCATCACGCCTGGGGCCATCGGCCTGTCCTGCGCTGTAACGATGGTGTTCGCGCTGGGCGTCAATGTGATCATCGGGCGGAAAATGCGGGAGATCGATATGTTGGGCGCGCTGAAGAGCGTGGAATAGCACACGGGGGTGTATCTTTTATGAAAGCTGTGTATTGGCGGCGGGGCGCGGCCTTTTCGGCCGCTTTGGGTCTGTTTTTGTTGAGCGGCTGCTCAGGTTCCGACCAGGACGAGTACCGCACCGTCCAGCCCGATACCGGCCCGGTGGAGTACCGGGTGGAGGATACCGGCACCGTGACCTACGCCGACAACTACACCATCGTCCCCACCGTCAGCGGCACCGTAACGGAGTGTACCTTCCAGGAGGGGGACAGCGTGACGGCGGGCCAGACGCTGTACACCATTGACTCCGACGCACTGGAGGATCAGATCGTTCAGGCCCAGCTGTCGGTGGACAGCGCCCAGGCATCCCTCAGCCAGGCCCAGGCCGCCTGCGCCGACCTGACGGTGGT
>NZ_CALWOJ010000103.1 GCF_944383115.1 uncultured Flavonifractor sp. | reverse complement strand
TCCGTGGCCGACATGATCGCCAAGGACCCCATCTGCAAGGACCGGCTCCAGGTGGTCTTCCTGGAGAACTACCGGGTGAGCCTGGCCGAGAAGCTGATGCCCGCCTCCGAACTCTCCGAGCAGATCTCCACCGCCGGCAAGGAGGCCAGCGGCACCGGCAACATGAAGTTCATGATCAACGGCGCGGTGACCATCGGCACCCTGGACGGCGCCAACGTGGAGATGCACCAGGTGCTGGGCGACGAGAACATCTTCCTCTTCGGCCTGAAAGCCCATGAGGTGGCCGAGCTGAAGCACAACGGCTACAAGTCCTATGAGTACTATATCCACAACTCCGACCTGCGGTCTGTGGTGGAGCAGCTCAACCTGGGCTTCGGCGACGGCATCAACTACGACGACATCGCCCGTCGGCTGCTCTTCGGCGACGGCGGCCCCGCTGACGAGTACCTGCTGCTGGCCGACTTCGAGAGCTACCGGGACGCCCATGCCCGGGCCGGTCAGGCCTACCAGGACCCCAAGCGGTGGAACAAGATGTCTCTCATGAACATCGCCCGTTCCGGCATCTTTGCCGCCGACCGGTCCATCCGGGACTACGCCAGGGATATCTGGAACGTCCCCGTCCGGGAGATCAAGTAAACTACCTGCGATTCCGCGGGCGGCCAAATGGCCGCCCGCTTTTTTTACCCGGATGCAATCATTCGGCCCGCCGCCGCGCTTTCTGGACAGAAGGACAAGAAGGGAGTGAACGCGATGCCCAGCCTCAACGGCAGTCCCCTCTCCTGTGAGGAGATCCTGGACCGCTACGGCCCGCTGGTCTACCGCATGGCCATCCAGGGTACCGGCAGCGTGGCTGACGGAGAGGACGTGGCCCAGGAGGTCTTTGTAAGCCTCATCCAGAGCAATCCCCGCTTTGCCGACGAGACCCATCTGAAAGCCTGGCTCATCCGGGCCACCGCCAACCGCTGCAAGAGCTGGGGGCGGTCTGCCTGGCACAGGCGCACCGTTCCTCTGGAGGACGCCCGGCAGGCCGCCCCTCCGCCGGAGGAGGGCGGCACCTGGGAGGCGGTGGCCGCCTTGCCCTCCAAGTACCGCTGGCCGGTATACCTCCACTACATTGAGGGCTATACCGCCGCCGAAATCGCCCAGCTGCTGGGCTGTCCCCGGAACACGGTACTCTCCCGTTTAAGCCGGGCCCGTGAAAAGCTGAAAGACGCGCTGAAGGAGGAATGGGCATGAACAATGAAGAGCGTTACCGCAGCACCCTGGGCGGCATGACCCCCTCCCCCGCCTGGCAGGCGCGCACCCTGGCTGCCATGAAGCAGGCCCAGGGACAAAAGCGGCCCTCCCCCAAGCCCCTGGCCATCGCCGCCACGGCGGCGGCCCTGGCCCTGGCGGTCACCGGCGGGGTGTGGCTGTCCGGTCGGATGGGAGCAGACCCCGACGGCCCCGGCGTTGCCCGCACCCCGGAGCCGGTGGTCACCCCCACTCCTTCCGCCCCCCAGGCGTGGAATGAGAGTTTTTCCATCGTCACCGACCCCAGCCAGCTCATGGGCAAAAATCCCACCGCCGGGCGGCTGGACGAACTGACCGAGCTGAAGGTCTATGAGGAACCGTCCCTGACAGACGATACCCTTCAGCGCACCCTGGCCGACGCCCTGGCTCTGGAGTATGGACTGACCATCACCGACTATCAGTGGGACTCTCTTAAGGACTACCACATCCCCCGTCCGCCCACTCTGACGGCCCAGTGTGCCGACGGCTCCCAGATCCGGCTGGATGGTTTGGGGACACAAACCGTTCTGTTTGATCCCGCCCGGCAGGAGGAGTTTGAAGCCCGCCTGACCCACAAGCTGACCGCCGTCTCCCGTGCCACACTGGCCCAAGAGCAGCTGGAGAGCTATACCTTTGCCGGGGAGCGATATACTTCCCTTCAGACCTTTTTCGTGGATGATCCCACCCAACCCCTGAGCGAGCAGCTCTACAACTACACCTTCCGCCGTTTCTCCGCCCAGGAGGGCATAGTCAGCCAGAACACCTATCCGTCAGTCAAAGGCACTTACCCCCTCCGCTCGGAGTCGGACGCTTTGGCCAGCTTCCGCTCCGGGGACTACTGGGGCAGCCACTGCACCGCCCACCCCGACCAGGCGGAGATCCTCCAGGTCACCATTGAATACGACTTTTCCGCCTACCCCTATATCCAGCCCGTATACCGTATTCTCTTTACCCAGGACTACTGGGATGAGGTCATTGCCGACTGGATGCACGACGGGGTGGATCCCAGCCCCTTTATGGGCGTGGGAATCGCCTACGTCCCCGCCATTGACCCGAAGCACCAGGATGAGATCCCCTACTATCGTCTTTTCAACGACGCCCCGGCCCACCATACGCCGGAAGATTTAAACTAAAGGACTTTTTTCTCCTTTTGACCGAAAATCGTCAGATTTGTGTAACCGCCCTGTTACCCATCCCGCCTGCTTCACTGATATACTGGAGCCAAAGGAGGGATGTACCATGGCGGAAGATTACGCCCGCACCCTGAAACGCAGGACGCTCATCGCCCTGATCGCCACATTGATTTCTCTGGTCCTGCTGGGGGCCGCCATGTTCTGGCTGTGGTGCAGCCTGTTCGGTCCTCCCCAGTTCATGCGCAAGGACAATCCGTCCCTTACCCCCCAGAGCGCCCAGGCCCAGCTGGACGCCGGGGCCACCATCTACTGGCAGGATACCGCCTATCAGGTGCCGCCCAATTCCGGTTTGGACCAGCTGCTCCACACCGACCAGTGGACCTCCACCTCCGCATTTCAGGCGGAGGACGCCGATCTGGTGATTCACTTTGGGGAGTTCTACGAGCTTTCCCTCTGGTCGGAGGGCAAGGCCGCCTTCTATGACGGCTACTCCGGCCACAGCACCAAAAGCTACGCCTATTATGCAATCTCCAACAATGTGGTACAGGAGCTGATCGCCTCCCTCGCCGCCCTTGTCCCAGCGTGACGGCCAAACGAAAAACGCAGGCTGCGCATTGCGCAGCCTGCGTTTTTTATTTGAAAATTTAGTCGACCTTCTTGAACATCTCCTTGTCCACGCCGCACAGGGGGCAGGACCAGGAGGAGGGCACCTGCTCCCAGGGGGTGCCGGGGGCCACGCCGTGGGCGGGATCACCCTCGGCGGGATCATAGATGTAGCCGCACAGGGCGCACACCCACTTGCCGCCCTCGGTCTTGGGGGCGTCCACCGGCACGGTGCAAAGGGCGGCCACGCTGCGGGCATAGTCGGCCATGGCGTCCAGATCGGCCTGGGTGGGGGTGAAGAGAATCCGGAAGGGAGCCTCGGGGGCGGCGTAGCGCAGGCCCTTCAGGAAGGTGTGGAGCATGGGGGCGGCCTCACCGCTCCAGCCATAGGCACCGAAGGCGCCGGCGGCCTTCCCCTTCAGGTTGATGGGGTCAATGGAGGTAAGTACATCCCACACCGCCTTGGGAGCGGCACGGTTGATGGTGGGGGAACCCACCAGCAGCACGTCGGCCTCATGGGCCAGCTTCACACACTCGGCATAGGGCACCACGGTGACGTCGGCAGTGGTAACGGCGTACCCCTCACCCTCCAGAGCCTTGGCGGCAGCTTCCGCCAGAGTGCGGGTGCAGCCGTAGGCAGAGGCGTACACCACGAAGGCGGTGCGCTGCTTCTTGGGAGCGGGGGTACTCCAGGTGCGGTAAAGCTCCTTGGCTTTGTCAATGGTCTCGGTCAGGCAGGGGCCGTGGCTGGGACACACCAGTTCCACGTCGGCAGGCATCTTGTCCAGGCCGGAGAGTACGCTGGGCTTGAAGGGGCCGAAGATACCGGCATAATAGTAGGCAAACTCGCCCTCATAGGCCTCCTTGGCGTGGATGTTCTTGTCCAGCATGGTGGGCTCACAGAAGTGGCAGCCCAGGAAATCGCAGGTGAAGAGGGTCTTGCCCTTCTTATCCCAGGTAAACATGGAGTCGGCCCAGTGGAGCATGGGAGAGGGGATGAACTCCAGCACTCGGTCCCCCAGGTCCAGGGTGTCTCCGGCGGCCACGGTACGGCAGGGCAGATCCAGGTTGGTGATGTCCTGCAGGTGCTTCTTGCCCGCCTTGGTGGCAATGATCTCCAGTTTGGGGCAGACCGCCATCAGCTTGGCCACGCTGCCCGAGTGGTCGGGCTCGTTGTGGTTCATGATCAGGTAATCCACATCCTCCACAGGAATGACCTGGCGGATGTTGTCCAGATATTCGTCAAAATAGTCGGTATGTACCGTCTCGATCAGGACGTTCTTCTCCCCCGTCAGCAGGTAGGCGTTGTAGGAGGTACCGTATTTGGATTCCATGACGATGTCAAAGACCCGCAGGGACGGGTTAAGGACACCCACGGACCACAGGTTTTCACGCAGCTTGATGGCACTCATGGCGGTTTCTTCCTTTCTTATTGTCAAAAATTATTTCCTAGCAGGTCACAGTATATTATCCTCTTCCCTCCTTGTCAAGCGGTATGGGATAAACTGTCACGTCTGTTTTCCACAATTCTGCCGCCTTGACTTTCCCTCTGTAGAAGGGTACAATGAAGAATTGCGAAACCGCACTTTTTTTGTCTGAGGTGACTGTCCATGCCCATCTATCTGGATAACGCAGCAACCACCCCGGTATGTCCGGAAGCGGCCCGGGCCGCCTATGAGGCCATGACAGAGGGTTACGGCAACCCCTCCTCCGGCTACGCCATCGGTCAGGCCGCCGCCGCCAAAGTAAAGGAGTACCGTGCCGTGGTAGCGGACAGGCTGGGCTGTCTGCCGGAGGAACTTATTTTCACCTCCTGCGGTACCGAAGGGGACAACTGGGCCATCCGGGCCGCCGCGGAATACGGCAGGCGAACGGGAAAGCATATCATCACCACCGCCATTGAACACTCCGCCGTGCTGGAGCCCATCCGCGCCCTGGCCGCCCGGGGCTATGAAGTCACCTATCTGAAACCGGACAAGTCCGGCCATATATCCGCCCAGGCGCTGACCGACGCTCTGCGGCCCGACACGGTGCTGGTGTCCATGATGCTGGTAAACAATGAGCTGGGTACCCTTCTGCCGGTAGCGGAGGCGGCCCGGGCTATCAAATCCGCCCACTGCCCCGCCCTGCTCCACTGTGACGCGGTGCAGGCCTTTTTGAAGGTCCCCTTCACCCCCAAGGAACTGGGGGTGGACCTGCTCACCATCAGCGGTCACAAGATCCGCGCTCCCAAAGGCATCGGGGTCCAGTACATCCGCAAGGGCCTGGAGCTAAAACCCCTGCTGCTGGGGGGCGGGCAGGAGAACGGCCTGCGTTCCGGCACCGAGCCCACCGCCCAGCTGGCGGCCCTGGCTGCCGCCTGCGAAGCATGGGACAGCGGTGCGCCCGCTCGCATCGCTGCTGTAAAGTCCCATGCCCTGGAGGTCCTCTCCTCTGTTCCCGGCCTGGAGGTGGTCAGCCCCGGCGACGCTCCCCACATCTGTGCCATTTCTCTGCCCGGCTATCCCAGCGAGATGCTGGTGCGGGACCTGTCTGACCGGGGGATCTACGTCTCCTCGGGCTCGGCCTGCCACAAGGGCAAGCCCAGCCACGTTTTTGCGGCTCTGGGGCTGCCCAAGCGCACCCTGATGGGGGTGCTGCGCATCTCCTTCTCTCCCGACAGCACCTGTGAGGAGGCCGACGCTCTGGCCGCCGCCCTCACGGAGATCACACAGACTCGGATTGCAATGAGGTGAGGAATTGTTTGCCTACATGAACCGAGGCAGGGTCTTTTACCGCAATGTGATCGCGTTGGCCCTGCCCATCCTGCTGCAAAATCTGTGTACCACCCTGCTGGGTCTGGTGGATACTTTTATGGTAGGCAGCCTGGGAGAGGCCCCTCTGGCCGCCGTGTCCCAGGCCAACCTGCCTGTATTTGTGATCCAGCTGGTGATCTTCGGGCTGCAAAGCGGCTCCTCAGTCCTCATCAGCCAGTTCTGGGGCAAGAAAGATACCGACACCATCAACCGGGTCATGGGTATCGGCTGTTATGTGGCGGGAGCCATTGCCGCTCTGTTTGCCATTGTCATGTGCTTTTTCCCCACCCAACTCATGGGGCTGCTCACCGATAATGAAGAGCTGATCCCTCTGGCCGCCAGCTACGCCCGCATCGTAGGCCCCTCCTACCTCTTTAACAGCCTTACCGGCGTGTATGTGGGCGCCCACCGCTCTATGGAGAACCCCAAGCTGGGCATGATCGTCTTTGCCACCTCCATGGCCACCAACACCTTCCTCAACTGGGTGTTCATCTTCGGCAACCTGGGCGCCCCCGCTCTGGGGGTGGAGGGCGCGGCCTTTGCCACCCTGCTCTCCCGTATCCTGGAGTTCGGCATCACCATGACCTATGCCCTCACCAACAAGCGGTTCCGGCTCAAGCCCACCCTCATGTTCCGGCCAGGACGCCCCCTGATCCAGAAGTTCTTCCGCTATTCCGGCCCGGTGGTCCTCAACGAGACCCTGTGGGGCCTGGG
>NZ_CALWOJ010000102.1 GCF_944383115.1 uncultured Flavonifractor sp. | reverse complement strand
ATGTTGTCGTTGGGCATATTGGCCGCCTTGGCCTTGGCGATAACGGTGGCCAGGCGGGAGTTGTTGTTGGGGTCGCCGCTGCCGCCGGTCTTGACGGCCACGATCATCTCGCGGGCGATCTTGGTGAAGATCTGGGAGCGCTTGGCGTCGGCCGCGCCCTTGGTCTTCTGAATATTATGCCACTTGGAATGTCCTGACATTGGTACTCGTTCCCTTCTCGTCGAAAATCAGCGCAAATAGTTTATCACTTTTTCAGCTGCTTGACAACCCCTCACAGGTAAGAAAAGACCTCTTTATGGCGCTGAGTGGTGTATACCTCCACTTTGGGCAATCCATCGGCCAGCCATTTGGCCAGCACCGGTACCACCACCTGCTCGGTGGGATAATGGCCCGCGTCGATGAGGTTCAGTCCCAGGGCTTTGGCGTCCAAAAATCCGTTATACTTCACATCGGCGGTCACAAAGGTGTCGCAGCCCAGGGCAATGGCATCCTTCATCATATCCGAACAGGCTCCGCCCCCCACGGCTACCCGGCGCACCGGGCGGCGGGCATCCACAAACCGCACTCCGTTTGCACCCAACACTTCTTTTACGAAGGCAGCAAAGGCAGGGACATACATGGGTACCCCGGCGGTGTTGCCCACCCGACCGATGCCGTAGGGCCGCCCGGAGGAATCCACTCCGTCCTGCTTGAGCTGTTCGATGTTGGTCAGTCCCAGCCTCTGGGCCAAAGCGTCGTTAACCCCGCCGCTCACCGCATCCAGGTTGGTGTGGGCGCAAATGGCGGCGATGTTATACTCCACCAGGGAGAGCAGAATACGCCCGTCGGGGGTGGTGTCGGTCACTGACTTGGCGGGGAAAAAGATCACCGGATGGTGAGATACGATGAGCTGACAGCCCAGCTCTACCGCTTCGGACACCACTTCCTCCGTAATATCCAGACTCACCAGGATTTTGTCCACGGTCCGATCCCCCCGGCCCACCAGGAAGCCCGCGTTGTCAAAGTCCATCTGGAGGGAAAAGGGGGCCAGCCCATCCAGGTACTGATAGATCTCTCTTACTGTTGCCATGACAGCCACTCCTCTCGCAGTTCCAGCAGGCCCCGGTGGGCCCGCTCCATGTCCTCCAGACGCCCGGCGTCGGCGCTCCGGGTGGAACGTCGCAGCCCCTCCACCGCCCGTCCGGTCTGGTCGATCAGCCGGTTTAAGTATTCGCTCCGCAGAGGGGCGGCCTCCCCCCTGCTCTGCCGGCCCGCCCACAGCTCACCGGCGGTCAGCTCCGGCATGGGTCCGGACTGTACCTGGAAGGTGGTATAAATGGTATCCCCTTCCCGGGTCAGGATTTCCCGGGCAATGGTGTAGCCGTGTTGCTGGAGCCACAGCCGCAGCTGGGGCTGGGCGCTCATGGGCTGGAGCAGCAGCAGGCTGCCCTCACGCCACACCCAGGAAGCAGCGGACAGGATTGCGGCGATGGTCTCGCCACCCATACCGGCAATGGCGATGGTGTCTGCCTCTCCGGGGCGCACCCCCGCAAGGCCATCGCACAGCCGAAAGTCCATATGTTCTGTCAGACTGTACTTCTCCGCCGTAGCCCTGGCCCGCTCCAGAGGTCCCCGCCGCAGATCGCACGCCAGTGCATGGTCGATGATGCCTCTTTGGAGCAGCCATACCGGCAGATAGGCATGATCGGTACCAACATCGGCAAATTTTGCTCCCTTGGGTACCAGATCGGCCACCGAACGCAGCCGGGGCGTCAGTTCCATCAGTCGCATGACGTCACCTCCTACGAAAAAAGGAGCGGTTTGACCGCTCCTTTTTTGACCATGTTACTGAGCAGCGCCCACGCTGGCGTTGATCTTGGCCAGCAGCTCGTCCACGTCCACGCCGTGAACCATGCAGGCTTCCTCCACAGTCTCGCCCCGGGAAGAGGGGCAGCCCAGGCAGTGCATGCCGATGGACAGGAAAATGGGTGCGGTCTCAGGCGCGATGTCCAGGATATCGCCGATGATGGTATCTTTGGTGATCTGAGCCATAAAGGGAATACCTCCAAATTTCTAGGATATCGGTAGTATATCCGATTTTCCCCCTTTTTGCAAGAGAGAGTTGGTCAATCCGAAAAAATTCATGCCAAAAAAGCCAGGGCTTCCCGGATGTTGCGCACCTTGATGAGTTGGAGCCCATCGGGCACCTCCAGTTTGGCCCCAGTGCGCTGCGGTACCATGCACTTGGTAAAGCCCAGACGATGTACCTCACTGAGCCGCTGACTCAGGGCGTTTACCGACCGCAGCTCACCGGTGAGACCCACCTCCCCGATGGCAGCCAAATCTCCGGGAACCGGCCGGTCGCGGAAGCTGGAGGCTAGCGCCACTACCATTGCCAGATCGGCTGCAGGTTCGTCCAGGTTGAGGCCGCCGATGACGTTAATATAGGCGTCACAGGAACTGACCATCAGTCCGCCCCGCTTCTCCAGCACCGCCAGCAGCAGGTTGGCCCGGTTGAAGTCAAAGCCGTTACAGGTACGCCGGGGTACGTTGAAGCTGGTGGGGGCCAGCAGAGCCTGAACCTCCGCCAGCACCGGACGCACTCCTTCCATGACGCAGGTAACACAGGTGCCGGGGGTATCCTGGGGCCGGCCGGAAAGGAGCATTTCCGATGGATTTGGAACCTCAGTCAGTCCGCTATCCCCCATCTCGAACACGCCGATCTCGTTGGTGGCGCCAAAGCGATTCTTCGCCGCCCGAAGGATACGGTAGGAATTTTGCCCTTCTCCCTCAAAATAAAGGACGCAATCCACCATGTGTTCCAGCACCTTCGGGCCGGCAATAGAACCTTCTTTATTGACGTGGCCGATCACAAAAACGGTGATTCCCCGGCCCTTGGCTAGATTCATCAGAGCCATTGTGCAATCTTTCACCTGGCCAATGCTGCCGGGAGCGGCAGACAACTCGCCATTATACATGGTCTGTATGGAATCCACGATCAGTACATCCGGCCGGAGTTCATTCACCGCCTCTACAACATCATCCAGGTTGGTCTCTGCCAGCAGATAAAGTTCCCTGCCCTGGACGCCCAGACGCTCAGCCCGCAGTTTGATCTGCCGCTCCGATTCCTCGCCGGAGACATAGAGTACTTTGGCAAAACGGCACAGGTTCTGACATATCTGAAGCATGAGTGTGGATTTACCAATGCCGGGCGCGCCTCCTACCAGCACCAGGGAACCCTGGACGGCGCCACCGCCCAGCACCCGATCCAGCTCATTCATACCGGTCTGGAACCGCAATTCTTGGGTGGTCTCCACTTCATCCATCAGCCGGGGTTTGAGACTCCCCCGTCGTTCCCCGGCCGCCGGTGCGGCGGGGCCTCTTCGTTTCGTCTCGGCAGGCTGCTCCACAATGGTGTTCCACGCCTTGCAGGCAGGGCATTGCCCCGCCCATTTTGGAAGTTCGTTGCCGCATTCCGTACAGTAAAACATAGTCTTTGCTTTCATGGGTGGATGGTCCTCCCCTTCTTTTGTGGTATGGGTCTCCGGCGGGCGGAGATTAACCTCTCCCCTACGGGATGAAATTCTCCTCATATTGCAGCCACGCGCCCGCCAAAGCGGCGGCAAGCTGAATCTGATAGGCGTCTGAGCGCAGCTTTTCCTCCTCTTCCGGGTTGGACAAAAAACCGCACTCCACCAAAATGGCAGGGCATGAGATGTGACTCATTAAGTAAACGGTATCAGGTATGGGTTTTGCCTGCCGTTCATTGGCCGGATCCACCGACTGCCGCAGGATCTGCTGGGTGTGGACGGCAAATTCCTGACTGCCCGGTGTGGGCGCAAAAAACACCTGGGCCCCGTGGTATTTTGCGTTGGTAAACATGTTCTGATGAATACTCAGCAATACGGCATGCTCCGTCTCCTCCACCGCAGCCACCCGGTTCTTCAGATCGGAGCTTTTTTTCTCCCGCAGGGTGTCCGCCTCCGGATCGTGAAGCGAAACATCCTCCTGACGCAGCACCTTGGGCGCCCGTCCGCATAGCCCCAGGATAAGATCCAGCTTTTCAGTAATGGCCAAATTGATGGCGCTTTCCGGAACGCCGGTAATGGACACCGCGCCTCCATCTTCCCCGCCATGTCCGGCATCCAGAACCAGAGTAGGCCGCGGGTTTCTGGTGTTCATAGTCTGCACCGTCTGTCCCGGCCAGAGCGCCAGATAATATGCTGTAGACAACATCAGGACCCACAACAAGGCCCACCGTCCCACACGTTTCATACCGCTTCCCCCTTCTGAAAGGAGGATATGCCGGTCTCTCTCCCAATAGAAGAGCTGTGGATATTGTACCACGAAGCGGAACGCTTGTCCAAATTTCTGGTTGCCTTTTTGGCCTTGCCGCGCTAAGATGGAGACAACAACCGTGGAGGTGATCCCATTGGTCATTGATAAAATTGAAAACGCATCTCAATACTATGGTCTGGGCCACCGGTTTCAGCAGGCCCTGGAATGGCTGGCAAAGGTGGACCCAGATAGCCTGACCCCCGGCCAGCGGGTGGACATCGACGGCGACAATTTATACGCCACCCGGTTCGACGTGATCACAAAGTTCCCGTCGGACTGCAAACTGGAATGTCACCGGGACTATGCCGACATCCAGTATGTGGTGTCCGGAGCCGAGAAGATGGGCTACTCCCTGCCCGACGCATCTCTTACACAGCTGAGTGAGTATACCCCCGATATCCAGTTTTTTACCACCGACTGGGATACGCTCACGATCCGTCCCGGTACCTTCTATATTGTCTGGCCCCAGGATCTCCATGCGCCTCGGGTAGCGTTGGATGCACCCGCTTCCGTAAAGGTCATTGTTGCAAAGGTAAAATTGTCCTGACTCCAGGCCCCTGCCCAAGTAGGCAGGGGCCTTTTTACCGCGTTGTGCATAGGATAGAACGGACGGGGCTCCCGTCCCGTCCCAATCCATAAGAGGAGGGACACCCCTTGTATCCCGAGAACAACCAGCAGAACAATCCCGGCACCTGCGACGACAGCTGCGGCGTACTGCCTGAGTGCGCGCCTTTGGCCGTCCCCTATGTGCCGTTTCAGCAGAACAACCCTAAACGATATACCCAACAGGAGGCCCTGGCAAACGGCACCCTGTTCCCCGGCCTGAACCTGCCTTTCCAGATCAAAGCGGAAGCCGTCAAAGTGCTTGGCACCCAGATGGCGGAACTTCAGGCCCTTGAATTTATGCTTCTGGAACTGGGCCTTTATCTTGACACCCATCAGGACGATCAGGAAGCATTTGCACTCTTTCGCAAATACTCCAACCTGGAAGCGGAGGCGCGCAAAGCCTATGAAGCAAAGCATGGTCCTCTGACCCAGAGCGCCGCCGCCAATGCCGAGAGCTGGGCCGCATGGCTGGACGGCCCCTGGCCCTGGCAGCATGACACCGAAGGAGGGGCCAAGTAATGTTCCAATACGAGAAGAAGCTGCAATACCCCGTGCGCATCAAGACCCCCAACCCCAAGCTGGCCGCCTGGGTCATCAGCCAGTACGGCGGACCTGACGGCGAGCTGGGTGCCTCTCTGCGCTATCTGTCCCAGCGGTACGCCATGCCCTATCCCGAACTGAAGGGCCTGCTCACCGACATCGGTACCGAAGAACTGGGCCACCTGGAAATGATCGGTGCCATCGTCCATCAACTGACCCGGGGACTCACCCAGGAGCAGCTGAGAGAGGGTGGCTTCGCTCCCTATTTTGTGGACCACACCACCGGCATCTACCCCACAGCCGCCTCCGGCGCTCCCTGGAACGCCGCCGGTATCGGCGTCAAGGGAGATGTGATTGCCGACCTCACCGAGGACATGGCAGCTGAACAAAAAGCGCGGGTCACTTATGACAACATCCTGCGCCTCAGCGACGATCCCGACGTCAGCGACGTGATCCGCTTCCTGCGGGAGCGGGAGATCGTCCACTTCCAGCGCTTCGGCGAGGCGGTGCGCCTGGCCAAAGAAAAAATGGATCAGAAGAACGTCTATTTTACCAATCCCGCATTTGATGGCGTAAAACGATAAAAAAAGGCCGCCCCTAATGGGGCGGCCTTTCCTTTCAAACCATTAGTTCTGCTCGCCGCGCATACGAGCAAAACAATCGCTGCAATAAACAGGACGATCGGACTTGGGCTCAAAGGGCACCTTGGCCTCGCCGCCGCAAGCAGCGCAGGTGGCAGTGAAATACTCGCGGGGGCCGCGGGAAGCAGCCTTGCGGGCGTCGCGGCAGGCCTTGCAGCGCTGGGGCTCGTTCTGGAAGCCGCGCTCAGCGTAGAATTCCTGCTCACCAGCGGTGAACACGAACTCCTGGCCACATTCCTTACATACAAGAGTCTTGTCTTCGTACATGATGTTACCCTCTCTTTGCTTCTTTGCCCAGGTCCGGATGATCCATGTGCTGGGTCAGTTTAATATTGCGTTCAGCTATCGCTGATATCGCCGGATGATGTTTGCTGCGCCAGCTTGCGCCGGATGCGCTGCACAGCGTTGTCCACCGATTTGGGGGACTTATTTACCTCGGCTGCAATTTCGGAGTAGGACAAACCGTTCAGATACAACCGAAGTACGCTTGCCTCGAA
>NZ_CALWOJ010000101.1 GCF_944383115.1 uncultured Flavonifractor sp. | reverse complement strand
CCAGCAGAATGGGCCAGCTGAACCACTCCAGCACATCGGCCCATGCCTGTTCAATGGAGCGGCACACCGCGTCCACCACCCCGATGGGGGGTGCCACGGTGGCCTGCCGGACCTGGTTGCCGGGGGCGACCACGCTGATCAGGAAGCCAGCCACCAGCACCGCCGTGGGGATCAGGGCGGGAAGGAACTTTTTCCGGTCCTTCCACAAAAACCACAGCAGGAACAGTCCGCACAGCAGGGTACCCAGCAGCGCGGAGACATAGTTGCTTCCGCCCACCATCAGGGCGGCCAGTACGCCGGGAATCACCGCCCACAGGAGCTGCCGCCGGGTGGCGGCCAGCTTGAGAGCCACCATCCGCTCCATCAGCAGCAGGAAAATACCGTAGGTAAAGGTATAGTATACCGCCCCGTTCCACCAGTAGAAGGTATCCTTGGGAGAGACCACGAACTGGATGGAGAGCAGCAGGATGGGGACGGCCAGAAAGACGCTCTGCCGCCAGGTGCCGCCCAGAGCCCGGCGGGCCAGGGTGTCCGCCAGCTTGAAGGTGCCGATGCACAGGGAGGCCAGCATGACCACCGGGGTGAGCCAGTAGAGAAAGGGGGAGAAGGTGAGGGGGGTCAGGGTCATCATGCCAATGGCGGAGAAAGTACCCTGCCACCCCGTATAGCATCTCAGGATATAGTTCCAGCTGCCCACCAGGGGGAACTCCCCCTTGAGGATGGACTCATGGGGAAACAGGGCGTAGCTGTAGTCGTCGGCGGAGGGCCAGTCGTACCGGCCCAGCAGCAGGATGGGGATCAGGCTGAGGGCCAGCAGGGCCAGCAGCAGCCAGGGGCCGTATTTCTTCCAGATGGAATCCACTCGTTGCATAATCTCTCTCTTCTCCTATAGAACGGTCTTTTTGGGTACCCGGCGAAACACCCACAAAAAGAGGGCGTATATGGGAAATACAAACACCATGGACCAGGCGATCTCCCGCCCGGCCAGGGACAGCATGGCGGGCAGGGCCTCGGAACCCGCCAGCAGCCGGGCAAGGATACGCACCGCGTCGATGCACACCAGGGCCAGCAGGGAACACAGCAGACAGCCCAGCAGGTTCTGCCGCAGCACATACTGGGCCAGCGCCCCGGCCCCGAAGCCCAGCAGGCACAGGCCCAGGGTCATGGCCCCGTCAGGGTTGAAGTAGACCGCGTCGCACAGGATACCCACCCCCAGTCCGAAGCCTGCCCCGGCCATGGTGCCTTCCAGCACCGCCACCGCCATGGCAGCCAGGGGCAGGAGCATGGGGGCCACCCCAAACAGGGGAAAGCGGTTGAGGACGTAAAGTTCACAGAACCACACCGGCAGCAGGGCCAGGGTATAAACCCCCCACTTGATGAAAAAATCCTGTCTGGTCACAGGGTACGTTCCTCCTTGGCAATGGGGCTCCGGCCCCGGTTTAACGGGCCGGACAGTGTCCGGCCCCTACTCTACAATGGTAAAATCCTTGATGACAAAGACCTGCTGGAGGTTGTTCAGGTCGGTCTCGGGGACGATGACGGCATAGTCGGTCATGCCGGAAGCGTCGGTGCGCACTTCCTCCACATGGCCGGCCACCAGCCCGGAGGGATATACCCCGCCCCGGCCTGAGGTGGTCACCAGGTCGCCCGACATAAGCTGGCTGTTCTCCGGCAGGTAGGTCAGCTTCAGCTTTCCCTCCCCCATAAGGGCCAGGTCACCCTCCAGAATGGCGCCGCCGCCGGTACGGGCAAGCTGGCCTCCCATCTCGGTGTTGGCGTCAATGAGGGTACGGACGGTACACCAGTTCTCCCCCACCTCGGCCACCACGCCCACCAGGTTCCAGTATTCGTCCACCACACAGTTATCCACCGCGATACCCTGATTGGAACCCTTGCTCAGGGTGATGGTGGACTCCCAGTTGGAGGTGGAGCGGGCGGTGACCATGGCGGCCTCTTTGGTAAACTTTTTGTCTTTGGGGGTCAGCTCCAGCAGGTTGTACAGCCGCTCATTCTCCTGGATGGCGGCCTCCGCCTCCCGGATCTTGGTCTCCAGCTCGGCGTTCTCCTTCTTCAACTCCTCCAGCTGAGTCTTCATCTGCTCCAGCTCAAAGGTGTCGGAATAGCGTTCCTCCGCCCAGTTGGTGACGGCGCTGATGCCGTTGCGCACCGGCGTGGTGATGAAGTTGACAATGTTGGCCACCGGATTGGCCTTGCCTCCCAGCAGCATGGAGACCACTGTGGTCACCAGCGCCAGCAGGATGGCAACGATCAATATGAGTAGTCCGTTGCGCCGGAAAAAGTCCTTCACGCCTGCATCCAGCCTTTCTTATCGCCCTGCGGCCAGGGCCATACAATCCATGCCCAGCTGGCCCAGGATCTGGCCCAGCCGGCACACCGGCAGGCCCATGACATTGTAGTAGTCGCCCGATATGCCCTCAATCAGCAGGCTGCCGTAGCCCTGGATACCGTAGGCCCCCGCTTTGTCCATGGGTTCCCCGGTGGCAATATAGGCCTCGATCTCCTCCGCCGTCAGGGGGCGGAAGGTAACGGCGGTCTCCTCCCACTGGCTGAACACCTGCTCTCCCCGCAGTACGGTGAGGCCGGTGTACACCTGATGCCGGTTGCCCGACAGCAGGGAGAGCATCCGGAAGGCCTCCTCCTCATCGGCGGGCTTGCCCAGCACCGCCCCGTCCAGAGCCACCACTGTGTCGGCGGCGATGACCACCGTGTTGGGGTCGGCCTGGGCGGCCACTGCCTGAGCCTTTTCCAGAGAGATCTGCCGCACCAGCTCCGCCGGGGGCAGGGCCCGATCCATATGCTCGTCAATGTCGGGGGTGATGATGCGGAAATCCCGCACCCCCATCTGCTCCAGCAGCGCCCGCCGCCGGGGGCTTTTGGAGGCCAGAATGATGTCCATGCGCATTTCGTTCCTTTCTGTTATTGCCCGGTGGACCCGAACCCGCCGGCTCCGCGGCTGGTATCGTCCAGTTCCTCCACCCGCTCCAGCTCCGGCAGGACCACCGGGGTCACCACCAGCTGGGCGATCCGGTCGCCGGGGTGGATGGTATAGAGCTTATCGGACAGATTAGTCAGCCCCACCATGATCTCCCCCCGGTAGTCGCTGTCAATGACGCCCACCCCGTTGGACAGGGCGATGCCGTGGCGTATGCCCAGCCCCGACCGGGCGTACACCAGAGCCACATACTCCGGCCCCGGCAGGGCAATGGCGATGCCGGTGGGGATGCGTACCAGCTGCCGGGGGGCGATAATCATATCTTCCTCGATACAGGCAGACAGGTCCATGCCGGCGGAACCCGCCGTGGCCCGTTGGGGCCAGGGCAGCTCCCGGCCGATCTTGGGGGATACCGCTTTGATTTTCAGCTTCATTGATGATTACTCCACATCTCGGTAATAAAGACCACGGGTATATTCGTTGGGGCTCCAGTTCCCCTGCTCCAGGTATCGCTGAGCCACCTGGACGCACTCCCGGGGATTTTCGGTGGTAAACATGAGCCGGTGCCCCCACAGGCCGATGCGCCGGTAGTCGGCGGCCTTGTCCGCCAGGAACAGCTTCTGGGAGTTGAGCAGTTCGTTGCGGCAGCCGGGGGCGCGCACCACCGGGAACCGGACCCCCTTCCGGTCGGTCAGAATGTTGGTGTTCTGGCAGTTGCAGGAGCCGGTGCGGTTTTTGATGATGCAGTTCTCCACGATCATCAGGGGCAACCGGCCGTAGGTGATGAGTTCCGTGTCCAGACTCTTGGAGATATCCCGGATCTGGGGGAACTTCAGTTCAAAGGACAGGGTGAGGGAGGAGAAGCCCAGACGTTTATATTCTTTCACCGCCTGGGCGTTATAGACCTCCAGGCCAAAATCTCCCCGCAGGGTGAAGCCCAGTTCTTTGGCCACCTGGATCATGCCCAGGTTGCCCACCAGGGCGTCTTTTACCCCCAGGTCCTTTACCTTTTTCAGGTCCTCCACCATCTGGGGGAACTCACGGTCCCAGGCAATGCGGGGCAGGATCACCCCGATGGAGGTGCCTGCCGGGGCATTGGCCTTCTCCGGGTGGGCTGCCAGCTCCTCCAGGGGAATGTAGACCATGGCGGGGCCCAGATCCAGCAGTTCACGGGTGACCTGCTCCGCCGAGCGCACCGAAATGGTGAGAGCGGGGGTCTCTTTCCGGTTCTCGTACCGGGCGCCGGGGTGGTATTCGCCGGTGCGGCGCCGGGGCAGCTGTTCCCGCTGCTTTGTCAGGCCGTCCAGCGCGTCCCGCCGCAGGGAATTGAGGGTGGACAGGGGGAGGGACAGGCCGTCCTCCACCAGCACCCGCATCCGCTCCGCCCGGTAGGGGGTTCCGCCGGTGCGGGCAAGCTGCTTCTCCACCGCGTCGGCCGTCAGGGGGCGGGTGCGGGCCTCCTCAGGCACCGGGCCCTCCACCGTGACGACCCGCCCCTCGGGGTCCTTCACCCCCACATGGGCGGGTTCGCCGGGGCGGAGCATGGCGTAAAAGGTGACGGGTACCCGCTGGGCCTCGCCGCTCTGGTAGGTGTTGCGGGCGGCGGCAAAGAGTTCCTTGGGTTCGCGGGTCTCCTCCCGCACGCCGAACATGTGGCTTCCCTGCTGATCCAGGTAGTAGCCCTGGGTAAAGCCCTGGCGGGAGAAGGCGGCCTGGAGCTGCTCCACTTCCTCCGCCGTGGGTTCCCGGTCCTCATGGATGGCCCGGGAGTAGATGCCGGTAACCACCGCCACATACTCGGGCCGCTTCATGCGGCCCTCCAGCTTGACGCACTTGACCCCCATCTTCCGCAGTTCTCGCAAATGGCCTGCCAGGGACAGATCCTTCAGGGACAGGGGGTAGGAATCCGCCTTATCCCCCCAGCCGTATTTCAGCCGGCAGGGCTGGGCGCACAGGCCCCGGTTGCCGGAGCGGCCGCCGATGATAGAGGAGAGGAAGCACTGGCCGGAGTAGCACATGCACAGGGCCCCGTGGGCGAACACCTCGATCTCGATGGGGGCGTTCTGGCAGATGTATTCGATTTGATCCCGGGACAGCTCCCGGGAGAGCACCGCCCGGGTCATGCCCAGGTCGGCCACCATCTTCACACCGTCCAGATTGTGGACGGTCATCTGGGTGGAGGCGTGGATGGGCAGGTCGGGGGCCACCTGCCGCACCATCCGCAGCACCCCCATGTCCTGCACCAGCACCGCGTCGGCCCCCAGGGCGGAGGCCTCGGCGGCAAACTCCGCCGCCTGGGGCAGCTCCCGGTCGGTGAGCAGGGTGTTGAGGGTCAGATATACCTTGGCTCCCCGCACATGGCAATAAGAAACCGCCGCCGCAAATTCCTCCCGGGAGAAATTCTTCGCGTTGCGGCGGGCGTTAAAGTCCCCGTATCCCAGATAGACGGCGTCCGCGCCGTTTTGTATGGCCGCCGCCACGGCCTCCATAGACCCGGCGGGGGCAAGCAGTTCCAACATACCATTCCTCCCGGAACAGGGGGGCGGAACGCCCCCCCTTTCCTCACTTCTTGTTTTGCAGCTTGAAGATCTCCCGTTTGGCCTCGGAGAGTTCCAGCTTCATCTTGGTGGCCTCTTCCAGGTACTCCTTCAGCTGGCGGCGCAGGTTTTCCGCCGCCTCCACCTCCTTGAAGTACTCGTCGGCAATGTTGACCGCCGCCAGGACGGCCCCGTCCACCAGGGAGACGCGGGCGCCCTCCATGATCTCCCGCACCTTTTCGTCCACATGGGCCGCCACCTTTTCGGTGTAGCCGACCTCCTCGGTGCCAACCAGGGTATATTCCTGCCCGGCGATGGTAACGGCGACGCGGTTTTTCATGCAAACCCCTCCTGACCATAGTAATTTATAGTATTATATCACATCCCGCACCGGAAGAAAAACAAATTCTTCGTGAATTTTCGCGGGGACGCAAAAGGCCCGTGG
This sequence comes from uncultured Flavonifractor sp., assembly GCF_944383115.1. Lineage (GTDB taxonomy): Bacteria > Bacillota > Clostridia > Oscillospirales > Oscillospiraceae > Flavonifractor. The sequence continues at coordinate 806 of NZ_CALWOJ010000101.1, read as the reverse complement.
GCGGAATGGATTCATTCCGTCCACGGGCCATCTGGGCCTTACCCCTTGAACTGCACCGCCGAGATCTGGATGTCCACCGTTCCGTCCGCGCTGCCGGTGGAGATATCCACGCCAAAGCGGGGCTGGCCTCCCCCGTCGCTCTCCAGCGCCTCAAAGGTGCGGGTGACGGTGGCTCCGGCAGGGATCTGGGTTTCCAGCATGTTCCTCCCATTTTCATACAGGTAGCCGGCCTGGAACAGCAGGGGCTGGGTACCGTTGTTGGTTACGGTGATGCTGAGGCAGCGGCCGTTGGCCGCCACAAAGGGGATGTCCCGGCTGAAGCTGCTGCCTGAGCGGTATTCGGTGTCCTCCAGCACATGGATGCCCAGTTCCTGCGCCACAGGCTCCACCTCGCCGAAGGGGCCTACCTGCTCCCCCGCCCGATCCAGCGGCAGCTTGTCCCAGTCCTGCTCCAGTCCCCCCACCACGATGACCGAACCCGCCCCGTCATCCTTGTCCTCAGTCGTCAGCCCGCCGCCCCAAAGCCACAGGGCCAGAACGCCCACAGTCACAAGCGCCAATCCCGCCGCCAGGATGGGCCGCCGGCCCCTGGGCTTCCGTACTGGCTCCGGATCTTCCGGCGGCGTCTCCGGCTCCGGGGCAGCCTCCTCCTGGACCTGCGCCCCTCCGGTACCGTACACCAACTCGTCCAGCGACACCCCATACACCTTGCCCATCTGGATCAGATTGTCCAGGGTGGGCATCCCCGTTCCGGTCTCCCACCGGGAGATGGCCTGTCGGGACACGTTCAGCCGCTCCGCCGCCTC
>NZ_CALWOJ010000100.1 GCF_944383115.1 uncultured Flavonifractor sp. | reverse complement strand
CAGATGCTGCCCTGTATGGCCATAGCCGCGGGCTGTTTTCTGGCCCTGCTGCATCACAGAAGGCGGGGACTGTACCGCCGGGGGCTGCAAAGCGGTGTGGTGCGGGAGATGGGTCTCCTGGTGTTTGTACTCTTCTGCGCCGGACTGGCGGCCCTGACGGTGTTCCCGTCCAACTTCTGGACGGTATCCCACTGGCAGGAGGCCTTTCAGGGGCTGCGGCCCTTTTTCCCCATCACGCCCCTGAGCGAATCGGTGCAGTATATTGGATGGACACCCACCCTGTTCCGTGGAGACAGACTGGGTGCGTGGGGCTTCTACATGGTGCTGGCAAACGCCCTGATCTTTGTGCCCATAGGCTTCTTTACCAACCTGCTGTGGCGACGCCCCCGGTGGTGGAAAGGGCTGGCGGTGGGCTTTTGCGTGTCCTTTACCATCGAGTTTTTACAGCTGTTCGTCAACCGCTCCACCGATGTGGACGACCTGATCCTCAACACCACGGGGGCTTTCCTGGGCGGGCTCATCGCTCTGCTGCTGGGCAAGCTGGCCCCCAAACTCACCCGAAAATTCCAAGTGGAGGTCCGCCATGGACGAGAAACAGGAGATCCAAAGCCTGCGCCGGGAGCTGGAGCAGGCCAACTATGAATATTACGTGCTGGACAACCCCAGCATGAGCGACTACGACTTCGACCACAAGCTGCGCCGCCTGGAGGAGCTGGAGGCCAAGTACCCCGAGCTGATCACCTCTGATTCGCCCACTCAGCGGGTGGGGGGCAAGGTGGCGGACGGCTTTGCCGAGGTCCACCACCGGGTCCCCCTGGAGAGCCTCCAGGACGTGTTCTCCTTTGAGGAGCTGGCCGACTTTGGCCAGCGGGTCCAGGACGCCCTGACAGGTGGAGTGGAGTACGACGTGGAGCCCAAGGTGGACGGGCTGTCGGTGGCGCTGGAGTACGAAAACGGACTCTTCGTCCGGGGCGCCACCCGTGGTGACGGTCAGGTGGGGGAGGACGTGACCGAGAACCTCAAAACCATCCCCTCCATACCCCTGCGTCTGCCCGAGGCCCTGCCCTCCCTCATCGTCCGGGGCGAGGTGTTCATGCCCAAGAAGAGCTTCGAGCAGCTCAACGCCGACCGGGAGCTGAAGGGGGAGTCCCTCTTTGCCAACCCCCGCAACGCCGCCGCCGGTTCTCTGCGGCAGCTGGACCCCAAGATCGCCGCCTCCCGCAAGCTGGACATCCGGGTGTTTAACGTCCAGTGGGCCGAAGGCAAGACCTTCACCACCCACACCGAAACCCTGGAATACTTGCAGGAACAGCGCTTTAAAGTAATTCCCCATTACATTTGTCATTCCATCCAGGAGGCGGCGGAGCGCATTGCCGCCCTGGGGGACGGCCGGGAGGAGTTCCCCTTTGATATCGACGGCGCGGTTGTAAAGGTAAATAACCTTGCAGACCGGACCACCCTGGGTTCCACCGCCAAATTCCCCCGGTGGGCCGCCGCCTACAAGTATCCCCCCGAGCAGAAGGAGAGCGTGGTGGAGGACATTGTGGTGCAGGTGGGACGGACCGGCGTTCTTACGCCTAAAGCGGTTGTAAAGCCGGTCCGCCTTGCAGGCACCACCGTCACCAACGCCACCCTCCACAACCAGGACTTCATCACCGAGAAGGATATCCGCATTGGGGACACGGTGCTGGTTCAGAAGGCGGGGGAGATCATCCCCGAGATCGTGTCGGTCATCAAGGACAAACGTCCGGAGGGCACGGTACCTTATCATCTGCCTGACCACTGCCCGGTGTGCGGGGCTCCCGTGGCCCGGGATGAGGACGGGGCCCACATCCGCTGCACCGGCGCCGAGTGCCCCGCCCAGCGGCTGCGGCACATCGTCCACTTCGCCAGCCGGGACGCCATGGACATCGAAGGTCTGGGCCCCGCCGTGGTGGAGAGCCTGGTGGGTGCGGGACTGGTGAAGGGTCCCGGCGATCTGTACAGCCTTACCGCCGACCAGGTGGAACCTCTGGAGCGGATGGGCAAGAAGAGTGCGGAAAATCTCATGGCCGCCATTGAAAAGTCCAAGTCCGCCGGACTGGGACGGCTCCTCTTCGCCTTCGGCATCCGGCAGGTGGGCCAGAAGGCGGGCAAGATACTGGCTGCCCGCTTCGGTACTCTGGACGCCCTCATGAACGCCGGGGAGGGGGAACTGACCGCCGTACCCGATATTGGCGGCATCACGGCCCAAAGCCTGCTGGACTGGTTCGCCAATGACCAGAGCCGCCATCTCATCGAGGCCCTGCGGCAGGCGGGGGTATCCTTTGACAGCACTGAAGCCCCGGTGGGGGACAAGCTGGCGGGCAAGACCTTCGTACTCACCGGCACCCTGCCCACCATGGACCGGAAGGAGGCCGCCGCCCTCATCGAAGCCCAGGGGGGCAAGGTGAGCGGCTCGGTGTCCAAAAAGACCAGCTATGTGGTGGCGGGGGAGGCCGCCGGGTCCAAGCTGCAAAAAGCCAACGAGCTGGGTATTCCTGTGCTTACAGAAGCTGATCTGATAGCGTTGTTGGAGCAATAGATAATAGAAACAGAGGCTTGGAGTAGATATCACGCGGCTCCAAGCCTCTGTTTTTTCCTTTGAGACACAGGTCATGTGCGAATTTTTCCTTGTGAGGACGTCCATTTTATAGTATACTATGTTGAGTCCGATTTTACGAAAAAGAGGTTATTGCGCATGGATCACGTCCGTTATGAAAGTCCTCTCTCTTCTCGCTATGCCAGCGATCAGATGCAGTACATCTTCTCCCCGGACAAGAAATTTTCCACCTGGCGGCGGCTGTGGGTTGCCCTGGCAAGGGCAGAAATGGAATTGGGCCTGCCGGTAACGGCGGAACAGGTGGAGGAGCTTTCGGCCCACCTTACCGACATCGACTACGACAAGGCTTCCCAGTACGAAAAGAAGCTGCGTCATGATGTCATGGCCCATGTCCACACCTATGGGGAGCTTTGTCCCAAAGCCATGCCTATCATTCATCTGGGAGCCACCAGCTGCTACGTGGGGGACAACACCGATGTGATCCTCATGCGGGAGGGCCTGTGCCTCATCCGGGACGAGATCGTCCGGGTGCTGGACAAGCTGGCCAAATTCGCCCGGCAGTATAAGGCCCTGCCCACCCTGGGTTTCACCCACTTCCAGCCCGCGCAATTGGTTACTGTGGGCAAGCGGGCCACCCTGTGGATGAACGAGCTGCTGCTGGATCTTGCCGATGTGGAGTACCGTATTGCCAACCTGAAGCTGCTGGGCTGCAAGGGCACCACCGGCACCCAGGCTTCCTTCCTGGAACTTTTTGACGGTGACCACGAGAAGTGCCGGAAACTGGACCGGAAGATCGCTGCCGAGATGGGCTTTACTGCCACTGCGGCCGTGTCGGGGCAGACCTACTCCCGGAAGGTGGACTATCAGGTGGTTTCCACCTTGTCTGGCATCGCTCAGTCTGCCAGCAAGTTTGCTACCGACCTGCGTCTCTTGTGCCATTTGAAGGAGGTAGAGGAACCCTTTGAGAAGAACCAGATCGGTTCCTCCGCCATGCCCTACAAGCGCAATCCCATGCGCTGCGAGCGCATCTGTGCCTTGGCTCGCTATGTGATGGCCGACGCGGTCAACCCCGCCATTACCGCTGCCAGTCAGTGGTTTGAGCGTACCCTGGACGACTCGGCCAACAAGCGTCTCAGCGTACCAGAGGCCTTTCTGGCGGTGGACGCCGTCCTCAATATCTGGGCCAACGTGGCCGACGGCCTGGTGGTCCATGAGAAGGTCATCGAGAAGCATGTGCTGGAGGAGCTGCCCTTCATGGCCAGCGAGAACATCCTGATGGATGCGGTCAAGAAGGGGGGCAACCGGCAGGATCTCCATGAGCGCATCCGAGTACTCAGCCAGCAGGCCGGGGCCAATGTGAAGGATCTGGGCCTGTCCAATAACCTTGTTGATCTGATTGCAGGGGATCCAGCCTTCTCCATGCTCAGCCGGGAAGAACTTACCTCCCATTTGGAGCCTTCGCGTTATATTGGACGCAGCCCGGAACAGGTGGAAGAATTTTTAAAAGAAGAGGTAGAGCCGGTCTTGGCACATTATCCTCAGGCTATAAATGGCCAGGCCGCGGAGTTGAGGGTATAAGTAAGGAGGAAATTGTGATGGAAAAAGCAGTTCGGCGTATTGGTGTATTTACCAGCGGCGGGGACGCCCCCGGCATGAACGCAGCCATCCGTTCGGTGGTTCGCACCGCTGTCCACATGGGGATTGAGTGTATTGGTATCCGCCGTGGCTACCACGGCCTCATCAATGGCGACTTTATCCCCCTGGACTTTGACAGCGTCAGCGGCCTGTCCCGCCGTGGTGGTACCATGCTCTACTCCGCCCGCAGCGAGGACTTCAAGTCCGAGGTGGGTCGGGAGCGGGCGGCTGCCACCTGCAAGCTGCTGGGGCTGGACGCCCTGGTTGGCATTGGCGGCGATGGTACTTTCCGCGGCCTGCTCACTCTGGCAGACAAGGGTCTGAGCGTCATTGGCATCCCGGGCACTATTGACAATGACATTGCCTGTTCTACTTACACCATCGGCTTTGACACCGCCTGTAACACCGCCTTGGAGTCCATTGATAAGCTGCGGGATACCATGCAGTCCCATGAGCGATGCTCGGTGGTGGAGGTCATGGGCCGCCATGCCGGCCATGTGGCCCTCAATGTGGGCGTGGCCTGTGGCGCCACCGCCGTGGTGGTGCCCGAGCAGGTGGTCAACTACGAGGAGGACCTGATCGAGCCTATCCGCCGTGCCCGCCTGGCAGGCCGCACCCACTTCATGATCATCGTGGCCGAGGGTGTAAACGGGGGCGCCTATGACATTGCAAAGCACATCCACGAGGCCACTTCTCTGGATACCAGAGTCACCATTCTGGGCCACGTTCAGCGGGGCGGCGCGCCCTCCCTCCGTGACCGGGTGGCCGCTACATACATGGGCTATGAGGCGGTACGTCTGCTGGCTGAAGGGAAGACCTGCCGGGTGGTAGCCATGGATGGCGAGTCCTATGTGGATTATGACATTCATGAGGCGCTGGAAATGAAAAAGGGACTGGATCAGCAGACTTATACTGTTATGCGGGCCCTCACCGGCGTTCAATAAGTGTAAAAAAACAGGAGGCATTTCCAAACGGAAATGCCTCCTGTTTTTATTTTTCTTTACATATCTGTAGTCAGAACTTTCTTCAGGCGGGCAAAGCGGGGGAGAGAATGCTCCTTGGGGCTGCCGGCCTCCCCCTGAATCAGGGGAAGTACATAGTCGATGAAGGGCTGCTCAATACCGTTGCCGGCCTCGTTGATCCACTCGCGGGGTACCTTCTTCTCGAAGTTAGCCACGATGTCCAGAGGCTGCAGCACGGTCTCGCACTTGTAGCCACCCTCACGGCTGCACTGGAAAGCCACCATCTTGTCGGTAGTACCGGCCACAGCGGCCTCTACAGCGGCCTTGCCGGCCAGGAAGGCCTCGTCGATGTCGGTCTTGGAACCCACATGAGAGCCGCACCGCTGGAGCAGAGACAGCTCGATGCCGCGGACTTTCGCGCCGGTCTTTTGCTTGATGATTTCAGCCAGCTTCACAGCCAGGCCGCCCAGCTGGGCGTGGCCAAAGCCGTCGGTAGCGGAAGTCTCGGCCTCGGAAACGAAGCGTCCATCGGCGTAGTGGATACCCTCGGATACAGCCACCATACACTTGCCGGTCTTGTTGTAGATGTCGGTCACGTCCTTGACAAACTGATCCATGTTGAAGTCCACCTCAGGCAGATAGACCAGGTCGGGACCACAGCCGGTGAGATTGGCCAGAGCGGCGGAGCCGGCCAGCCAGCCGGCGTGACGGCCCATGATCTCGATGACGGTGACCATGCCGGTATCGTAGACGTGGGCATCCTGCCACACCTCGGCACAGGAGGTGGCAATATACTTGGCGGCAGAAGCGAAGCCGGGGCAGTGGTCGGTACCGTTCAGGTCGTTGTCGATGGTCTTGGGCACGCCCATGATGCGGCACTCATAGCCCACCTTCTGCATATACTTGGAGATCTTGTTGCAGGTGTCCATAGAGTCGTTGCCGCCGTTGTAGAAGAAGTAGCGCACGTCGTACTTCTTGAAGATCTCAAGGATGCGCTGATAATCGGTATCGTCCTTATTGGGATCGGCCAGCTTATAGCGGCAGGAGCCCAGGGCAGAGGAGGGGGTATACTTGAGCAGATCCAGCTCAGCGGCATCCTCCTGGCCCATATCGTACAGCTTATCGTCCAGCACGCCCTTGATGCCGTGGGCGGCGCCCAGCACCCGGGTGATGCAGTCGGTGTCCAGGGCGGTGCGGATCACGCCAAGGGCACTGGCGTTGATGACGGCGGTGGGGCCGCCGGACTGGCCGATAATACAAGCGCCTCTCAGTTCACTCATGAAAGTTGCCTCCTGTTGATTGAAAAATTTTTTACAAATTTAGATTTTGCGGGAATATCATATCACGTCCTCTTGAAATTATCAAGGAGACCTGTTAAAATCATGGTGCAATAAAAAAAGGAGATGACTGATATGCCTCTCGTAACTACCAAGGAAATGTTCCAGAAGGCCTACAACGGCGGCTACGCCATCGGCGCCTTCAATGTCAATAACATGGAGATCGTCCAGGGCATCACCGAGGCCGCCAAGGAAGTCAACGCCCCCCTGATCCTCCAGGTGTCCAAGGGCGCCCGCGCCTACGCCAATCACACCTACCTGGTGAAGCTGGTGGAGGCCGCCATCATCGAGACCGGCCTGCCCATCTGCCTGCATCTGGACCACGGCGACAGCTTCGAGACCTGCAAGAGCTGCATCGACGGCGGCTTCACCTCCGTCATGAT
>NZ_CALWOJ010000099.1 GCF_944383115.1 uncultured Flavonifractor sp. | reverse complement strand
GATCATGCCCAGGTCCAGCATCTTCCACAGCACCAGCTCCTGGCGCTGCTTGTTGCGCTCCCGGCCGGTGGTGACCTCGCCGGTCTCCTCGTTGGTGATACGCACGGTGGAGTTTGGCCCGTACAGGGTGGGGTTATTGGTGATGCTGATCAGGCTGGCACACTCGGCCAGGCTCAGCTCAGACACGTCCTTGCCAAAGTAGTTCTCGGCGGCGGTAGCCACGCCGTAGCAGTTGTCTCCCAGGTAGATCAGGTTGAGGTACCACTCCATGATCTGCTCCTTGGAGTAGGTAGCGTCAAAGTCCAGGGCGGTAAAGATCTCCAGGATCTTGCGCTTGACGGTGACGTCATCATACTGGGTGGCGTTCTTGATCAGCTGCTGAGTAATGGTGGAGCCGCCCTGAATGTCCCTGCCGGTAAACATGAGCAGCACACCGTTGAGGGTACGCTTCCAGTCCACGCCATTGTGGGTCAGAAATCGCTCGTCCTCAATGGCGATGGTGGCGTTGACCAGATTTTCCGGGATCTGATCGTAGGTCACTTTCTTACGGTTTTCCGTACCGTGAAGGGAAAGATGTTCCTCGTATTCTCCCGTCTCCTGGTTCATATAATAGATGGTGCTGGTCAGGTTCATATCAAAGTTGGCGTCCAGATGTGCCTGAGGCAGGATGACCGTTTTGATATAGGCCATGGCGAAACACACCAGGATGATCCCGGTGATCACCATAACCAGCAGGAAGGTCCCCACAACCTTACCCACGATCCCCAGGACATGCAAGGCGGGATTGTAGGTACTTTCGCTCCGACGGTTCCGGGGCCGGGGATTCTGATTGGATCTTGACGGCAAAAACGACACCTCCGTATATGGGTGAACAGGTATTCAGGTCCTTTTTTCTGCAAATGGCACTTACAAAAAATCAATGTTATTATATCACTTTCTTTCCCATTGTCCACCCTCTTTCCTTCCTTTTCTGTATCTATCTGGATGTTTCCGAAAATTTGACCCATCCCGCTCTTGCATTTTAGGCTGCCACGGACTACAATAGAGACGAACTTAAGGAAGGTATGGTGCCCTGTATGAGTGAAGAATTTGGCCCTGATTTTATCACCGTCACCGACGAGGACGGCAATGAATTTGAGCTGGAGCATGTAGACACCCTGGAGTATAACGGTCAGACCTATATGGCCTTTTTCCCCGCCGTTCAGGGGGAGGAACAGGGCGACACCGTGGAAGAAGTGGATCTGGACGATGAGGAAAACGGCCTTATCATTCTGAAGGTCGTCCATGTGGACGGCGAGGATCAGCTCTCCACCCTGGACAGCGACGAAGAGTTGGATCTGGTCTATCAGCAGTTTATGGAGGCCCTCTTCGCCGGCGAAGATGAAGATTAAAAGCTGAAACTGATTCCTGCTCGGTGCGTGATGGGTCTTATTTAAACCCACATTCCTTAAACGGGATGCCCCACTCATGGCGTGGACTGCAGGCCTCCCGGTCCTTCATTCAGGAAGGACTGGAAGTTGGAAGCGACGAAGCGTCATGGAGGCAACCCACCTGCCGTTTCGTGCAGGTTTTAAATGGATCCGCACGGCCAGAGCGGGACCCCCACGAAACGATTGTTTCGTGGGGTTTTCTTATTTTAGAAAATCTGAACAAAGTGTAAAACCGGTTTTTAGGCTTGAAAGATCGTTCAATTTCCTGTATAATACAGGCTTGTCTATACAGATTTGAATATATAGCCACCCCTGCCGCCGGCAGGAACATTGACGAGAGGACTGAAGCAACAAATGAGCGCATCCAGAGAAAAAAAGCAGCGCCGGAGCGACCCTGACCAGGGATTGACCCAGAAGCAGCGGGCCGAACTCCGGGCGCAGAAGGCCGCCAAGCAGAAGGCAGTACTCTATACCGCCATCGGCGTGATCATTGCAATTCTGGTGGTCATCCTGCTGGTATGGCACTCCGGCATTTTCCAGCGGGGCGCCACCGCCCTCACCGTGGACGGCCGGAATTACAACGTCAACGATGTGGAGTACTACTTCCGGGCCGCTATGTCCGAAGCCTCCTCCAGCGGCATGAGCTTTGATGTCACCGCCGATCTAAAGGAGCAGTACGTGGACGAGGAACAGACCCAGACCTATTACGACTATTTCCTGGAGCAGGCCATCGAAAACCTGAAAGAAGCCGCCGCCGTGGAAAATGCCGCCGATGAGGCCGGCTACACATTGTCGGCGGAAGACCAGGAGACGGTGGACCTCAATATCCAGTATATGCAGGCTTATGCCTCCCAGTTGGGCTACAATGACTTTGGCTCTTTCCTCAAGCTCAACTACGGCAAGTATATGACTGCCGGCGCCTATGAGGCCTGCCTGCGTCGCGACGTGCTGGTCTCCAGCTACAAGAACCACTATATGGACGGTCTGGACATTACCGACGACGCCATCCAGACCTACTACGGCACCAACAAAAACGATCTGGACAGCTTCACCTTCCGCAGCGTCTTTATCGACGGCTCCGCCCCCAAGGGGACTGACGAGGATGGCAACACCGTAGAACCCACCGAGGAGGAGACCGCCGCCGCCATGCAGGCCGCCAAGGCCAAGGCCGACGCATTTGCCGCCGCGGTGACGGCTGCCGAGGATAAGGATGCCACCTTCGTCGAGCTGGCTCCCGACTATGTGTCCGAGAGCAGCAAGGAGAGCTATGAGAACGACCCCGACTACTCCCTGACCACCGGCCTGGTGGGTTCCACCCTGGCCGGCCGCGCCTACGGCGAATGGGTGCTGGATTCCGCCCGTACCCTGGGCGATGTGGGCGTGGTGGAGTCCTCCGCCGGCTACTATGTGGTGTACTTCCTGGAGCGTTACCGGGATGAGACCCCCACCGCCGATATCCGTCATATCCTCATCAAGGCTGAGCTGACCCAGGAGGACGATCCTGAGACCGAGGACGTGGACGAGTCCACCGTTCCCACGCAGGAAGCCCTGGACGCCGCCAAGGCGGAGGCTCAGGCCCTGCTGGACGAGTGGAGCGCCGGCGACAAGACCGCCGAGTCCTTCGGCGCTCTGGCCGAAGCCAATTCCGATGATACCGGCTCCAACGCCAACGGCGGCCTGTACGAGCAGGTCTACAAGGGCAGATTCACCATCTTCGACAGTTGGCTGTTCGGCGAGTCCCATCAGCCCGGCGACACCACCCTCATTGAGAACACCAATTCCGGCCAGCAGGGCTGGCATGTGGTCTACTACCAGGGTGCCAACGATCCTGTCTGGAAAATCACCGCCGACGACGCCCTGCGTGAGGAGGGCCTGAACACCTGGCTGGATGAGCTGACCAAGGATCTGGAGGCTGTCCAGGGCGACGGTATGAAGTACCTGTATAACTAAGACAGCAGGCGGACGGAGCGCGGCTCCGTCCGCCCTTTTTTCAGGAGGCGCAATGGACGAACAATTTTTACGCACCCAAATGCTGCTGGGGGATGAGGCGATGGAAAAACTGGCCGCATCCCATGTGGCCGTCTTTGGGCTGGGAGGCGTGGGCAGCTGGTGCGCAGAGGCTCTGGCCCGCTCCGGCGTGGGGGCCCTTACCCTCATCGACCATGACGAGGTGGGTTTAACCAACCTGAACCGGCAGGTGGAAGCCACCCTGTCCACCCTGGGTATCCCCAAGGCCCAGGCTATGGCGAACCGCATTGCCGATATCAACCCCCAGTGCCATACCACCGTGCGGGTGGAAAAGTACGAGGCCGGGAACCGGGAGTCCTTTTTCTCCACAAACTACGACTATATTGTGGACTGCATCGACCTGGTGTCCTGCAAACTGGACCTGATCGAGACCGCCATCACCCGAAGCATCCCCATCCTCTCCGCCCTGGGTACCGGCAACAAGCTGGACCCCTCCCTGTTCCGCATCGGGGACATCTCCAAAACCGAGGGCTGTCCCCTGGCTCGGGTGGTCCGGAAGGAGCTGCGCGCCAGAGGCATCCACCACCACCGGGTGCTGTGGTCCCCGGAGGAGCCCAAGGCAGCCGCCCAGCATGAGGCTCCGCCCCCCGGCCGCCGCTCCGTCCCCGGCAGCGTGGCCTGGGTACCGCCCGTAGCCGGGCTCATGATAGCCGGCGATGTGGTACTCACACTGTCCGGTCTGCAAACCGTATAAAAACATCCCTCCGCCGGCAAACTAAGGCCAACGGAGGGATGTTTTTTGGGTCAGAATCATAAAAAATGGCTCCGCCCCGCCCTAGCGGGGGGCGCGGCGGGACTGGTCAACGGATTTTTCGGCGGGGGCGGGGGCATGGTGCTGGTCCCGCTGCTGGCGCTCTGGTGCGGACTGGGTCAACGGAAGGCCTTTGCCACCTCGGTGGCTATTATCCTGCCCCTGTGCGGCCTGTCCGCCGCCATCTACCTGTTCCGGGGGGGCGTGGACTTTGGGGCGGCCCTGCCCTACCTGCTGGGCGGGCTGGCAGGGGGCTTTATCGGCGGCCGGGTATTCAAGCGGCTCAACATGGTATGGCTCCGGCGGCTGTTTGCCCTGCTGCTGCTCTACGGCGGGGTAAAGGCCCTGTTCTTCTGATGGGCTGGCTCACCGCCGTTCTGGCCGGCGCCCTCACCGGCGTTCTGTCCGGCTTCGGGGTGGGAGGCGGCACCCTGCTGCTCATCTATCTCACCGCATTCGCCGGGATGCCCCAGAACCAGGCCCAGGGCATCAACCTGCTCTACTTCCTCCCCTCCGCCGCCGCGGCTCTGCCCGCCCATATCAAGCACGGCTATGTGGAAAAATCCGTCCTGCTACCCGCCATCCTCACCGGCCTTGTGTGCGCCGCCCTGGCTGCCTGGGCGGCCACCGGGCTGGATACCACCCTTCTGCACCGGTGCTTTGGGGGCTTCCTGCTGGCAGTGGGCCTGCGGGAGCTGTTTCGGAAAGAGTGAATCCGCTATCCCCTGGCCCGTTTGAAGGTGAGGTAGCCCTCCAGGATCAGGGTGGCAGCCACAGCGTCCACAGTCTTCTTGTGGTTCTTCATCTTCTTCCCCGAGGCGTGGAGGATGTTGTGGGCCTCCACCGTGGTGCGCCGCTCATCCCACAACACAGGTTTCAGGCCGCAGGCCTCTTCCACCTGGGCGGCAAAGGCCTTGTACAGCTCGGCCCGGGGGCCTTCGGTGCCGTCCATGTTTCTGGGAAAGCCCATCACCAGTTCGTCCACCTGGTGTTCCTTCACCAGCCGGGCCAGCTCCTCCGCCACCATCTCCGCCTTCCGGCTGTGGATGACGGTGGTATATCCGGCCAGCAGGCCGGTGGGGTCGGAGATGGCCACGCCGGTGCGGGCGTCGCCGTAGTCAATGGCCATGATACGCAAGATCACCACTCCTTTTCTGCTTTTTACACTATACAAGAGGGAGACAGAAAAAACAAGCGGAAAGTGCTTGACTTCCGGCACTTGCTGTGATATAGTTCTTTTACCTATGAAAAAGGGCTCTTTTTTTGTGCGCATTTTTACGGTGTGATGACGTGCAAAACCCTTCCCTCCGCGTGAGACATAGGGAGGCAAATGTGCCGAATCCGCACCGTGACGTTCTTTCCAGGCGCAGTTTGCGCCCGGTACGTTGCTGGATTCGGCCTGCGGCCGCATCCGGCATTTTTGCTGTTATGCGGTCAAACAATGAAGGAGGTGCCGAACATGGCGAAGGCCGGCAACCGGGTGAAGATCACCCTGCGCTGCTCCGAGTGCAAGCAGCGGAACTATAACACCAACAAAAACAAGAAGAATACTCCCGACCGTCTGGAATTGAAGAAGTACTGCCCCTTCTGCAGGAAGCACACGGTCCACAACGAGACCAAGTAATGAGCGATGCAAGACGGCTCAAAAGAAAGAAGGGTTGAACGGAATGTCTGAAAACGAGAAGCTCGAGCAGACCAAAGCTGTGAAGGCTGAGAAGAAAAAGGACGTCAAGGCAGACAAAAAGCCCGGCTTTTTCGCCCGCATCGGCAAGTGGTTTAAAGAACTCAAAAGCGAGCTGAAAAAAGTCCAGTGGCCCACTAAGAAACAGACCATCAACAACACCGTGATCGTTATCCTCTGCTGTATCGTCGTGGGGATCTGCATCTGGGTGTTCGACGCCCTCGCCGGTTCCGTGATCCGCGCCCTGCTGGATCTGTTTGGCAAGGGTTAAGGTGTAGCAAATGGCTGAGAACGCGAAGTGGTATGTGGTCCATACCTATTCCGGCTATGAAAACACCGTGGCCGCCAGCATTGAAAAAGCAGTGGAGAACCGTGGCCTGCGGGATTTGATCTTTGAGGTGAGCATCCCTCTGGAGACCGTCACGGAGATCACGGACAATGGTCCCAAAACAGTAGAACGCAAGGTATTCCCCGGCTATGTGCTGGTCAAGATGGTCCTGACCGACGAGACCTGGCATCTGGTACGCAATGTGCGCGGCGTCACCGGATTCGTAGGTTCTGGCAACAAGGCCATCCCCCTCACGGATGAGGAGATCGCCGCCCTGGGCGTGGAAAAGCGAGAAATCGTTGTAAGCTATCAGGTAGGCGACAACGTCAAGATCATCAACGGCGCCCTGGAATCCTTCCTGGGTACCGTGGAGGAGATCGACCTGGACCGCAGCAAGGTCCGTGTAGTGGTCTCCATGTTTGGCCGTGAGACCCCCGTGGAACTGGAACTGGACGAGATCGAACCCGTCGAATGATTCCCGGCCACGGCCCTTTCCCCCGCACGTGGGAGGGACTGCAAAGCAGTTCCGCTTCCAACCACATTTATCGTAGGAGGTGCTGTTTCAAATGGCACAGAAAATTACTGGTTATGTGAAACTTCAGATTCCCGCGGGCAAGGCGACTCCCGCGCCCCCCGTCGGCCCCGCCCTTGGTCAGCACGGCATCAACATTGCCGCCTTCACCAAGGAGTTTAACGAGCGCACCAAGAACGACGTCGGTCTGATCATCCCCGTGGTGATCACCGTTTACGCCGACCGTTCCTTCACCTTTATCACCAAGACTCCTCCCGCCGCCGTCCTCATCAAGAAGGCCTGCAACATCGAGTCCGGCTCCGGCGTGCCCAACAA
>NZ_CALWOJ010000098.1 GCF_944383115.1 uncultured Flavonifractor sp. | reverse complement strand
CTGGAGGGCCACCGTGTGGACGGCCGCGCCAAGAACGAGATCCGTCCCCTGGCCGCCGAGGTGGGCGTGCTGCCCCGTGTCCACGGCTCCGGCCTGTTCACCCGCGGTCAGACCCAGGTGCTGAGCATCTGCACCCTGAACACCCTCTCCGCCGCCCAGAAGCTGGATACCATCTGGGAGGAGGAGGAGAAGCGGTATATGCACCACTACAACTTCCCCGCCTACTCCACCGGCGAGGCCCGTGCCGCCCGCTCCACCAACCGGCGTGAGAAGGGCCATGGCGCTCTGGCCGAGCGGGCGCTGGAGCCCGTCATCCCCTCCGTGGAGGACTTCCCCTACGCCATCCGCGTGGTGAGCGAGGTGCTGAGTTCCAACGGCTCCACCTCTCAGGGCTCCATCTGCGGCTCCACCCTGGCTCTGATGGACGCCGGTGTGCCCATCTCCGCCCCCGTGGCCGGCATTTCCTGCGGCCTGATCCAGGACGACGACGGCGGCTTCACCACCTTCATCGACATCCAGGGCGTGGAGGACTTCCACGGCGAGATGGACTTCAAGGTGGCCGGTACCAAGGCCGGTATCACCGCCATCCAGATGGACATCAAGAACGACGGCCTGTCCCATGAGATCATCAAGGAAGCCCTGGAGATCACCAAGGACGCCCGTTACGCCATCCTGGACGAGATCATGCTGCCCTGCATCTCCAAGCCCCGTGAGGACGTGGCCGACACCGCTCCCAAGATGGTGAAGATGAAGATCGATGTGGACAAGATCCGCGAGGTCATCGGCTCCGGCGGCAAGGTGATCCAGAAGATCTGTGCCGACACCGGGGCCAAGATCGACATCGAGGACGACGGCACCATCTACATCGCAGGCGCCGACAAGGCCTCCTGCGACGCCGCCAAGAAGACCATCGAGACCATCGTGTTCGTGCCCGAGGTGGGCCAGCTGTACTACGGCAAGGTGGTCCGCATCCTGCAGTTCGGCGCTTTCGTGGAGCTGGCTCCCGGCAAGGACGGCATGGTCCACATCTCCAAGCTGGCCGACCGCCGGGTGGAGAAGGTGGAGGACGTGGTCAACATCGGCGATATGATCTGGGTCAAGGTCACCGATATTGACGAGAAGGGCCGGGTCAACCTGTCCTATCGGGACGCCCTCAAGGAGATCAAGGCCAAGAAAGAGGCCGGCGAGCCCATCAAGTAAATCCGATACGCAAAAACCGGGCGGGGAGTACCCCGCCCGGTTTTTTGTACTTGATGTCCCCCATTTTATTAAGCGGTTGACATATTTGGCGTTTTCTTCTATTATTTTATTGGATATTTTTGTTTTATGTTTGCTTCCTTCCCCAGACAATTAACGGGAGCCGTTCTACATTCGTTGCTTCCCTTTGTGTTCCATCTGACTTGGGAGGTGGTTTGACTGCATGAAGCATCTGATGAGTTCTAAGCGGTATATCATTTTGGTACTCCTGCTGGCAGTTCTTGTGATCGCTCTGGTGGTCTTTGTCCGCCCATGCAGCCTGGGCAAGGCGGCCGGATTGCCGCAGGAACAGGAAACGCTGTATTGCATGGAGCTTCGTACGCTCTCCACCACCCCTGACGTTCGGACGATTCAGGACCCGGAAGCGTTGGAAGCCCTGTCTGCCTTTTTGCAAAAAATGCAGGTGCGCTATGGCGGCCCCTTTGGGCAAGGCTATTTTATTCGGGATAACCAGCGGGCCTACATTCTTCAGCCCACCTATCTGACATCACAGGGGTATATCGAGTATGATCCCATCTTTATCCGGGAGGACGGTTATATTTGCATCGGCGGCGACGGACACTATTACGCGACTGACCCTCAGCAGGTGGAGCAAATCCTCCAGCTTATTTCTTCTTATCTCTGAAAGCACCGGCGAAGCACCGCCGGAAATAACCTGTTAAATGTCAAATGGCCTGTGAACGCCATCCGTTCACAGGCCATTTTTTCATTTCAATAGTCCAAAGCCTGCCGCCGGTTACCCCTGCTTCAGCAGCTCCATAAACTCATCGCCGGTGATGGTCTCCTTCTCCAGCAGGTAGCCTGCCAGCTTCCGCAGCTGGTCCTCGTGGTCACGCAGCAGGGCCAGGGCCTTCTGATGGGCCGCCTTCACGGTGGCCACCACCTGCCGGTCGATCTCAGCCGCCGTCTCGGCGGAGCAGGTCAGGGCGGCGTCGCCCCCCAGGTACTGGTTCTGCACCGTCTCCAGGGCCACCATGTCGAACTGGTCCGTCATGCCGTACCGGGTGATCATGGCCCGGGCCAGCTTGGTGGCCTGCTCGATGTCGTTGGAGGCGCCGGTGGTGATGTTGTCCGCGCCGAAGATCAGCTCCTCGGCGGCCCGGCCGCCGGTGAGGGTGGCGATCTTGTTCACCAGCTCCGCCCGGCTCATCAGGTTGCGCTCCCCTTCGTCCACCTGCATGGTGTAGCCCAAAGCCCCCGAGGTGCGGGGGATGATGGTGATCTTGGTCACCGGGGCGGAGTGGGTCTGGAGGGCGGCCACCAGGGCGTGGCCCACCTCGTGGAAGGACACCAGCTGCTTCTCCTGGGGGGAGATGACGGCATTCTTCCGCTGGGCGCCGGCGATGACGGTCTCCACACTCTCCTCCAGGTCGGCCTGGGTCACCGTCCTGCGGCCCTGGCGCACCGCCCGGAGGGCGGCCTCGTTGACGATGTTGGCCAGCTCGGCGCCGGAGGCGCCCGCGGTAGCCCGGGCAATGGCGCTCCAGTCCACGTCGGCATCGATGTGGACATGCCTGCCGTGGACCTTCAGGATGGCCTCACGGCCCTGGAGGTCGGGCAGCTCCACCGGCACCCGCCGGTCAAACCGGCCGGGCCGCATGAGGGCGGGGTCCAGGCTCTCGGGGCGGTTGGTGGCGGCCAGCAGCACCACGCCCTTACTGGAGTCGAAGCCGTCCATCTCGGCCAGCAGCTGGTTCAGGGTCTGCTCCCGTTCATCGTTGCCGCCGTAGCCGCCGGTATCGCGCTTCTTGCCGATGGCGTCGATCTCGTCAATGAACACGATGCAGGGGGCCTTCTCCCCCGCCTGCTTGAACAGGTCCCGGACCTTGGCGGCCCCCATGCCCACGAACATCTCCACAAACTCCGAGCCGGAGATGGAGAAGAAGGGCACCTTGGCTTCCCCCGCCACCGCCTTGGCCAGCAGGGTCTTGCCGGTACCCGGCGGGCCCACCAGCAGCACGCCCTTGGGCAGCTTGGCGCCGATGGCGGCGTACTTGTCCGGCTCGTGGAGGAAGTCCACCACCTCCATCAGGGCCTCCTTGGCCTCATCCTGGCCCGCCACATCGGCGAAGGACACGCCGGTGGAGGCCTCCTCCACATAGACCTTGGCGCCCGACTTGCCGAAGGTCATGGCGTTGCCCATGCCGCCGGGCAGATTGTTGCCCAGCCGCTTCATCATGAAGCGGGAGAGCAGCTGTCCGATGAGGATAAAGAAGAAGATGGGCAGAATCCAGCTGACCAGGAAGGCCAGAATGGGGTTGGCCTGGGTGGGAATCTCGGCGCTGAACACGATGTCCGGGTCCTCCCGCAGCTGGTTCAGCAGCCGCTGGCCGTCGTCCGGCCAGATGCCGGTCTTGTAGTAGCCGGTCCGCCCCGCCTCATCGGCGGCGATAAAGACGATCTGCCGGCTGTCCTCGTCCAGAGCCACCTCCGTGACCTGATGGTCGTCCACCATAGTGAGGAACTGGCTGTAGGGCACCTCGATCACCTGCCGCTCCAGCACCGAGGGGAAGAAAAAGACGTTGAGGAGCATCAGGGCCACCAGGGCCAGAGCATAGTAGAAAAGCAGCGGTTTTTTGGGCGGGCTTGGGGTTTTCCTGTCATCCTTGACCTCGTGCATACTGAAATCCTCCGAAATACGAATAATATTTTCTATGCTAAATAAATAATAGAGTTTTGAGCCTCAAAGTCAAGAGGATTCCCCAAGGTTTTACACATTATTCACATACGGTGTGAAAAAGTTCAGGGCGCTGCCCAACGGCAGCGCCCTGAATGCGACAAAATTCGTCCTTTGTCCCGGCCTATACTGGGGAAAAGGGGGGAATGGGTATGACCACGCGGGAACAGACCTGCTGCTTCACCGGCCACCGGGACATTCCGTCCACACAGCGGCGGGCTCTGGTGGAAAACCTGGAGAAAACGGTGCGGCAGCTCATTGCCCGGGGGATTCGGTACTTTGGTGCGGGAGGGGCTTTGGGGTTCGACACCCTGGCGGCTCAGACCGTGCTGGGGCTTTTGGGGGAATTCCCCCACATCCGACTGATTTTGGTGCTGCCCTGCCCCGACCAGACCAGAGGCTGGCGGGAGGGGGATGTGGCGGAGTATGAGCGCATCAAAGCCGCCGCCCACAAGGTGGTGTACACCGCCGACCGGTACACGCCGGGGTGTATGCACAAACGCAACCGGCATCTGGTGGATCACAGTGGGGTGTGCGTGGCCTACTGCACCCGGGATACCGGCGGCACCGCTTACACGGTAAACTACGCCCGGCAGCAGGGGCTGGAGGTGCTGCTGCTCAATAGCCGTTGACCAGAGCGTCCAGTACCTGGGCGGCCACGGAGCCGGCCACGTCGGCCCCCGAGCCGCCGTTCTCCACCAGCACCACAAAGGCGTAGGGGGCGTCCTCATTGCGGAGGAAGCCGGCGAACCAGGCGTGGGGGGAGCTGCCGCCCCCCACCTCGGCGGTGCCGCTCTTGGCGCAGATGTCCATATTGGGGAACCGGCCGGAGCCGTAGGCGTCGATGACGTTGCGGGACATGATGTCCGCCAGGGTGGCGGCGGTGGAGGACTGGATCAGGGTGCCCGTCTTGCTGGTCCACTGGGGCAGGGAGGGCAGGCCCAGGGGATTTTCCACCTTGAGGATGAGCCGGGGCACGGCGGCCTTGCCGCCGTTGGCAATGGCTCCCATGTAGGTCATAATGGCGCAGGGGTTGGCCAGGTCGTTGTACTGGCCCACGCCGGCCCAGGCCAGCTGGCCGGTGGTGCCGGTGAAGTCAAACCGCCCGGCGGCGGAGGTGAGGCCGCTGACCTTATAGGAGGAGGTGAGCCCCGCCTGCTGGGTGTACCGAGCCATGACCTCCGGCCCCAGCTCGGCGGCCAGCTGGCCGAACACCCCGTTGCAGGAGTTGGCCAGGGCGTCATAGATGTCCATCTCTCCGTGGACCCGGGGGCAGGTGATGGCCTCGCCCCCCACCACCGTGGAACCGGTGCAGGTCCAGTGCCGGTCAAAGAGGTCGGGGATGTTCTCAATGGCGGCGGCCAGAGTCACCGTCTTGAATACCGAGCCCGGCGGGAAGGTGCCGGAGAGGAAGCGATTTAAATACACGCCGTCATAGGCGGGATTGTCCTCCACGTCCTTCGGCGGGTCCAGGGGGTCGTAGGTGGGAGAGGACACCATGCACAAAATTTCTCCCGTCTCGTAGTTGTACACACCCACCGCCCCCTTGCGGCCGCCCAGGGCCTGATAGGCGATGTAGTTGAGCCGGGCGTCCAGGGTGAGGTAGAGGTCGTTGCCGTTGCCCAGGGGGGAGTAGGCCCCGGTAAACAGGTTGTAGCCGGAAAGCTGGCTGGCAAAGGCGGTGAGTGCGCCGGTGCCGATCTTGCCCTGGGCGTCCCCCACGGCGTGGAGGGTGGCCTTGCGGACGGTGGCGTTTTCGTAGTAGTGGCGGGTTCCGTCCTCGTCGGCCCAGCTCAGCACGTCCCCGTCCCGGTCCAGCACCCGGCCCACCGACAGCTGACCCTGACTGTTGTACAGGTGGCGGTTGGCGGCAAAGGAGGCCCAGCGGCTGCCGTAGAGGACATAGCGCACCACATAGAGCCCCAGACCCAGCACCAGGGCGGCGGCCAGGATGAGGCAGAGGAAGGCCCGTTTTTCAATCTTCTTCATAGCGGCCCTCCCACTGCTCGGTGCGTTTCATGGATAACTCCGCGTTCTGCCGATCCTCCCTGCGGGAGGGCAGGCGGATGGCGAAGCTGGCGTTCTGACGGGTGTCGGTGGCCTTCAGGTAGGCCAGCAGCCCCCAGGAGGCGATCATGGCGGTGCCGCCGTTGGACACAAAGGGGAAGGTAACGCCGGTCAGGGGCAGGATATCCACCGCGCCGAACACATTGAGGCAGGTCTGGAACACCATCATGGAGGTGGCGGCGCAGGCGGCGATGATATAGAAGGAGGACCGGCCCGCCCGGCAGGCCCGGACGGCGAACACCGCCAGGGTGACGATGGACAGGATGGCCAGGATGGCAATGATGAGGCCAAACTCCTCGCACAGCATGCCGAAGACCAGGTCGGTGTCGCCGGCGCCCACGTTGTGGAGCCAGCCCTCGCCGGGGCCAACCCCCACCAGGCCGCCGGAGGCGGCGGCCGACATGGTGCGGCTCTGCTGGTAGCCGCTGCCCACCGTCACGTTCTCCCAGGCGTGGCCCCAGGTGGCAAATCGGCTCATGATGTAGGGCTTCACCGACAGCATGGTGAGGACCGCGAACACCCCGCCGCCGCAGATGAGGGCCAGGGTGGCCCAGTCGCCGGAGCGGAGGTAGGCGATGACCAGGAAGGTGACAAAGAAGATGGCGGCGGTGCCGAAGTCGCTCATATAGGCCAGGCAGGCCAGGCACACGCCGGTGAGGACGATGAACAGCCCCAGGTTCCGCTTGCGGAACAGCCGCTCCAGGGTGGCGGACCCGGCAAAGATATAGCAGATCTTGGCGATCTCCGAGGGCTGCACTGAAACGCCGCCGATGCTCAGCCAGTTGGCCGCGCCGTACTTGGCCTCGGTCAGGCCGGCGGCGTAGAGCACCACTGTCAGGCTCAGCAGCACGATGGCCGCCCCCGCCATGACCCAGCGGATCTCCCGGGTGCGGTCCAGGTCCCGCAGGAAGATCCCCAGCACCAGAAAGAGGACCAGCCCCAGCACCACGCACAGAAATTGCTTGAACAGGGCTCCGGTGTTGGAGGAGCAGGTGACGGCCAGGGACAGGGTGGACAGGAAAAAGGCGATGGTCTCCATCTCAAAGCCCACCCGGCCGGTGGCCCGGAGCACCAGGAAGTAGAGCCACA
>NZ_CALWOJ010000097.1 GCF_944383115.1 uncultured Flavonifractor sp. | reverse complement strand
GTGTCGCCGGGGGACTCCTCGCACCCGGCCAGCAGGGAGCCCAGCATGACCACGCTGGCGCCGGCGGCCAGGGCCTTGGTGATGTCGCCGGAGTACTTGATGCCGCCGTCGGCGATGACGGGGATGTCGTACTTGGCGGCCATACAGGCGGCGTCATAGACGGCGGTGATCTGGGGCACGCCGATGCCGGCCACCACGCGGGTGGTACAGATGGAGCCGGGGCCGATGCCGATCTTCACGCAGTCGGCGCCCGCCTCGATGAGGGCGCGGGTACCCTCGGCGGTAGCCACGTTGCCGGCAATCAGCTGTACGTCGGGATAGACGGCCTTGATGCGGCGGACGCAGTCCAGAATATTGTGGGAGTGGCCGTGGGCGGAGTCCAGGCACAGCACGTCCGCGCCGGCGTCCACCAGGGCCCGCACCCGGTCCAGCACGTCGGAGGTGACGCCGATGGCGGCGCCCACCAGCAGGCGGCCCTTGTCGTCTCGGGCGGAGTTGGGATACACGGTAGCCTTCTCAATGTCCTTGATGGTGATAAGGCCCTTCAGGCGATACTCGTCGTCCACAATGGGCAGCTTCTCGATCTTGTGCTTGCGGAGGATCTCCTTGGCCTCCTCCAGGGTGACGCCCTCCTTGGCAGTGACCAGGTTGTCCTTGGTCATCACATTGTCCACCAGCTGGGTCATGTCGGTCTCAAACTTCATATCCCGGTTGGTGATGATGCCGATGAGCCTGCCGTCCTTGCAGATGGGCACGCCGGAGATCCGGTACTTGGCCATCAGGGCGTCGGCCTCGGCCAGGGTGTGGCCGGGAGCCAGCCAGAAGGGGTTGGTGATAACGCCGTTCTCACTGCGCTTGACCATGTCCACCTGCTCGGCCTGAGCGCCGATGGACATATTCTTGTGGATGATGCCGATGCCGCCCTCACGGGCAATGGCGATAGCCATGCGGTACTCGGTCACCGTATCCATGGCGGCGCTCATCAGCGGCACATTCAGCCTGATTTTACGGGTCAGCTGCGTGTGCAGATCAATGTCGGCAGGCAGCACGTCGCTCTCCGCCGGGATGAGCAGTACGTCGTCAAACGTAAGGCCCTGCTTGAGAAACTTCTGGTGTTCTTCATTGTTGACCATAGTGCATCTCCTTTTATATTTCTTTTTCCAAATAATTTTATCTATTCTACTTGATTGCGCCCCCACTGTCAAGGGAAGATAGCCTGGCCGCGCCTTCAAAACGGCTTTTTCCGCCGCCATCCGCGCCCCGGACATACCACAGCCCGTCCTGCTCACCAGCCAAGAGGATGATCTCCTCCCCTGCGCGGCATTCCGCCAGGTAGTCCACCTGGAGTTCCGAGACCCATTGATCCTGTCCCAGCCGATCCATCCGGATGGCATCACAGATAAAATCGGCGTAGCGGACGTTGTTTACATGGCCGTTGATATCAGTGTCGCTGTAGTGCATGACCCGCCGCTCTGTCTCCATCAGGCCGGCAGGCAGCCTGAACCGGGACAGCATCTTGGTCTTACACAATTCCCCGCCGTCGGTCCCCTGAAATTCCGCCACTCTGCTCATACGGGCGATGCGGTGGGTGTCCGCATCGGCCAGCACCCACACGGACACCGCCTCCCCCACCGGCTTTCCATCCACAAACAGGTCGAAATCCCGATAACAGGAGGCGCCGCTGTCACCCCGGTGCCAGGTGCGGACCGAAAGAATCTCATTCCAACCCAGAGGGCGATCCAGCCGGTACCACATCCGGGCCAGCATCCAGAACAGATTATACTTGTTCAGCATTTCGTCCCGGGATGCGCGGAGCTGGCAGGCCGCAGCCACCGCTGCCTCCTGCAGAATACCCATTACACCGGAGGGTCTGCAGTGGTTCCACGGGTCTACGTCCCGGGAGTCAATGGCGTACTGTCCGTCAAAATACACCGCTTACTCCTCCTTCCTGCCCCGGATAAGCAATTTGGTCTTGCAGCAGATGTCGTCGATATCGTTGTCGGTGGCCGCCGGGATGCGCATGGCAGCCCCGCAGTCGGCACAGAACAGATCGATGGAGCTGTAGTTGACCTGGAGCTTCCAGCGGTGGGACCCGCAGGTGCAGGAGATGCCATCCCGCTGGGCGATCTCCTTCAGCTCGGAGAGTACCTCGTGCATCACCAGCTCGTCCAGGAAGGCGCCTTTCTCCTCCCCCTCGGCCCGCTCCAGCTTATCGGCGGCGGCCTCCAACCGCTGGAGGGCAGCAAATACCGGCCCCTCTTCCCCCACATAGCAGCAGTCCAGGCCGGACTGGGCACAGGAAAAGGCCAGCACCTTCTGGTGCAGGAACGCCTGGGTGGAGCAGGTCACGGTGTGGTCCCGGCCGCAGGAGAGGCAAGGCACCGTCAATCTCACCCGATCCCCCATCATCTCCACCCGGAGCGCAGACTTGCCGCAGGGACAGGGCAGCTCGTTAGCGGACGCTGCCAGCTGGAACACAGTGCGCTCTACCGCCACGCTCTGATGGCAGGCAGGGCACAGATAGGCCAGGGTTCGTTTGGCTTGTTCTTCCATAGTGGACCTCCCCAACCGGCCATACGGCCAATCGTGTATATGATATATTATAACGCAAATACGCCACGTTGACCAGCCGGTCCGGCTACAAAATCCAGTCTCATATTTTACATGCTTTTCGTTCAAAATAGTATTTGTCAGGCGGACAGCCGCCCAAGTTAACAGAGGTGAGGATATGGCTAACAAAAAACTGGGCCGGCAGACAGTGGCCCTTCAGGACCCGCCCTCGGTCATCGGCAGCGCCAGCGTGGTAGGCAAGAAGGAAGGGGAAGGCCCACTGGCCGCCACCTTTGACCACATCAGCCAGGACGATACCTTTGGGGAACGCAGCTGGGAGAAGGCGGAGAGCGCCATGCAGAAACTGGCTCTGGCCGCTGCTCTTAACAAGGCGGGACTGAGCGTTTCCGGTCTTGATTATCTGCTGGCCGGTGATCTGCTCAACCAGTGTATCGGCTCCGGCTTTGCCGTGCGGGGACAGGACGTTCCCTTCTTCGGGCTGTACGGCGCCTGTTCCACCATGGCGGAAAGCCTTTCTCTGGCCGCCATGCTGCTGGGCGGCGGTTACGGCACCAAAATCGCGGCCATGACCTCTTCCCATTTCTGCTCCGCCGAGCGACAGTACCGCTCCCCCCTGGAGTATGGCGGCCAGCGCACTCCTACCGCCCAGTGGACGGTGACCGGGTCGGGCTGCGTCATTTTGGCCGACCAGGGCCCCGGCCCTTATGTCACCCATGTCACCACCGGCAAGATCGTGGACAAAGGGATCAAGGACGCGGCCAACATGGGGGCCGCCATGGCCCCTGCCGCGTATGCCACCATTGCTGCCCACTTTCAGGATACGGGCCGAAAGCCCTCCGACTATGATCTGATAATCACCGGAGATTTGGGACAGCTGGGCCGCGACATCGTGGCTGACTGGTTCCACCGGGACGGTATGGATCTGAAAAATCTCAACGACTGCGGTACCCTGATCTACGATCTGGAGGGGCAGGACGTCCACTGCGGCGGCTCTGGCTGCGGCTGTTCAGCGGTAGTGCTGGCGGGGATGCTCCTCAATGGTATGGCCGGAGGCCGCTGGAAACGCATCCTGTTCTGCGGCACCGGCGCTCTGCTCTCCCCCACCTCCTCCCAGCAGGGAGAGAGTATCCCAAGTATCTGCCACGCGGTGACGCTGGACATCGGAAAGTGAGGGATAAACCATGGATCTATTCTGGACCTATGTGCGTGTATTTGTATGTGGAGGAACATTCTGTCTCATTGGGCAGATTCTCATTGACAAGACCTCCCTCACCCCCGCCCGCATTCTGGTCTCCTATGTGGTGGCCGGAGTGATCCTGGGTGGTCTGGGGATCTACCCCTGGCTGGTGGAGTGGGGCGGAGCGGGGGCCACCGTGCCCCTCACCGGCTTTGGCTATCTGCTGTCCAAGGGCGTGGCGGAAGCCGTAGCGGAAAAGGGCGCGCTGGGTATCCTGACCGGCGGCATTTCCGCTGCCGCAGGAGGCATTACCGCCGCGGTACTCTTTGGTCTGCTGGCCGCCTTGCTCTTCAAATCACGGCCAAAATCTTGACAAACCGCAGCTTCGGTGGTAGAGTATCCGCCGTGAACGAGGGCGTTCCACGATGGGAGGCGCTGCCGCCTCCTCGTCTGGACGCTCTCTTTTTATTTTGAGTCAGGAGGGATATGGATGACGAAATATGTGTTTGTGACTGGCGGCGTGGTTTCCGGTTTGGGCAAGGGTATTACCGCCGCCTCCCTGGGCCGGCTGCTGAAGGCCCGGGGCCTAAAGGTGGCCGCACAGAAGCTGGACCCGTACATCAACGTAGATCCCGGCACCATGAGTCCCTATCAGCACGGCGAGGTCTTTGTCACCGAGGACGGGGCGGAAACCGATCTGGATCTGGGCCACTACGAGCGCTTCATTGACGAGGATCTAAACCAGTTCTCCAACCTGACCACCGGCCGGGTATACTCCAACGTCATCGCCAAAGAGCGCCGGGGGGAATATCTAGGCAAGACGGTGCAGGTTATCCCCCATATTACCGATGAGATCAAGCGATTTATCTACGCTGTGGGCCGGAAAACAAATGCGGACATCGTTATTACCGAGGTAGGCGGCACTACCGGCGATATAGAGAGCCAACCCTTTCTGGAGGCCATCCGCCAGGTGGGTCAGGAGGCTGGTAAGGGCAACGCCCTCTACATCCATGTAACCCTGGTTCCCTATCTGAAGGCCTCCGGCGAACACAAGTCCAAGCCCACCCAGCACTCGGTCAAAGAATTACAGGGCACGGGCATCTCCCCCGACCTCATTGTGCTTCGGTGCGACGAGCCCATTACCGACTCCAGCATTTTTGAGAAGATCGCCGGGTTCTGCAACGTGAAACCGGACTGCGTCATCGAAAATGTCACCCTCCCCACCCTCTATGAGGCCCCCCTGATGCTGGAATCCGCCGGTTTTTCCTCTGTGGTGTGTCGGGAGCTGGGGCTGGAATCCCCCGCCCCCGACTTGACTGAGTGGACAGCCCTGGTGGAGCAGATTAAAGGGCTCCGTTCCACAGTCACCATCGGCCTGGTGGGCAAATATGTGCAGCTCCATGACGCCTATCTGTCGGTGGCCGAGGCCCTTCGTCACGCCGGCTATCCCCTGGGAACCAAGATCTTCATCCGCTGGATCGACTCAGAGAGCCTCACCACCGAAAACTACGTCCAGGTACTGGAGGATCTGGACGGCATTCTGGTACCCGGCGGCTTTGGCGCCCGGGGCATCGAGGGCATGATCCTGGCCGCCCGGTATGCCCGGGAACACCAAGTCCCCTATCTGGGTATCTGCCTGGGGATGCAGGTGGCGGTCATCGAGTTTGCCCGCCATGTGGCCGGGCTGACAGACGCTCACTCCGGTGAGTTTGAACCTAAGTGCCCCCACAAGGTCATTGACTTTATGCCCGGCCAGAGCGACGAGATTGACAAGGGCGGCACCCTGCGGCTGGGGGCCTATCCCTGCGCCGTCCAGCCCGGTACCCTGCTGGAGCGGTGCTATGGCGCCGCTCAGATCCAGGAGCGCCACCGCCACCGCTACGAGTTCAACAATCAGTTCCGGGATACCCTCACCGGGGCCGGTCTGGTCATCAGCGGCCTGTCTCCCGACGGGCGGCTGGTGGAGGCGGTGGAACTGTCCCACAGTCCCTTCTTTGTGGGGGTGCAGTACCATCCGGAGTTCAAGAGCCGCCCCAACCGGCCCCACCCCCTCTTCCACGGCTTTGTGGCTGCCGCCCTTTTCCGCCACAAGCAGAGTTAGTCCCTCGTTTTGCAAGTTATTTTATTGCTAATTGCATAAATTAAAGCTTGCCCCGACCTCTCCTCTACGGTTATCCTTCCAAAATCCCTGCAATATCCTCCTTTCCTGTTGACAAAAACATTTACACAGGTTATACTTGCACCATTAGTTGAGAACGAAGGCGTTCCAACCCGTCCAGGGTGGAGCGCCTTCTTCTCTTTCTTTCAATATGAAAGAAAGAAAGGAGATTCCTGCAATGTCGTACACCAAGGAAGATATCATCCGCATCGTCCATGAGGAGGATATTGAGTTTATCCGCCTCCAGTTCACCGACATTTTCGGTCAGCTGAAGAACGTGGCCATCACCGCCTCCCAGATCGAGAAGGCGGTGAACAACCAGATTATGTTCGACGGTTCCTCCATCGAGGGTTTCGTCCGCATCGACGAGTCCGACCAGTATCTCTATCCCGATCTGAACTCCTTCGTGATCTTCCCCTGGCGGCCCAGCCACGGCAAGGTTGCCCGGCTGATCTGCGACGTCCACAACCCCGACGGCACCCCCTTTGTGGGCGATCCCCGAGGCACCCTGAAGCGGGTTCTCCAGC
This sequence comes from uncultured Flavonifractor sp., assembly GCF_944383115.1. Taxonomy (GTDB): domain Bacteria; phylum Bacillota; class Clostridia; order Oscillospirales; family Oscillospiraceae; genus Flavonifractor. The sequence goes on along the minus strand of NZ_CALWOJ010000097.1, from coordinate 682 downwards.
GAGCGAGGGACATGGGATATGACGCCTTCAACGTGGGCCCCGAGGCCGAGTTCTTCCTGTTCCAGACTGACGACGAGGGCCGTCCCACCACCAAGACCAATGATGAGGCGGGCTACTTCGACCTGGGCCCCCTGGATCATGGCGAGGGCACCCGCCGGGAGATCTGCCTGGCCCTGGAGCAGATGGGCTTTGAGATCGAGGCCAGCCACCACGAAGTGGCCGCGGGTCAGCATGAGATCGACTTCAAATACGAGGAGGCCCTTCACACCGCTGACAACATCATGACCTTCAAGCTGGCGGTGAAAACCCTGGCCCAGAAGAACGGCCTCCACGCCACCTTTATGCCAAAGCCCATTTTCGGCATCAACGGCTCGGGAATGCACACCAACATGTCCCTGTTCCGGGGCGGCAAGAACGTGTTCTATGATCCCAACGACGAGCGGGGCTTGTCCAAGGAGGCCTACTCTTTCATCGCCGGTCTCTTAACCCATGTAAAGGGCATGGCGGCGGTGACCAATCCCCTGGTCAACTCCTACAAGCGGCTGGTGCCCGGCTACGAGGCTCCCTGCTACCTGGCCTGGTCCGCCTCCAACCGCTCCGCCCTCATCCGTATCCCCGCCTCCCGTGGCCAGTCCACCCGGGTGGAGCTGCGCTCCCCCGACCCGGCCTGCAACCCCTACCT
>NZ_CALWOJ010000096.1 GCF_944383115.1 uncultured Flavonifractor sp. | reverse complement strand
TTGGTGGGCCGTTACCCCGCCAACTAGCTAATCAGACGCGAGGCCATCTCAGAGCGATAAATCTTTGGCAGTCAGAGCCATGCGGCCCAACTGCATCATGCGGTATTAGCAACCCTTTCGGGCTGTTATTCCCCACTCCGAGGCAGGTTCCTCACGCGTTACTCACCCGTCCGCCACTAAGAATTCCCTTCAGTTGTCCGAAAACTCCGTCAGGGGTTCTCCGTTCGACTTGCATGTGTTAAGCACGCCGCCAGCGTTCATCCTGAGCCAGGATCAAACTCTCAATAAAATGGTATCTAAAGAACCGAGGTTCTTCAAATCACTTTATCGAAGCTTAATTCATAGCTTCAAAGAAATTAAATCAAGAGCCTTCTGCACCAAGCTTGCGCTTGTTTCAGAAGGACTTCTCGTCCTTTCTGGTGCTTCGTGTTTCTTTCACGTTGTTTAATTTACAAGGTACACGCTCCGGCCAGCCCTCCGGGCTGACGTGCTATTTATTGTAGCACTGCCGGCTTTGCTTGTCAAGAACTTTTTCAAGTTTTTTCAGGGCTTTTTAGCCCCGATCCCCTTGTTCCGGTCCTTTTTCAAGCCAGTTCACACCTTCCGGCGCGAACTCATTTAGTTTACCACGCACTCTCACGTTTGTCAAGCACTTTTTTCAGCTCCCGCTGATCTTTGGTGCCCTCCGCAAGGCGCTCAGTTAGAATACCACCCTCACTCCCCTTTGTCAACACCTTTTTCATCTTTTCTTTGATTTTCTCCTTAATTGGTCGATCCATTCTCCGGTTGCGACTTAGTTCGAAGTATGTTACTCTATATATAATAATGGTGCAGCACCATTTGATCTCTAGTAGAGGGGGTACTACCATGCCCATTAAGATACCAGACTCACTACCCGCCACCGCCATCTTGGAAAGCGAAAACATCTTTGTTATGACCGAGCATCGGGCTCTGCACCAGGACATTCGTCCGTTGAATGTCCTGATTCTGAATCTGATGCCCACTAAAATCGTTACAGAGACCCAGATCCTGCGAAAGCTATCCAACACACCGGTGCAGATCGAAGTGGAACTGCTTCGGACGGCCAGCTATCAATCTCAGCACACCGACGAGGATCATCTTGCTTCCTTTTATACCACCTTTGACCAGATCAGGGATCGGAAATACGACGGCATGATTATCACCGGCGCCCCGGTAGAAAACCTGGAATTTGACCAGGTAGACTATTGGCCTGAGTTGTGCGAGATCATGACATGGAGCCTGACCCACGTTCATTCCACACTGCACATCTGCTGGGGCGCTCAGGCAGGGCTCTATTTTCACCACGGCATTGAAAAGCGCTCTCTGCCCCAGAAACTCTTCGGTGTATACGAACACCGGGTATTGAAACCAAACTCCCCCCTGTTTCGCGGGTTTGACGACGTGTTCTATGCTCCCCACTCCCGATACACTGAGGTCTGGGAGGAAGATATCCGCCGCGCCCCCGGCCTGGAACTGATCGCCGCCTCCTCTGAAGCGGGCGTCTATGCTGTGAAGACGGAGAACAGCCGGCAATTTTTTGTGTTGGGACACCCCGAGTATGACCCGGACACCCTGGCCAAAGAGTACTGGCGGGATGTCAATAAAGGCCTCCAGATCGCGGTGCCCGCCAATTATTTCCCCGGCGACGACCCTACCCGGGTACCGGTGGTCCGGTGGCGCAGCGCCGGGCAGCTGCTGTATACCAACTGGCTGAATTATTACGTCTATCAGACTACGCCTTACGACCTGAACGAGGTGTGATAGTAACACAGCTCCCCATATAGGCTCAGGAAGGAACGAATTGCATATGAAAAAGACCGACCCCTGCTATGAAGGCTATTTGCAGATCCTGCGGGAGGAGCTGGTACCCGCCATGGGCTGCACCGAGCCCATCGCGCTGGCCTATGGCGCGGCGGTGGCCCGCCGGGCCCTGGGCTGCCTGCCTGAAACAGTTTCCGTCCAGGTCAGCGGCAACCTGATCAAAAATGTAAAAAGCGTCATAGTCCCCAATACCGGCGGACTGAAGGGCATCCCCGCCGCCGTCACCGCCGGGCTGGTGGCCGGTGACCCGGACAAAGTGCTGGAGGTCATTTCTGTGGTAACGGAGGAACAGAAGGCAGAAATGACTGACTTCCTCCGCTCCCACCCCATCCAGGTTCATCTGGCCGACACTCCCCTGACCTTCGATTATACCATTGCCCTCACCGGCGGCGGCCACACCGTCACCCTGCGCATCGCCAACTACCACACCAACATCGTGCTGCTGGAAAAAGACGGGGTAAAGGAAATCGATATCCCGGTGGAGGGAGAGCAGGAGACCGCTCTCACCGATCGTTCCATCCTGTCCATCCAGGGTATCGTGGACTTTGCCGACAGCGTGGATGTGGACGATCTGCGCCCACTGCTGGAACTGCAGGTCCAGTATAATATGGCTATCGCGGAGGAGGGCCTGCTCCACGCCTACGGAGCCAATGTGGGCAAAGTACTCATGAGTACCGAGGCCTCCCTGGAACGCCGTGCCAGAGCAAAAGCCGCCGCTGGGTCGGATGCCCGGATGAACGGCTGTGAAATGCCGGTGGTCATTGTCTCGGGCAGCGGCAACCAGGGCATCACCGCCTCGGTGCCCGTCATCGAGTACGCCCGCTCCCTGGGCATTCCGGAGGAGCGGATGTACCGGGCGCTGGCGGTATCCGACCTGTGTACCATCCATCAAAAGACCTACATCGGACGTCTGTCCGCCTTCTGCGGCGCGGTGAGCGCCGGAGCGGGCGCCGGGGCCGGTATCTGCTACCTGCTGGGCGGGGGATACGACCAGGTGAAGCACACCATCGTCAACGCCCTGGCCTTCCACTCCGGCGTGGTGTGCGACGGAGCCAAATCCAGCTGCGCCGCCAAAATCAGTATGGCGGTGGAGGCGGGTATTTTCGGCTACCAGATGTACCAGAACGGCCAGGAATTCCGCACCGGCGACGGCATCATCAGCGACGGTGTGGAACACACCATCCAAAATGTGGGCGAACTGGGCCGCCAGGGCATGCGGGAGACCGACCATGTGATCCTGGAGATGATGACCCGGGAGCCCTGCTGAAAATGCGCAAAAAAAGCGTCTGCCGAGGCAGACGCTTTTTTGCGCTTATATTCGTTATGCCTTTTTCTTTTCCTGTCTGACCAGCTTGACGCAGGCGGCGATAACGCCGAAGAGGAACCAGTAGGTGAACATATTCCGGGGATAGAACCAGGTGTACTCCGCCACACTCACCACCAGGATGCCGCAGAAGGCGCCCAGGGCCGCGGCCAGCAGCCGCTTGGTGCGCTTGTCCAGGGTTGCCCGGAAGGCCTTCACGCCGCTCTTGAGCTGATAAAGCAGCAGGGCCAGGAAGGAGATTACGCCCCAGATGCCGGTCTCCGCCCACATCTGCAAATAGTTGTTGTGGGTATGGATGGGATAGGTGCCGTCAAAATTGGTGGGATAGGTCTGGAACACCTCTTTCATCACATCGGTGCCCAGGCCGATACCCTTGACCCAGTGGTCCCGCATCAGATTGCTGGTGGTGCTGTAGATCTCAAAGCGGTACTGGGTGGAGCTGTCCTCGGTGTTGGTGATGGTGAGAATGCGGTTGTAGATGGTCTCGGGCAGGAAGGGGATGGCCACCAGACCGGCCACAATGAACAGGGGCACCCACCGCCAGTCGATGAGGGCCAGAAACACCACCACCGCCAGGGCCAGACCAATCCAGCAGGAGCGGCCGTAGGTAAGGCCAATAGCCACCACGCCCACGCACAGGGAGAGCAGGGAGAGGATCTTGCCCCGCCAGTGGGAATTGAGGAAAAGGGCCAGCTCCAGAGGCAGCAGCATAACCAGCTGCTCGGCGAAGTTGTTGGGGTTGTCAAAGACGGAATAGACCCGGCCGGGCATACCGGCATTGACAGTCATATCCTGCTGGGAGGCCACCACCTCCACGCCGATATATCCCTGGTAGCAGCCGTAGATAGCGGCGATGGAGATGCCCAGCACCGCCAGGGCCACCACCAGCTGGAGCTGCTCATACTTGCGCACCGCGCTGACCACCAGCAGCACCAACAGGAAGGCGGTAATGTGGAAGGCAAAGAAGCGCATGGACAGGCGGGTAGAGATGGACCCGGCCAGAGCAATGCAGATAAAGGCCATATAGAGGCTCATGTAGGGCCCCAGGGTGTCCAGCTCCAGCCGGTCCTTTGCCCGGGAGGCGCTGCCGATGACGAACAGGCCAGTGACGGCCATCGCCCCCAGCAGGCCATAGGTGTTGTTCCACATCTCATGGGGGGCCACCAGCATCACCAGCATGAACAGGCCCAGGAAGAAGAATCCGGCCCCGCCCACGGCACCCAGAAAGCGGCAGAACAGGCTGCCGTCCCACACTGGGCGGCCGATCTTGTAAAGCCACTTACAGATGGCACAGGGGATGTTGATAATGGCGGTGAGCAGCCTGCAAATCAGGCTGTCCGGCCAAGCCTTGGGGATAGCCCCCTCCCGCCAAACAAAGCGGAAGAGGAGACTGCCTCTCAGCTGTCGGATAAACCACCGCTCCAGGCCCGCGCAGGCCCGTCCGGGCAGGCTGCCCGCCCAGGCCTGCCGGAATCCCAGCCAGATGGCCAGGAAAAAGCGCAGAAACAGGCTGTTTTTTGCAATAGACATCAGGTTTTTACTCCTTGGATTCAATCGTGAAGGGCTTTTTCGTACACGCCGTAGGTGGCCTTGGCCATCTTGTGGATCTCGAACTTCTCCGCAATGGTCCGCAGGGCGTTGGCCCGACAGGTGGCCCGGAAATCCGGGTCCTCCAGGAACCGCTTCATGGCCCCCGCCATGGAGTCGGGGTCGTCATAGGTCACCAGCAGGCCGCAGCCCGCCTCGTCATTTACGATGTCCGAATTGCCCCCCATATCAGTGGCGATCACCGGCAGGCCGGCAGCCATAGCCTCAATAATCAGGAAAGACAGGGCCTCATGCAGGGAGGAGTTGACGTACAGATCGGAACCCTTGTACAGATTCTTGATATCCTTGCGGAAACCAATGAACTTCACCTGCTCCTCCAGCCCCAACGCTTTGACCTGGGCCTTGGAGGGCTCCAGCAGAGGGCCGTCCCCCGCCAGCACCAGGGTAAAGGGTTTGTCCGTCAATTCCGTCAGCCGTTTCACCGAGTCAATGAGGTACTTGTGGCCCTTGTCGTCGGCAAAGCGGGAGGCGCACAGCATGACAAACCGGTCCTCGGGCAGACCCAGCTCAGCACGGAGGGTGGATTCCGAGCGGTCCCCCGCCCAGGCCTCCAGATCCACCGCGTTGAAGATGACCTGGATGCGCTCGGCGCTCCAACCGTTGGCAATAAGCTGCTCCTTCCCCTTGTTGCACACAGCGATCATCTGATCCTGCCGCTTGTCCATCCAGCGGTTGGACAGCCGGGTGATGAAGTCGTTGGCCAGGACGAAGTGGTTGGTATACACCACCCGGATCTTCTTGTTGTACTTTTTGGCCAGCAGGGCGGTATAGTGTTCCCGCAGGTAGTGGCAGTGGATGAGATCAATATCCCACTCCCGGCACAGATCGGCCAGAGCCTTGGCCGCCTCCTTGTCGAACCGGCGGCGCATGGTGATCTGGCGGCAGGGAACTCCCATTGCCTCCAGCCGCTCCACCAGCAGTCCGCCCTCGTTGTAGGCAAAGAAGGGCTGCACCAATCCGTCGGCAGAGAGGTATTTCACCAGCGTCTCCACATATCGCTCCGTGCCTGCCTTGCCCGCATAGTTGAGCAGATAGAGTACCTTGCGCATGGCAAATTCTCCTTTTCCTTCGGCGGATTATTTCTCCGCCCAGTTGCCGGTAGCCTCCGCCTTCAGGTAGGCATTGATAAAGCCGTCCAGATCGCCGTCCATGACGCCGTTGACGTTGCTGGTCTCATAGCCGGTGCGGTTGTCCTTCACCAGCTGATAGGGCATGAACACATAGGACCGGATCTGGCTGCCCCACTCGATCTTGAGCTGGACGCCCTTGATGTCGGAGATCTTCTCGGCGTGCTGCTGCATCTTCAGCTCCACCAGCTTGGCCCGCAGCATCCGCAGGCAGGTGTCCTTGTTCTGGAACTGGCTGCGCTCGGTCTGACAGGAGACCACAATGCCGGTGGCGTGGTGGATCAGGCGGACGGCGGAGGAGGTCTTGTTGATGTGCTGACCGCCGGCGCCGGAGGAGCGGAACACCTGCATTTCGTAGTCCTCGGGCCGGATCTCCACGTCGGCGTCCTCAGGCAGGTCGGGCATGACCTCGATGGCGGCAAAGGAGGTCTGCCGCCGGGCGTTGGCGTCAAAGGGGGAGACCCGCACCAGCCGGTGGACGCCGTGTTCGCTGCGCAGGTGGCCGTAGGCGTTCTCACCTTCAATGAGGATGGTGGCGCTCTTCAGGCCGGCCTCGTCGCCGTCCAGATAGTCCAGGGTCTTGCAGGTAAAGCCGTGACGTTCGGCCCAGCGGGTGTACATCCGGAAGAGCATCTGGGCCCAGTCCTGGGCCTCGGTGCCGCCGGCGCCGGCGTGGAAGGTGAGGATGGCGTTGGAGTTGTCGTACTCGCCGGTAAAGAGGGTGGACAGCTTGGCCTCCTCGATGTTGGCCTCCAGCTTGGCAAAGCCTTCCTCCAGCTCGGGCACCAGGCTCTCATCCTCCATCTCGTTGCCCAGCTCACACAGGGTCATCAGGTCCTCCCACTGGCCCTGGCGCTTCTCCTGGCCCTCGATCTTGTCCCGCAGGTTCTTGACCCTCTGCTGAACCTTCTGGGCCTTCTCCAGGTTATCCCAGAAGCCATCGGAGGCGCTCTCCGACTCCAGCATCTCAGCCTCCCGCCGGGCGGCCTCCAGGCCCAGGGCCTGCTCCAGTTCGTCCAGCTCCGGCTTGAGGTTGTTGAGCTTTACCTTATATTCATCAAACTGTAACATAGATCCACTCTCATTTCCGTAAAATAGCCTTACTATTATATCCAACCACAGCCCTAATGTAAAGAGAAGGGCACCAAAAAACCGCCCGAAGGCGGGCGGTTTTTATCGGCTGCTGGCGGACCAGGCCGGATCGGTACAGAAGATCAGATCATC
>NZ_CALWOJ010000095.1 GCF_944383115.1 uncultured Flavonifractor sp. | reverse complement strand
TCCTTGAAGTCCTCGTCGTAGGTCCAGCCCTGGGAGATGCCGCGGAACCGGGGCAGCACCATGCGGGACTCCACCAGGCAGGTCTTGTCGTAGTCGCTCAGCTCGGTGATGATGTGCAGGTACTCCAGGGGCTGCTTGCTGTCGGCGGAACAGGTGATGGTGAAGTGTTCGGTATCAAACTCAGGAACGAACACACCGGGCTCCACGATGTTCCAGGCCTGACGGGGGGTGGTCACATAGCCCTTGCCCTTGGTGAAGATGAACAGCTGATTGTGTTCCTTCACGGAGTAGATATCAGGGGTCACGGAGCAGCCGGGCTGGAGGGCGCAGTGGGCAAAGTGGGCCTGATCAAACTCCCCTTCCAGTACCGGCACCTTGGCAAAGCCGTTGACAAAGTCGTATTTCACATCACTGTAACGAGCTACCTTGATCTGAGACATGGTTCGTTTCCTCCTTAAATATTATGAAGATCAGAGCATTTTGCTCAAGAACTCCTGAAGACGCTTATTCTTGGGATGGCTGAAGAACTCCTCAGGCTCGCTGTCCTCCACGATGTAACCGCCATCGATGAAGATAACCCGGTCGGCGGCCTCACGGGCAAAGCCCATCTCATGGGTGACCACCAGCATGGTCATGCCCTCCGCAGCCAGCTTCTTCATGACGTCCAGCACCTCACCCACCATCTCCGGGTCCAGAGCGGAGGTAGGCTCGTCAAAGAGCATGACCTCCGGCTTCATGGCCAGAGCCCGGGCGATGGCGATGCGCTGCTGTTGGCCGCCGGAGAGTTGGTTGGGGTAGGCATCCTTCTTGTCCTCCAGGCCCACAGTTTTGAGCAAAGCCATAGCCCGCTCCTGGCTGCTTTTCTTGTCCTCTCCCTTGACCATGGTGGGAGCCAGCATGATGTTGTCCAGCACCGTCAGGTGGGGAAACAGGTTGAATTGCTGGAATACCATGCCCATGCCCAGCAGGGCCTTTGTGGCCGTCTTGGCGTCGGCGCTGACCAGATCCACGTCGTGGTAGAGGATCTGTCCGCCGGAGGGTTTCTCCAGCAGGTTGAGACAGCGCAGGAAGGTGGACTTGCCGCAGCCGGAGGGCCCTACGATGGCCACCACCTCACCGGGCTGGATCTCAATGTCGATGCCCTTGAGTACCTCATTGTTCTTGAAACTCTTTTTCAACCCCTTGACGCTGATCATACTCATAGCTTCTCCGCCCCCCGTAAATGATACTGTTCTAAGCCAAAGTAACGAACGCTGTTGCGGTAACAAATGTCGGCCGTGATCTCCTCCAGTGCCGCCCGGTCATCGGGCAGCTGTCCGCTCTCTACCCAACCGCCCAGCAGCTCACACAGGATGCGCCGGAAATATTCATGCCGGGTATAGGAAAGGAAGCTGCGGGAATCGGTAAGCATCCCCACAAAGTTTCCCAGCAGGCCGTTGGCCGCCAAAGCCTTCATCTGGGCCTCCATGCCGCCCTTGTTGTCGTTGAACCACCAGGCTGCGCCGTGCTGCATCTTCCCCGCCATGCCCGGCCCCTGGAAGCAGCCCATCAGGGTGATAAGCCCTGCGTTGTCGTTGGGGTCCAGGGAGTAGAGGATGGTCTTGGGCAGGGTGCCCTCCTCCTCCAGGGTGCTGAGGAAGGCGGCCAGGTCGGGCAGGTTTACCCCGGGCCCGATGCTGTCATATCCGGTATCCGGCCCCAGAAGCCGGTACATCCTGGCGTTATTGTTGCGCTGGGCGGCAAAGTGGAGCTGCATCACCCAGTTCCGTTTGGCGTAGCCTCCAGCAAAAAAGAGGAGCAGTGCCGTCTTGTATTTCCACTTCTCCTCCCCGGTCACCTCTTCCCCGGCCAGCCGCCGTTTCAGAATGGTGTCCAGTTCTTCTGTCCCGGCAGGTAAGTAACAGATGTTGTCCAGCCCGTGGTCGGCCACCCGACAGCCGTTGGTATGGAAGAAGTCCATCCTGTTCTCCAGCGCCCCCAGCAGGCTGTCCCAGCCGTCGATCTTCACGTCCGCCGCCTGGCCCAGCCGCTCCAAATAGGCTGCAAACTCCGCCTTCTCCAGGTTCACCGCCTGGTCGGGCCGGAAGGCTGGCAGCACACGGGTCTCCAGGGTGGGATCGGCACTCATTTTGGCATGCCATTCCAGGCTGTCAGCCGGGTCATCGGTGGTACACAGCAGCGTCACGTTGGACTGCTTCAGGATATCCCGGACAGACATCCCATCTCCGATGACCCTGCCGCAGTGGTCCCAGACCTCTTTGGCGTTGGCGCCGGTCAGATGGCCGTCATAGTGGAAGTAGCGGCGCAGTTCCAGGTGGCTCCAGTGATAAAGAGGGTTGCCCGGGGCCCGCTCCAGGGCGTTGGCCCAGGTCTGGAACTTTTCAAAGGGATCGGCGTCGCCGGTCACCAGCCTTTCCTCTGCCCCATTGGCCCGCATCAACCGCCACTTATAATGATCCCCCTCCAGCCAAAGCTGGGTGAGGTCGTGAAAGATGCGGTTCTCAGCAATCTCCCGGGGGCTGACGTGACAGTGGTAATCCAGGATGGGCATCTGCTCCGCCACTGTGTGGTACAGCGACCTGGCTGTATCGGTGGTCAGCAGAAAATCTTCCTCCAAAAAGGGCTTCGCCCTGCTCATACCGTTCCCTCCCATAGTTCGCCCTGACTGATATCCGGTTAATATATCTCTGATATATTTTACGGTTTGAAGATATCACAGTTTATTTGACCTGTCAACCCATAAACCGACGATTCCGCTAAAGAAATTCATTTTCATTTTTGTTTTCTTGTGATAATCTGACAACAACCGATTCTGAAAATGCCACAAAATTGCCCTTCAAAGGCCATATTTATCCCCTCTTTTTCCCGTAGTCATATAATTTATCCCGACCTGAACCTCTATGGTCCCCCTCTTGACGGAGCATTTCCAGACTGGTATACTGCAAAAGATGATATATTACATGAATGTGCAGATGATATATCAGTTCAGCGGCATGATATATCGTCGCAGGAGGAAGTTGCCTATGGCACCTATCAATACCAAACGGGAGACCAGTCTGTCCAAGAAGGCATACGATCAAATCAAATCCATGATTCTGCAAAAAGATCTTGCTCCCGGCCAATTTGTAAATGAGTCTCAGCTCCAGGAATTTCTGGGACTCGGCCGAACACCAGTACGCGAAGCCATCCTGGCGTTGGCTCAGGACAACCTTGTGCAGATTCATCCCCGCAAAGGGATCGAGATTACCCGCCCTACTCCCAAGAGCATCCACGACATTTTCGAGATCCGTTTGCTGCTGGAACCTATGATCCTTCGGCAGTGTTTTTATCAGGTGGACCTTCAGTGGGCCACTGATATGCGAAATCTGCTGCTGGAACACCAGGATGATGAGGCAGGCCAAACCGGTCAGACTGCCTCTCCCCTCATTGCGCTGGATAACAAATTCCATCTGGACCTGGTGGATACCCTTCATAATCAGTATGCTTCCCAACTCATGCGCAGTCTGGTAGATTACCTGAACCTCATTCGCATTACAGCATGGAAACCCCTTCGGTATCAGATCAGCAATCAGGAGCATATTGCCATTCTGGATGCCATCCTTAACCAGCAGCAGGACACTGCCTGCCAGCTTTTGGCGGATCATATTCAGTTGTCCTATGAGGAAGCAATCAATACCATGATGCATTCATCCTTTTGAATCCGCTCAGCGCAGCACTTTAGGGAAACAATAAGGAGTTCATACGGAACCCTGGTGGAATAGAGTTGCGACACAACGAAACCACCTGGAGGGAGCTGTATGAACTGCTGCCATCTTCGCATAAAAGATCGCAGTCGTATACGGGGGGACGGGCTGAGTGATTGAGAGATTGCCCAGCCGGCACACTAAAACGAGGCCTGGCGTTGTTGAACGCCAGGCCTCTTAAAATTCTTGACTTCCGTTCTGCTCAGGGGTTATGGAATTTTGAACTTCGCTCCTATCTTGCACTTCGTTTGACAATTCACCGGCCTATGCTGCAACAGGCTCTTCCTGCTTACAAGGGGTATTCAAAGCAGCGCAGGTTCTCCCAGATGGCGTTTTCAAAGTGGAAGAGAGTAATGCCCACATCATGGAAACCGAGGCCGCTGTAGAGCGAGATGGCAGGGAGATTCCCCTCATAGGTGTCCAGGCGAATGGCCTTGCAGCTGAGAGACCGTCCGTACTCTATGGCGAAGGCCACAAAGGCTTTGGCATAGCCGTGGCCGGAGCAGGAGGGGGGAATGCACAAGGTGTGGATCACCAGCACCTCGTCCCCTTCGGCGGGGATGGACCAGGAGAGATTGGCGTACTCGGGGGGCTGGATGTGGTTGAGGTTGGCCACGCCCACCACCTGCCCGTCTTCCTCCATCACAAAGAAGGTACCGGCCTCCAGGGCTCGGCGGGCATCCTCCCGGGTTGGGTAAACTCCCTTGATCCAGTTGGTGTAATTAACAGTAGCAGCCTGATGGTCCAGAATTTCGTGGTAGATCTCCTCCGCCCGGCCGAGATCCGCCGCAGTACCCTTTCGAATCATAGCAAAGCCTCCTGTTGCGTACGGATAGATAGGAGTATTATACAAGGTAATAGGAACCGCGTCAAAGGTTTCCGGAAAAGTTTAACGTGCAGGGCAGCAGCTGTTGATCCTGCCAATGGCAGCCTGCTGAAAATACAGTGGTTTGGCCGCTTTTCAATCTTGACAGAAAAATAGCCGCAAGCCATAAGAAGTGGCTTGCGGCTATTTCCCCATTTGAGCCTTTTGGGGCCGCCCTTCGGCGTCCGTTTTTGGGTGCTTCAGACTTATACAAACTCGTAGTCTACAAATTTGTCCTCGCCCTGCTTGTTGTCCTTGGTCTCGCCCACAAAGGTGCCCATCACATGGCAGTCGGGGCAGAAGCCGAACTCGGGCTCGGAGGCGAACTCCAGCTCATAGCGGTACTTCTTGCCGCACTGCGGGCACTCATAAAAGAAATAGTAGGTTCCCCAGGTCATTTTTACTTCCTCCTCTTTTTTCTGTTACTTCCCCAGCAGACCCAACCGCTCCAGGATCAAAGCCGCCTGCTCCCGGGTCAGGGGAGCGCCGGGGGCGGTGCCATCAAATACGCCGGCGGTCTTGGCCTTGTTCCAGGCCTCCTCGGCCCAATCGCTCACCGTCCGGGCGGAGACTTCCCCCTCATGGACGGTAAAGGCGGCGTCAAACTGCTCCTGCGTCATCTCCGGTTCACCCCCCTTCAGCCGCGCTTTCACGTCGGCGCGGAGGGTATCCATGCTCTTGCCGTGCTTGGGGAACCACTGCCCCACATCGCTGTGGTTGGAAGCCAGCCCCAGCTTACAGCCTTCCGCATGGTCGATGATGTCCTGCTCCGGGTCCAGGCCGTATTTCTCACACAGATAGGCGCACAGCTCCACCGCCGTGTCGTAGACCTGCTGAAAATAGGCCTTGTTTTTTACCGGGTCGTATCCGATCATGGTGCCGCCTTTGTAGGTGTGTCCGGCAGGCTCCAGGATCTCGAAGCTGATATGGGTGTTGTTGGCCGCGCCGCCGGCGTGCCATCCCCGCCAGTTCCAGGGCAGAGTCTCGGTGACCCCTCCCCGGTGGACGAAGGCATGGACACAGGCGTTCACCCCCGGTTTGTCCCAGGCCTTGAGAAAGACGTTGACGTCCGGCTGGGCCACGCCGGTGGAGTGGACCATGATCCCCTTGGGTTTAATGGTGCGCCCTGCCTTGTAGCAGTCGCTGTTGGTGAGAATATGCTCTGTGATGTGCATTGGCAACCCCTCCGGGTCATCCTATGCGCCTCACAGATCCGCGGTCATTCTTCCTTGGTCTGCTCCTCCAGCTCCGCCCGGCGGGCATCCCTGGCCTGGATGGTCTCCGCCAGACTTCTCTCCGGGCGGGCGTTAATGGTCTGCTGCCAGGCCAGCACCCAGGCCCGCAGCTGTTCCAGTCCCTCCTCCGTCATGGGGAAGGACGTTGTCTCCTCCACGGTGCTGTCCTGGAGCCGCCAGGGCCCCTCCCACACCTGGGCGGTGAGGGAGGGGGGATTCTCCTCATCTCCCTTCACCGGGTCCACCCGGTAGCGCATCCGGCCACCGCTGGCGGTCCAGAAATTGTCGTTTTCAAAGTGGGAAAGCACCGGCAAAAAAATGGCTTCCTCCATTGTGTCAACTCCTTGCAGTATAAAAGCGTGGTATCCAAATTATGATACCACGCTTTTTTGCCCTTTTCAATTCTCGGAATAGCGGGACAAAAACTGACGGGTCCGCTCCTCCCGGGGATTCTCTATGACTTGCCGGGCGGGGCCCTGCTCTACAATGACCCCACTGTCCATGAAGATCACCTGGTCGGCCACATCCCGGGCAAAGGCCATCTCATGGGTGACGATGATCATGGTGGTCTTTTGCTCAGCCAGGGAGCGGATCACCTTCAGCACCTCGCCGGTCAGTTCCGGGTCCAGAGCGGAGGTGGGCTCGTCAAAGCACAGGATGTCGGGCTGGAGGGCCAGGGCGCGGGCGATGGCCACCCGCTGCTGCTGGCCGCCGGAGAGCTGGTGGGGATAGTGGCCCGCCCGGTCACTGAGGCCCATCCGCTCCAGCAGGGCCTGGCCCTGCTCCCGGATGTCCGCCAGTATCTTCTTTTTCCGGGCCTTGAAGTCCGGTTCCTCCCTGGCCAGCAACTCCCGGGCCAGGGTCACGTTCTCCAGAGCGGTATACTGGGGGAACAGGTTGAAGGACTGGAACACCAGTCCGAAGTGGAGCCGCTTTTTCCGCACCTCGGCCTCCCGCTGGGTGGCGGGGTCGTCGGCGTCAAAGAGGGTGTCGCCGTTGACCAGAATCCTGCCCTGGTCGGGCGTCTCCAGAAAGTTCAGGCAACGCAGCAGGGTGGTCTTGCCGGAACCGGAGGAGCCGATAATGGCCAGGGCCTGTCCCTGCTCCAGGGAAAAGCTGATATCCTCCAGCACCCGGGTGGCCCCGAAATGCTTTTCAATGTGCTGTACGTCCAAAACAGGCATGGCGGGGACCTCCTTACTTGAAATAGTCCAGCTTCTTCTCAAACCAGCTGAAGAGCAGGGTGAGAATGCCGTTTGCCACCAGATAGAACACGGCGGTGTAGAACAGGGGCCAGATCATGCCCTTCTTGATGTAGGACTCACCCATCCAGATGATCTCATACACCGAGAT
>NZ_CALWOJ010000094.1 GCF_944383115.1 uncultured Flavonifractor sp. | reverse complement strand
TAGGAGTCGTAGGCGAAGCGGGGGTTGTTGGTGAACTTGGCCAGGCCCTCCACCACCACGTCGTTCAGGCCCAGGTTCAGGATGGTGTCCATCATGCCGGGCATGGAGGCGCGGGCGCCGGAGCGCACGGACACCAGCAGGGGGTTCTCGGGATCGGCAAACTTCTTGCCGCAGATCTCCTCCATCTTGCCCAGGTACTCGTAGATCTGGGCCTGGATGTCCGCGTTGATCTGACGGCCATCATTATAGTACTGGGTGCAGGCCTCGGTGGTGACGGTAAAGCCCTGAGGCACCGGCATACCCAGGTTGGTCATTTCGGCCAGGTTGGCGCCCTTGCCGCCCAGCAGCTCCCGCATGGAGCCGTTGCCTTCGGAGAACAAGTAGACGTACTTGTGAGAATTGCCCATTTTCACATTCCTCCTAAGTTTGTTCCGCTGACACATTTGATGCGGTAACTTGCACATATTATACCATTTTGACAAACAAATGCAAGACGTCTCGGGGGAATTTACCTCCCTTTGACCAAACTGTGCAGTTTATCAAAATGGGGCGGATTGTTGCCGGATCGTAACCAAAAAAGGCTTGACAAAATGAGGTTACAGTTGTACCCTATAGGCAAGAAGGTACAATTGTAACCTAAAGGAGGTAGTTCTATGGCAGCGGCGGAAGAAAAGATCACCGAGGCGGAGCTGGAGGTGATGGAGGTGTTGTGGGACGCCGGGGAGCCGGTGACGCTGGGGCAGATCAGGGAAGCCCTGGCGGACCGGAACGGCGAAACGGTCAAGACTCTGCTGCGGCGGCTGTGTGTCAAGGGGGCGGCGGCCCAGGAGAAGCGGCAGGTCTACTACTACCGGCCTCTGGTGAGCCGGGAGGAGCTGGGTTGCTACCGCACCCGGAAACTCATTGACAAGCTGTATGCCGGGTCGGCCCGGCAGATGGTGGCCGCCCTGGTGGAGCATGACCAGCTGTCCGGGGAGGACATTGCCCAGCTGCGGGCCCTGCTGGACGGCCTGGATCGGGAAGGGGAGAGCTGATATGGCGACCTTTCTGCACACCCTGCTCAGGTTAAGTCTTCTGGGTTCGCTGCTCACCGGCCTGCTGCTGTTGGCTCGGCCCCTCATCAAAAGCAGGGCGGCGGCCTACTACCTGTGGCTGCTGGTGCTGGTGCGGCTGTGCCTGCCGGTGGGGGTGACCATCCCTCTGCCCGCCCTGTCGGAGCAGCCGGTTCAGATCCAGACCCAGACGGCAGCGCCCAACGAAGGTGTTCAGACCCGTCCCGTCCAGTCCCAGGGGGAGACCGGTACTGAAGCAGCCTCCACGGCCCCCGATGCTGCCGCCCAGCCTTGGCAGGCGGCGGACTGGAAGGCGTTGCTCACCGCCCCTGAACTGTGGTTAGGCCTGTGGGCCGCAGGGGCAGGCCTGTGTCTGGGGCGGTATGTGTGGGGCTACCGGCGGTTTGCCGCCCTGGTGCGCGCCTCCGCCCGCCCCGCCGGTCAGGGGGCCCGGGATGTGCTGGCAGCACTGAGTCCCACCAGGAAAGTGGATCTGCTGGAGAGTACATACGTCCACACCCCCATACTGCTGGGGGCGGTCCATCCCGCCATTGTGCTGCCTGTTGGGGTGGAAAACGACCGGTTGGCGGATATCCTGGCCCACGAGCTGACCCACGCCAAGCGGCACGACCTGCTCTATAAGTGGTTGACGGCGGCGGTGACCAGCCTCCACTGGTTCAATCCCCTGATGGCGGTGGTACGGCGGGAGATCTCCCGGGCCTGCGAACTCTCCTGCGACGAGGCGGTGACCCGGCATATGGACGGCCCCGCCCGGAAGCACTACGGAGAGACTCTGCTGGCCCTGGCCGCCCGGCCCCCCAGAGGCATGGGCGTGTTGGCCACGACCTTATGTGAGGAGAAAACCCGGTTGAAAGAAAGGTTGGTGTTTGTGATGAAAGGAAAACGGCAGGGGCCTGCCGCCCTGGCGGCCACCCTGGTGCTGGCTGTTGCTCTGACCGGCTGTGCTGCCGTCAGCGGGGCGGCTCCCAGCCCCAGCCCGGCGCCCGCCGCCGACCAGGAAGGCCTGTTGGCGGACCCGGCGCTGTACGACCTGGACTATGACCTCCGGCTGGCCATTCCCAAAGATCTGGACGACCAGCTGCTGGTGAAGCTGCCGGAAGCGGGCGATGATTTTCTGGTATCCGTCTGGGAAAAGCGCAGCTATGAGGCGGCGGGCGGCGGCGACACCGATCTGGGCTGGCTGTTCAGCCTGGCCCGGTGGGACCAGGCCACCTATGAGCAGTACCTCATCTCCGACGGCAGCGGGGTGAAACCCTTTGCCCGGGGGGACGGCTGGTACTATGTGTGGCTCTTCGCCAGCGACGTGCGCTTTTACAGCGATGCCCAGGACCAGGCCGCTCTGGAGGAGCAGAGCAAAGCCTGGGAGACCCTGAACAGCCGGCTGCCCAAGGAAGTCAAAGTTGACTTTATCGCCCGCAACGGCCTGGAAGCCTACGACAACAGCATGTACTTCCACGACGGTTACCTCTGGGAGAGCGACCACCGCTACGTCTACTTCCGTACCGGGGACTGGAGCGAGTCCATCACCCTGATCCTCTCCCAGCCCGCCAAACAGGGGGAAGGCGGCATCTGGTGCGTGGAGGGCTGGATGGACAACAACTACGGTACCCGCTATCTGGTGCTGCCCCAGGATACCGGCACCACGGCGGCGGACTACTATACCGCCCTCCAGCAGCAGGCGGATGGGGGCCATGAGACCGGCCTGCTGGACCCCCTTTCGGCCGCCAGGGAATGGCTGGATGAGCGGGGCTACGATTTGGAGACCGGCCATGTGGAGCTGTCGGAGGAAGAACCGGCTATTGAGGCAAAAAGAATCCCTGCCTGATGGGCAGGGATTCTTTTTGTCTCAATATTTGTTGACCATTCCCGAGATCAGGGGAGTGGGCACCAGCCACATGATGAGGAATACCAGCAGGTTGGCGGCGGACAGGGAGGCATAGGCCCCCACGAAGGTGAGGTAGAAGGCTAAAATCAAGCCCACCGTGGCCCCCAGACAGGCCAGCACCGCTGAAGTACGGACGGCCCGGCGGAGCCGGGCGGCCCCTACCACCGCCTCGGAGTAGGGCACGATGCCCTCCCGGCACAGCACGGCGGTGAGGATGTCGCTGTGGAGCTGGTCCTCGTCGCTCAGCTCCATCCGCCGCTCCACGGCGGGATATTCCATCCGCTCCACCGGCAGCTTGAACCGCTGGCGAAGCATGGCGGGGGTGAGATTGAAGTCCCGGGTGGCCATCACCGGCGATACCCGGTTGCGGATGAGACTGGTGAGGGACGGGTCCAGCGCCCCGTGGAGGATATAGTTCAGAGCAAAGATGCCCGCCAGTTCCCCGTCGATGGCGCAGAACACGGCGTTTTTCACCCGCAGGCCCGGAGGCAGGGCGATCTCCATCAGACGCATGAAGTCGGCGGAACCCACCAGCACCTGCTCATTGCGGATAACGCCGGACAGCCCGCCTTCATAGCAGAAGAAGTTGGAAACCCGGCGGTAAATGGCCCCCTGGGAGCGCAGCAGGTCATGGAAGGGCTTGTCCAGGCCGCAGCCCGACTCCCGGATCAGGGTGGCGGTGTCGGCCACCACCTTTTCCGCCGGGAAATCCCCGAAGATCTTGATGCCGTTGAGGGACACATAGCCCGGCGGGAAGAGATCGGCATCGGTGACCAGAATGCCGCTGCCGCCGGTAGCGGTGACCCCGTCCCAGCCGGCGATGGCGGCCCCCGACTTGCTCAGCCGCTGGCATAGGGTGAGCCAGGGCTGTCCAAAGCACAGGGCCCCCGACAGGGAGGCGGAAGCGGTAAGGGTGGCCGACAGGCACCAAAGCAGCCGCTCGGGCGCACCCCGGCCGATGGAGGCTATGATGCTCAACAGCAGGCTGGCGATAAACAGCAGGGGGCAGATCCGCCAGAAGATGCGCTGGGCGCCGTCGCTGGCCTGCATCTGCCGGCCAAAGCCCACCACTTCTCCCGACCACTTGGCGTAGGTGTCCCGGCCGTTCCACTTGCCCTCGTCCAGAGTGACCAGATAGGGGTGGGAGGCGGAGGCCGCCGTCCGGCAGGCCAGCCGCAGGCCCCGCCGCTTGCGGTAGGTACCCCGCAGCAGCAGGGAGATACCCAGCACAATGGCGGCGCAGTAGGGCATCTGGCCTTCCCGGGGATCCAGCTTGTACATGGTCAGAGCGTCGGCCAGGGTGGCGGCGGCGGCAAAGACCAGCAGGGTATCCATGCCGAATTCCAGCCGCAGCAGGCCGAACAGACCCCGGAACAGTACGTCCAGCCCCAGCAGCATGGCCAACACCTGCACCCCGGCCAGAGCCAGCATCCGCAGTTGGGGGGTGAGGGCGGCGGGGTAGGGGAAGAGATCCAGAGTCAGGTAGAGGGTGGGAAGAAAGAGCAGGAATACCAGGGTGGAGCGCAGCCGCAGCCCCTTGAGCCCCTTGCCGTACCGGCGGGCCAGATCTGCCGGCGGCAGATCGGGGGCGGGGGGCGGCTGGCGGCGGGGCTTACGCTCCCGACGGCGGGGAGAGGGTTCCTCCTCCTCGTCGGTGCCGGGGATGAATTCCTCCGCCCGGCGCACCGCTGTGTCGTTCTCCACGTCCTCCTCTTCAAACATATGCTCGGCGTAGTCGTCCGCCCGCTTCAGCAGACGGTTGATGCCCTCGGCCAGAGGGCTTTCTTCCGGAGCAACGGCTTCCTCCGGGAACTCCAGCACCTTATCCTGTTCCGGCTGCTCGGCCTTTGGGGGCGGAGACGCCTGCTCCGGCTGCTGCCGGACAGGCGGGGTGGCAGGGGACGGGCGGGTTTTCCGGGCGGGCTGGGCGCCTGCCTCCGGGAAGGTGAGCAGCCGCCCCGGCTGTTTGGGCGGCTCGGACGTCCGCCGCTTTTTGGGTACGACAGGGAAGGGGATGGTGTCCTCGTCCTCCTTCCGCTTTTTCTTCTGCCCGCTGCCGAATTCCGCCAGAATGGATTCCAGGGAGAACTCGTCCTGGCCGGGCAGACCACTATTCAGTTCACGATCCCGGTCCTTTGCCATAGGCTCGTTCTCCTTTTCATTGGATCGCGGTGCGTCAGCCCATCCGCTGCCGTACCGCTTCATACAGCAGGATGGCGGCGGCGGCGCTGGCGTTGAGGGAGTTGAGCTTGCCTTTCATGGGGATGCGTACCAGAAAATCGCAGGTCTCGCTGACCAGACGGCCCATGCCGTCCCCCTCGCTGCCGATAACAATGGCGGCAGGGCCTTTCAGGTCGGCGTCGTAGAGCAGCCGGTCCCCGTCGGCGGCGGTGCCGAACACCCATACTCCCTCGTCCTTCAGCTCCTTGAGCAGGGCGGGCAGGTTGGGCACCCGGGCCACCGGGATATGGCTCACCGCGCCGGCGGAGGTTTTGGCAACCACCGCCGTCAGGCCCGCCGAGCGGCGCTTGGGGATGATGACCCCGTGGGCCCCGGCGCACTCGGCGGTGCGAATCACCGCTCCCAGGTTGTGGGGATCGGAAAGCTCGTCGCACACCACGATGAGGGGGGGCTCCCCCTTTTCCCGGGCGGCGTTCAAAATGTCGTCCACACTGGCGTATTCCCGCACCGCTGCCTGGGCGATGACGCCCTGGTGGGAGTGGGTGCGGCTCATAAAGTCCAGCTTCTTCCGGTCGCACTCCACCACTACGATGCCCTTATCCCGGGCGGCGGCGGCAATGTGGGCCAGGGCGGCGTCGGTCTCGCCCCGGGCCAGAAAAATCTTGTCAATGGGCGTGCCTGCCCGCAGGGCCTCAGTGACGGCGTTGCGCCCCTCAATGATACCGTCGGCCTCGGCCTCCCGGGCCGGTCTGCGCTCCTTCATAACTTGCTTCCGCCTTTCTTGTTGATCATGTTCAGTATACCACAAGACAGGCCGCAGAAAAAGATCAAAATTCCCCCGTTTCATCCGGCCGGTTTCATAGAAAGTTTACAGCTTTCGGCCTTCCCTTCCTTGTTTTTTGGAGGTGTGTGTGCTATAACTATAATTACTTTCCATCTGGAATGAATGTACTCAAGGAGGCATCCTCTTGAATTCCGATCACCAAAACAACAACCGCGGAAAGGGCGGAGGCAATAATAAGCGCAATGTGACTGCCGTTGTGTCCATTATCCTGTGGGCGCTGGTGCTGACGGTGCTTGTGAATTATGCCACCTCCATGTTCCGCCAGGCCAACTCGGTGGAGCTGAGCTACGGCGTATTCCGGGAATTGGTCAAGGAGGACTGCGTGGCCGGAGTGGTCATGGAGTCCAATAAGTACACCATCTACCTGAAGGACGGCGTATCGGTGGACGCCAGCGGCAATATCACCAAGACCGCCACCGCCGCCGGCCTCACCGGGGAGACCGGGGGGCAGACTTCGTCCCCTCTTATCCAGCGGGATAGGAATAAGACCACCTACTTCTGCGCGCCCATCACCCAGGCCGGGGTGCGGGACGATGAGCTGATCCAGCTGCTGGAGGAACACGACGTCACCCAGTACGGCCCCGAATATGTGGAGGAACTCAATCCCATCGTCTCCATGCTCATCTCCTGGGTGCTGCCTATGGTGGTGATGGTGTTCCTGTTCTCCTTCCTGTTCCGCAATATGGCGGGCAAGATGGGGGGCGGCCTGGGCAATCTGGGCAAGTCCAACGCCAAGGTTTACGTAGAGAAAAAGACGGGCGTCACTTTTAAGGACGTGGCCGGTCAGGACGAGGCCAAGGAGTCCCTGGTGGAGATCATCGACTTCCTCCACAATCCCCAGAAGTATACCGAGATCGGCGCCAAGCTGCCCAAGGGCGCCCTGCTGGTGGGCCCTCCCGGCACCGGTAAGACCCTGCTGGCCAAGGCTGTGGCCGGCGAGGCCAACGTGCCCTTCTTCTCCATCTCCGGCTCCGACTTTGTGGAGATGTTCGTGGGCATGGGCGCGGCCCGCGTCCGCGACCTGTTCAAGGAGGCCAACAAGATGGCCCCCTGTATCGTGTTCATCGACGAGATCGACACCATCGGCAAGTCCCGGGACAACCGCATGGGCGGCAACGACGAGCGGGAGCAGACCCTGAACCAGCTGCTGGCCGAGATGGACGGCTTCGACCCCACCAAGGGCGTCATCCTGCTGGCCGCCACCAACCGGCCCGAGGTGCTGGACCAGGC
>NZ_CALWOJ010000093.1 GCF_944383115.1 uncultured Flavonifractor sp. | reverse complement strand
TTCTCGCCGATGGTCTGCTCAATGACCCGGGGGCCGGCAAAGCCGATGAGGGCGCCGGGCTCGGCCAGCATGATGTCCCCCAGGCTGGCAAAACTGGCGGTGACCCCGCCGGTGGTGGGGTGGGTGAGTACCGAGATGTACAGCCCGCCTTTCCGGGAGAACCGCTCCAGAGCGGCGGAGGTCTTGGCCATCTGCATCAGGGACAGAATGCCCTCCTGCATCCGGGCGCCGCCGCTGGCGGAGAAGAGGATGAGGGGGAGCTTATATTTTTCGGCGTACTCCACCAGTCGGGTAACCTTTTCCCCCAGGGCGGCGCTCATGCTGCCCATAAAGAACCGGCTGTCCAGAGCGCCGATGGCCACTTTCTGGCCGTGAATACGGCCGGTGGCGGTGACTACGCCCTCGCTCATACCGGTGCGGCGGCGGGCTCCCTCCAGCTTGGCAGAATAGCCGGGGAAGGACAGAGGATCGTTGGAAGACAGGGCGGTGTCCAGTTCCCGGAAGGTGCCCTTATCCAGCACCAGGCTCAGCCGGTAGTAGGCCCCGATGGGGTAGTGGTGACCGCACAGGGGGCAGACGTACCGGTTCATGACCAGATCCCGGCGGCGGAAGGCGCCGCCGCAGGCGGGACAGGTCTCCTCGGTGTGGGCGGGGGCGGGAGAGGAACCCCGGAGGGCTTTCAGGGAGAGCAGTTTCTGCCGCCGCTGGGCAAAGACGGAACTCATGCCTTATTGTCCTCCTCTCCGCTGCGGCTCCAGGCCAGCAGGGTGTCCATGTTGGCCTCCAGATAGCCGGTATTGTAGTTGCCCCGGATGAAGTCGGGGTGGTGCATGATCTGATGGAGCAGATCGGTGTTGTTGGCGGTCCCCTCGATGATCAGTTCCTCCAAGGCACGGCGCATCCGGCGGATGGCCTCCAGCCGGGTGGGGGCATGGACGATGAGCTTGGCCATCAGGGAGTCGTAGTAGGGGGGCAGGGTGTAGCCGGTGTACAGGCCGGTGTCCACACGCACGCCGAAGCCGCCGGGCAGGTGTACGAAGTCGATCTTGCCGGGGCAGGGGCGGAAGTCGTTGGCCGGATCCTCGGCGTTGATGCGGCACTCGATGGCGTGGCCGTTGAGTGTGACCTCCTCCTGGGTGCGGGACAGGGACAGGCCGGCGGCAATGCGGATCTGCTCCCGCACCAGGTCCATGCCGGTGACCAGCTCGGTGACCGGGTGTTCCACCTGGATGCGGGTGTTCATCTCGATGAAGTAGAAGTTGCCCTCCTGGTCCAGCACGAACTCGATGGTGCCGGCGTTTTCATAGTGGGCGGCCTTGGCGGCGGCCACGGCGGCGGCGCCCATCTTCTCCCGCAGCTCGGGGGTGAGGGCCTTGGAGGGAGACTCCTCCAGCAGCTTCTGGTTGCGCCGCTGGATGGAGCAGTCCCGGTCCCCCAGCTGGATCACATGACCTTCCTTGTCGGCCAGGATCTGGAACTCGATGTGCCGGGGGTTGAGGATCAGTTTTTCCAGATACATCTCCCCGCTGCCGAAGCAGGCCACCGACTCGCTGCGGGCCTCCTC
The DNA here is from genome assembly GCF_944383115.1 of uncultured Flavonifractor sp. Lineage (GTDB taxonomy): Bacteria > Bacillota > Clostridia > Oscillospirales > Oscillospiraceae > Flavonifractor. The sequence continues at coordinate 5,789 of NZ_CALWOJ010000093.1, read as the reverse complement.
AAAGAGGGGAATGAGCTGCTCGGGTTCAAACACCCGGCGCATACCACGGCCGCCGCCGCCGGCGGCGGCCTTGATGAGAACGGGGTAGCCGATGGCATCGGCCAGGGCTTTGGCCTCCTGAGCGGTGTCCACCGCCCCGTCGGAGCCGGGGACCACCGGCACACCGGCCTCCACCATCAGTTTGCGGGCGGCGGCCTTGTTGCCCATGGCCCGGATCACGTCGCCGGAGGGGCCGATGAAGGCAATGCCCGCCTGGGTGCAGGCGTCGGCAAAGTCGGCGTTTTCCGACAAAAAGCCGTAGCCGGGATGGATGGCGTCGCACCCGGTGGCCTGGGCCACGGTAAGGATGGCGTCCACATTTAAGTAGCTGTCCGCCGAGCGGGCGGGGCCGATGCACCAGGCCTGCTCCGCCAGCTGGACGTGAAGGGCCTCCAAATCGGCCTGGGAGTAGACCACCACAGGCTCGATGTCCAGCTCCCGGCAGGCCCGGAACACCCGGACGGCGATCTCCCCCCGGTTGGCGATCAAAATACGCTTGAACATGGAATCACCCTTCCCGGTAACGAATGAGGGGGTCCCCAAAGGACACCAGGGCCCCGTCCTCCTGAAGAATGGCCTCGATGGTGCAGTCACAGGGGGCGTGGACCTCGTTCATCATCTTCATGGCCTCCATAAGGCAGACAGTCTGGCCCTTCTTCACCTTGCCGCCCACCTTGACGAAGGGCTCGGCGTCGGGAGCGGAAGCGGCGTAGAAGGTGCCCACCAGGGGAGCGGTGATGCAGGGACCCTCGGGCTGGGCCGCCGGAGCGGGTGCGGCGGCGGCAGGGGCGGGCGCGGCCGCCGGCGCGGCGGCAACGGCAGCGCCGCCGCCCTTGCCCAGCTCCAGGGTGAAGTCCTTGGTATTCAGCTTGAAGGTAGTGATGCCGCTCTGGTCAAAGCGGGCCATCAGCTCAAAAATCTCTTGGTTGGTCATGGCTGCTCCTTTCGGAAAAAAGGCACCGGTTTGCACCGATGCCCGTTTTTCTCCTCTTACTCAGCGTGATCCTCGATGTACTTCATCAGGTCGCCCACGGTCTTCATGTTGGGCAGGTCCTCGTCGGCGATGGTCACGCCGAAGGCCTCCTCCAGAGCCATGGACAGCTCCACGGCAGCCAGGGAATCGGCCTCCAGATCCTCGGCCAGCCGGGCCTCGGGGGTGACCTTGTCGGCGTCGCAGCTCAGAGTCTCCACAATGATATCCTTAATCTTCTCGAAATCCATAATGATGCTCCTCACAAAACAATTCAAAAATTTTAGTTAAATCATTTTACTTAAAAATTTTTAAATAAAATAATTTAAGCATATTTTAGCAGGCGGAAGCCATTTGTCAAGACTTTTTTTGGAAACTGTAGGGGGCAGTTTTCAGAACTGTGGAAATTTACAAAAGAGGGCAAAAAAACGCCCTGCGATTTGATCGCAGGGCACAATCTGGGGGGTAAGTAGCCGCCCCGAATGGGGCGGCATGGATCAGCCGCAGCCGCAACCGCAAGAGGTGTCGTCGTCATCCTGGTCGGCGGTCCAGAGGAAGGCCGGGATGGTGAGATACACCTGGCGGGCGTCGGTGGCAGTGCCGGACAGGTTGGAGATGGAAAGGCCGGAGAGCGCGGAGACGGAAGAGGTCTCGCTGTTTCCGGAGGCGCAGCCCCAGCATCCGCAGCGGCAGCAGCGATTCCAGTTGTTACAACAACACATGATAAAAGTACCCCCAATCAGATTCGTGGGGGACTGCTGCCCCCCACAGTCCCAATATACGCGGGGGCGGGGCGGCGGGTGCGAGAAAAAGAAAAAGCGAGACAACCGCAGTTGTCTCGCTTTTGGCAGCGGGAGAAGGATTCGAACCCTCACATACAGAGTCAGAGTCTGCTGTGCTACCCTTACACAATCCCGCTATACCAGGCCTACGCTCATAAGCGCAGGTGTTATTATAGCAAAACGATGGAAAATGTCAAGGGGGAAAATGAAAAAAAGTAAAAAATTGTGGGCCGGGCAGGGCCCGGCCCACAGGGAAAGGGTCAATGGCGGTTGGGAGTACCGGTCTTATCCTGGGGCTGCTCCTGCTTTTTGCTCTGAGGATGCTTGCAGTCCTGGGGAGCGGGATTCTGGTTTCTGGACTTCTTCTGGTCATTGTACTGGTTCTGCATAAAGCTCACCTCGCTTTCACCGCTCTTAGTATGCCCATTTTTTTCTGGCATATACAAAAACTTTTTCCATTCGGGGATACCATCTACAGCCGTTTTATGGTATAATAAAAATGTATAGGTACTATATCTTGCCCAGGCCTGGGGCCAGGAACAGAAAGATAAAGGAGGTCTGCCGCAGTGAGATGTCCGTTTTGTTCTCACCCGGAGAGCAAGGTTGTGGACTCCCGCCCGTCCGACGAGGGGTCCAGCATCCGTCGCCGCCGGGAGTGTCTTGCCTGTCACAAACGCTTTACCACTTATGAGACCATGGAGAGCCTGCCCTTGATGGTGGTCAAGAAGGATGGAAGCCGTCAGACCTTTGACAAGACCAAGCTGCTCAACGGTATGATCCGGGCCTGCGAAAAGCGGCCGGTATCTTTTGGTACCCTGGAGGAGATGGCCAACGAGATTGAGCAGGTCCTCCAGAACGAGATGGATCGGGAGATTCCCTCCGCCCGCATCGGCGAGCTGGTGATGGAGCGGCTGAAAAAGGTGGACGAAGTGGCCTATGTCCGTTTCGCTTCCGTCTACCGGCAGTTTAAGGACATCAGCACCTTTATGGAGGAGCTGAACAAACTTCTGGCGGAAAAATGAGGTAAGAAGCGGGGGACGCAGGATTTGCGTCCCCCTTTGTTATTTAAAACACATTTTTCAGGGTCAGCTGTTCGGCCTCGCTGAGCAGTTTGATCTGGGTGAGCAGCCGGGCGTTGGCGGCGGCGTATTCCCCGTATTCGCCGCTGGTGAGCAGGGCCAGCACCTCCTGAAAGCCGGCGTAGATCTGGTCGGTGTCGGCGTGGCGGAGCAGGACGTGGAGGTATACATCCCGGCCGCTCCAGGTCTCAAGGGCCTTTTGAGTCACTGACCGGGCTTCCTCCCAGCGATCGGCGGTCACCAGCCTTTGGGCCTGTTCCAGGGAGGCGGTCAGTTCCTCCGTAAACCCCTCCAGAGACCAGGTGTGAAGCAGGGTGCCGCACAGAAGGGTGGCCAGCAGCGCCAGGGCAATCCACAGACGTTTCACCGGAGGGCCTCCTTTTTAATGATGCAGACCTGGTTGGTCTCATCCACCGTCAGCAGAAACACGTCCTGGGTCCGTTTCACATGGTGCTGCTGAAGCTGCTTGTCCAGCCACACCTCGTCCAGGCCCCGGCTATGGAGATTGCGGGTGATGACCCGTCCGTCGTTGATCATGACCACCGGCAGCCCCGGTTCCGGCAGGTGCAGATCCAGGTCCTGAGCGGTGGGCGGTTTCTGAGCGGCGAAGGGGAGGACGGACAACTGGCCGTTGGTCTCCAGAATGGCGTATTTGACGGTGGACAGATCGGTGACCCCGTTCATCCGCAGTTCCTCCATCAGCTCATCCAAAGTAAAACGGTTGCGCTTCATTTCACCCTGCCGCAGTTTCCCGTTCTCCACAATAATGCTGGGCCGTCCGCAGAGGAGGGCCCGGAATTTTACGCTCTTCATGGTGAGTACCGACAGGGCCATGGTAAGGCACAGCAGGGTGAGAATGGGGATCAGGCCGGTGAGCAGGGGAATGCCAAAGTCCTGCATGGGGACGGCAGCCAGATCGGCGATGAGCAGGGCCAACACCAGCTCGGAGGGCTCCAACTCACCCACCTGCCGTTTGCCCATCAGCCGGATACCAATGATGATGAAAGCATATAGAATAATGGTGCGGAGAAATGCAATGACCATGAAAAGACCTCCCGGGATGACACTGCTTTCAGTATGACCCGAAGGTGGGAAGATATACAAAAGGAGGAACCAAATGAAAAAAAGGACAGCGGCTCTGCTGGCTGCCGGAGGTGCGGCGGCAGGCGGATTGCTGGCGGCGGCCCTGGATGTGCGCCTTGCGGTGCGATACTACACTGTTGGGAGTGGTCAGGTGGACGGGCCAATCCGCCTGGCGGTACTGACCGACCTGCATGCCTGCCGGTACGGGAAAAACCAGGAGCGGCTGGTGGCGGCGGTGGCCGCCCAGAACCCGGATCTGGTGCTGATGTGCGGCGATATCGTGGATGATGAGCCCCGGATGGAGGAGTGGCGCGCCCTGCTCACGGTAAAAAGGCTGGCCGACCGCTGGCCGGTGTATTACGCCTCAGGCAACCATGAGTACCGCACCGGCCGGCTGGCGGAGGTCAAAAAGCTGCTGACGGCCTGCGGCGCGGTGGTGCTGGACGGCAGGTGCGTCCGGGTGGCCGCCGGGGGGCAGATGGTGCAGATCAGCGGCATCGACGACCCGGAGACAGGGGAGGAGAACTGGCAGACCCAGCTGTCCGCCGCCAGCGGCGGCCTGGACGGCAGTCACTTCTCCATTCTGCTCACCCACCGGCCTGAGCGGGTGGCGGATTACGCAGGCAGCGGGTTCGACCTGGTGCTGGCGGGCCATGCCCACGGGGGCCAGTGGCGGCTGCCCGGCCTCATCAACGGAGTGCTGGCCCCCAATCAGGGGCTGTTCCCCGTCTACGCCGGCGGGCGATATGAACTGGGAAACGCCACCCTCATCGTCAGCCGGGGCCTGGCCCGGGAGAGTACCCGTATCCCCCGGTTGTTCAACCGGCCGGAGCTGGTGGTGGTGGATGTAAGACCATCAAAATAATTATGAGGACAACTACAGTTTTTTGAGACATTCGGGGCGCATTGACCGTGAAAAACGGGAGATGCGCCCCGCTTTTTTGTCCAAAACCACAATTTTGAAAAAGCGGAGGAAAAGGGAGTTGCCGGGGGCGGATATTTAGAGTACAATCGAACAAATACCATGGAAAGAAAGGCGTGATACGGGAGATGAAGGCGACCTTGATTCTGGAGAACGGCGCCACGTTCCAGGGTGTCAGCATGGGCTCGCCCGCGGACCGGGTGTGCGAGATGGTGTTCAACACCTCCATGACCGGCTATCAGGAGATTTTGACCGACCCCTCCTATGCGGGCCAGGGCATCGTAATGAGCTATCCCCTCATTGGCAATTACGGCGTGAACAATGAGGACAACGAGTCCTCCCGGCCCTGGGCTGAGGCATTTATTGTGCGGCACCTGGCCCGGCGGGGGAGCAATTTCCGCTGCGAGGGTGAGCTGGACGCCTATCTGAAACAATATGATATTACCGGGATCGAAGGCGTGGATACCCGGGCATTGACCAGAATACTCCGCAGTCAGGGGACCATGAACGGCATGATCACCTGTGCGGAGCATTTTCATATAGAGGAGTGCCTGGAGAAGATCCGCGCCTACCGGGTGGAAGGCACCGTGGAGAAGGTGACCCGGAAGGCCCCCCAGCTCTATCCCGCCCTGGGGGAGCAGAAGCTGCGGGTGGCTCTCATGGACTACGGCGTGAAGGAGAACATGATCCGCTGCCTCCAGAAGCGGGGCTGCCAGGTCACCGTCTATCCCGCCCACACCCCGGCGGAGACCATCCTCACCGGCGGCTATGACGGCGTTATGCTGTCCAACGGCCCCGGCGACCCGGCGGACAATGTGGACATTATTAAAGAGGTACGCAAACTCTACGACTCCAGCCTGCCCCTCTTTGCCGTCTGCCTGGGCCACCAGCTGCTGGCTCTGGCCACCGGCGCC
>NZ_CALWOJ010000092.1 GCF_944383115.1 uncultured Flavonifractor sp. | reverse complement strand
TACTTCCGCCGAGGAAGTCAAATCCGCCCGGAGGGCTCCCAAACGTGCCTGCACGTTTGGGAACTGGCCCTGGAGCGAGGCGCCTACACCATTGAGGACGAGACCAAGGAGCAGGCCGAGTTCAACCTGGGCAAGAACTTCCTTTAAGAAGGGCCACCAGGCCGCTACCAGCGGCCCGCCGCTGTGCGGCGTCCAAGCGTTTTGCGCAGCAAAACCTTGCCGCAGGCGGAATTTACTTCCGCCGAGGAAGTCAAATCCGCCCGGAGGGCTCCCAAACGTGCCTGCACGTTTGGGAACTGGCCCTGGAGCGGGGCGCCTACACCATTGAGGACGAGACCAAGGAGCAGACCGAGTTCAACCTGGGCAAGAACTTCCTGTAAGGTTTCGGCCCACCCCGAAATCTTTTCTGAGATTGTATCATACTTATCATTCTTTTTCTCCCCGCTGTGCTATCATCGGGAACAAGAAAACAACACATGACAAAGGAGTGCAGTGACTATGGCGAAGATGTATTATGAGAAGGATTGCGACCTGTCCTACCTGAACGGCAAGAAGATCGCCATCATTGGCTTCGGCTCTCAGGGCCACGCCCATGCCATGAATCTGAAGGATTCCGGCTGCGAGGTGTGCGTGGGCCTGCGCCAGGGCTCCAAGAGCTGGGCCAAGGCTGAGCAGGCTGGTCTTCAGGTCAAGACCGTATCCGAGGCCGCCCAGTGGGGCGACATCGTGATGATCCTGGTCAACGACGAGGTTCAGGCCGAGGTCTACAAGAAAGATATTGCCCCCTACATGACCGAGGGGAAGGCCATGGCCTTTGCCCACGGCTTCAACATCCGTTACCAGCAGATCGTGCCTCCCGCCGGTGTGGACGTATTCATGGCCGCCCCCAAGGGCCCCGGCCACACCGTCCGCTCCACCTATGTCAACGGCAAGGGCGTGCCCTGTCTGGTGGCCGTGGAGCAGAACGCCACCGGCAACGCCTATAAGATCGCCCTGGCCTACATCGCCGGTATCGGCGGCGCCCGGGCAGGCGTCATGGAGACCACCTTCCACGACGAGACCGAGACCGACCTGTTCGGCGAGCAGTGCGTGCTGTGCGGCGGCGTGGTGGATCTGATGCGCTGCGGCTTCGAGACTCTGGTGGAGGCCGGCTACGAACCCGAGAACGCCTACTTTGAGTGCATCCACGAGATGAAGCTCATCATCGACCTGATCAATAAGGGCGGCATATCCGCCATGAACTACTCCATCTCCGACACTGCTGAGTACGGCGAGTATGTGTCCGGTCCCCGGGTGCTGCCCTACGAGGAGACCAAGAAGAACATGCGCAAGGTGCTGGACGACATCCAGGACGGCAGCTTCGCCGGCAGATGGATCGCCGAGAACAAGAACGGCCGCACCTTCTTCAACTCCAAGCGCGCCCAGCTGAAGAAGCATCAGATGGAGATTGTGGGCGAGGAGCTGCGCCGCAACATGATCTGGGGCGGCGATCAGGATCTGGACACCGCTTCCAATTAAGTGCATTTTAAAAAAGTGGCCCTCCAGCCGGAGGGCCACCTTTTTTATCCAGATACAAACCGTCTCATAATCCGCTCCAGCCCCCGGTGGAGGAGAACACCCAGAGCGATATTGAGCATATATGCCACAAGGTAGAAGCTGATGTGGCCGGGGGCGCAGCCCAGCCATGAAGCCAGCAGGTTGGCTTCCCGGCTAATGATCACATTGAGCAGATAGATCTCCAGGCTGCTGCCACCCACTGTTCTCAGAAACGCAGGCACCCACCGGCCCGGATACCAGTCCAACAGCTTGCCCATCACAAGGCACACCGGCACCAGGCAGGAGGTGACCGCCAGGCAAAGCGGGAAGATGATGGGCTGTACCAGCCACCCCGGCACCACAGCCAGCCCGAAGACCACAGCCGCTCCCCACACCCCCAGGTGCCTGGCGCTGAGTTTTTTGCCTTCCATGATATAGCAGGCCATCAGAAAGCCCAGGGCAAAATCCGGGATGCGCTGGAGAAAATCGGTCAGGTAAAGCAAGCCGGCCCCCCAGGTCACCCGATAGAGCAGGTAGCTGACCAGGCAGACGGCCAGCGTCAGCCACTCCTTGGCCCGGCAGCGGTGAAACAGTTTGAAATACAGAGGGGCCAGCAGATAAAATACCAGAATGGCAGAGATATACCAGTTAAATCCCCCCGGCACGTCAAGCCAGTAATACAGCGTGGACAGATTCCAGAAGATCACGTCGGGGGTGATCCGCCCCGCCGCGGCCAGAACCACGCTGTACACGCCCACCACCAGCCAGAAGGCGGGCAGCAGACGGCGCAGACGCCGGCCCAGATACCGTCCATAGGATTCCTTTTCCCGCCGGGCCAGAGAACAGCAGATCCCCATGCCCGAGAGCAGCAGAAAGATATCCACCCCCGCAAAACCTGTGGCCCGCAGCACCCGCAGGGGCAAAACGGAGGTACTCAGCCCGTAGGCATGAAAGAGCATGACCCACAACATGGCGATTCCCATCAGTTCGCCCCGGTACCGGCTCAGCAGGCCGTAACCGTCGGCGCGGGTCTGGTGATTCCGGGCCATCCTCCCACCTCCTTTCCAGTAGGTTTATTATAAGGATATGAAGAGGCTTCGTCAATCAGCTTTATACCTCCAGCCCCATCACATCCATGGAGTGGCGCATGTGGATGGCCATAGCATAGCCGGCCCCCTCCCCGTCCCGCTTCCGAAAAAACTCCATCAGCAGGGCGTGGTCCCGGCAGGTATCCTCCGCCAGCTGCTGCTGGTGTTCCCCCGCCGTCAGGGCGGCGGATACCGCCTGATCGATCAGAGGGAGCAGCCGCACCAGAAACTCATTGTGGGTCCCCCGGACAATGGCGGCGTGGAAGGCCCGGTCAGCCCGGGCCCGGTCCTCCCCTGCCCGGATGCACCGCTCCACCTCCCTGCCACAGGCCAGAATATCCGCCAACTCCTCCTCTGTGGCCCGGCGGCAGGCCAGGGCGGCGGCTCTGGGCTCGAAGATGGAGCGCAGCTCGAACAGATCCCGCAGCTGCCCCCTGATCCGCTCCAGGCTGGAGAAGCCGAAGTCATCCATCTCCTCCACCGTCTCCGATACAAAGGTACCCTTGCCCCGGCGCACCTCCAGCACCCCCTGGGCAGCGAGGGTACGGATGGCCTCCCGCAGGGTGGCCCGGCTCACCCCCAACTCCCCCGCCAGGTCCACCTCATTGGGCAGCTTTTCCCCAGGCCTCAGTCCCTTCTCCACCACAATGCGGCTGTACAGCTGTTCCGCCACCTGCTGGGCGCGGCTCTTCTTCTCCATTGGGTACTTCCCTCCCGGTATGTTCTTGACAGTTCTGCTTCTATCATATAGTATATAGTCAGACAATGCAAGCGTCATCATACAACGCGCGCCATATACAAAAAGGAGGTCGTCCCCTATGCGCAGCGACAACGTGACAAAAGGCGTGGAGCGCGCTCCCAACCGCTCCCTCTTTTATGCTCTGGGCTATACCAAGGAGGAGCTGGAGCGTCCCCTCATCGGTGTGGTATGCTCCTACAATGAGATCGTCCCCGGCCACATGAATCTGGACAAGATCGCCGAAGCGGTGAAGGCAGGCGTACGGGCCGCCGGCGGCACGCCGGTGGAGTTCCCCGCCATCGCCGTATGCGACGGCATTGCTATGGGCCACATCGGCATGAAGTATTCCCTGGTCACCCGTGATCTCATCGCCGACTCCACCGAGGCTATGGCCATCGCCCACCAGTTCGACGGCCTGGTGATGATCCCCAACTGTGATAAGAATGTACCCGGCCTGCTGATGGCCGCCGCCCGGGTCAACATCCCCACCATTTTCTGCTCCGGCGGCCCCATGCTGGCCGGCAAGCTCAACGACGGCCGCCGTTCCTGCCTCTCCCACATGTTTGAGGCGGTGGGCGCCTATAAGGCAGGCAAGCTGGACGAGGCGGGCGTGGAGGACTACGAGAACAACGCCTGCCCCACCTGCGGCTCCTGTTCCGGCATGTACACTGCAAACTCCATGAACTGCCTCACCGAGGCCATCGGCATGGGTCTGCGGGGCAACGGCACCATTCCCGCTGTGTGGTCCGCCCGGCTGCGGCTGGCCAAGCACGCCGGTATGCAGATCATGGAGCTGGTGCGCCAGGGCATCCGTCCCCGGGACATTATGACCGAGGCCGCCTTCCACAACGCCGAGACGGTGGACATGGCCCTGGGCTGCTCCACCAACACCATGCTCCACCTGCCCGCCATCGCCCACGAGTGCGGCATTGAGCTGGATCTGGACATGAGCAACGAGATCTCCTCCCACACCCCCAACCTGTGCCATCTGGCGCCCGCCGGCGACACCTACATGGAGGATCTGGAAGGCGCCGGCGGCGTGTACGCCGTCATGAAGGAGCTGACCCGCAAGGGCCTGCTGGACACCTCCGTCATGACCTGCACCGGCAGGACTCTGGAGGAAAATCTGGAGGGCGTGACCAATCGCAACCCGGAGATCATCCGTCCCATTGAGAATCCCTACTCTGCCGACGGCGGCATCGCGGTCCTCAAGGGCAACCTGGCCCCGGAGGGCTGCGTGGTGAAACGCTCCGCCGTAGCCGCCGAGATGATGACCCACACCGGCCCCGCCCGGGTCTTTGACAGCGAGGAGGAGGCCATCGCCGCCATCTACGAGGGCAGGATCGTCCCCGGCGACGTTGTGGTTATTCGCTACGAGGGCCCCAAGGGCGGTCCCGGCATGCGGGAGATGCTCAACCCCACCTCCGCCATCTGCGGCATGGGCCTGGGCGAGAGCGTGGCGCTGATCACCGACGGCCGGTTCTCCGGCGCCACCCGGGGTGCGGCCATCGGCCACGTCTCCCCGGAGGCCGCCCAGGGCGGCCCCATCGCCCTGGTGGAAGAGGGGGATATGATCTCCATCGACATCCCCAGCTGCTCTATCACCCTGAACGTGGATGAGGCCACCCTGGCGGCGCGCAAAGCCAGCTGGACGTGTCCTCAGCCCAAAGTCCAGACCGGCTATCTGGCCCGGTATGCCAAACTGGTCACCTCCGCCTCCCGGGGCGCGGTGCTGGAGTAAATCTTCAATTGCTCAGGCGATATGTTACATCATTCTCCAAAAGAGAAGGCAGCCAGGAACCTCGGGTTCCTGGCTGCCTTCCTGTTTTCTGCCGCGCCAACGTTACGCGATCAGCTGATAAATCAAAAGCCCAACGCCCACCACAATGGCGGCGATCCCGCCAAAAAAGGCAAACTTGGCGTTGCTTTCGCATTTGCCGATCATCTCGTCTTCCGACTTTGTGGAGACGATGAACGTCTTGTCTCTGTCGGTGGGCTTGCCGATATGTATAATATCGCCTTCCTTATAGGCTTCGCCCAGGACGTAGAGGGGCTGGTTCAGGGAGACCGTCTTTTCCTGCATACGGTAGCCCAGCAGATTGGCTCTGTTATGATGGAAGTTGCGGAAATAGGAGTAGCGGTTCAGGTTCCCAACGTTCTCAAAGCGATCGAAGGTCTCAGGCACGTCAAAACTACAGCCGTTTTTAATGTCCAGCACCACGCACTGATCGGAGCTGGAGTCCTTGAAGAGCAGGGTGTTGGAGCTGTCCTCCATCGTGATGGTCTCCTCGCTCTTCTGAATGCGCGTGCGCATGTTGCCGTCGTTGTCTCTATAGCGTTCCTCCCGCTGGGTCACGGCGGCCAGCTTGGACGCGCAGTAGGCGACCTCCCTATCGGAGAAGGGCGTGCGCACCGTTTCAGGGCTGTACACCGTACCCTTTACTTCCACATAGTGGCGGAAGTGATCGCCTAAACCGTCGCTCTGCATCGTGCTGAACATATCCAGCAGGTCCTTAACGGTAGTGGTCTCCATGAACTTCATCTCGCGGACCTTGTTCGCCATTTGGCTTCGGAGAAATACCATCGCCAGCACACCGCCGACGATCAACACAATGGGGATGATAATCGTCATGTTCGTCCTCCTCTCAGAGCAGTCCCATTTCTTTTTTCAGCCGTTCCAGATCACTGTTCACAGCCATATCCTGTTCCATGGCTGCAAAGGGATCCGTTTCTGTCATGGTATCCACGCCGGATACTTCCGAGAATGCGTCCGCTCTGGCTTCCTTGTCCGCAATTTTGGCCTCCATCTTGTCCATTTTGGCAAACGCGCTGCCGGAGTCCATATTCCCCAGGGATTTTGCCATTGCTTCGTTGGCGTCTGCCATCTTGCTGCGGGCGATGAGCATAGCCTGGCGGCTGCGGGCCTCAGAGAGTTTCTGCTTCAAAATGTCGATCTGAGACTTCATATCCATCAAACGGGTATTCATGGTCTCGTAATTGGTGGAGTAGGTGGCGGCCAGGTTGTCCGCGTCAGATTTCTTGACCAGCGCCTGCTTGGCCAACTCTTCATTGCCGGCAGACAGGGCCATCTTGGCCTTGCGCTCCCACTCCTTGGACTGGGCCTGGGCCTGCTCCATCTGCTTTCTGACCTGGTTGACGCCGCCCATAGCGGTGGCATAGCCGGCGGTAGCGTCGCGGAGCTGCTCCTCCATGTCAATAATGATCTGCTTGACCATCTTTTCCGGATTTTCCGCCCTGTCGATCAAATCATTTATATTACTGCGGATCAAATCGCCCAGTCGTTCAAAAATCGCCATGTCAATTACTCCTTTTCACTTTTTATTTTGGTCGTCTTTCCTTGATTTGTTTTTGGGAGCAAACAGAGTTCTCAGTATCAGGCCTGTACCTGCGGCAGTCATACCAAACATCAAAATGTACTCATACAGGCTGGTTCTGACAAAGTGCAGACGTACGCTCATAATGATACTGACGATAATAAACAATACGCCCAATACGATCACGATCTTTGGCAGGACCATATCCGGCTTGACAAACAGCCAAATGATCCCGATGATCAAAGGCACTGTCGTCAGGCCAAAGGGGACACTGACCCCTCCCAACCGGAAATAGCCAAAACTGGAAGTGACACTGACTTGATTGGCAATCATAAAGAGTCCGGCTCCCAGAAGCAGCAGCCCTACAAAGAAGGCCAGCAAGCTGCCGCCGCGTTTATCATTTGACATTTTTTCTCTCCTCTCTACAAATATTGCCACATTCAACATGTGTGATTATACTATAGCGTCATTGCCTGGTCAAGTTTAAAAGGAGCAACTTGCCCAATAGCTTCTCGTCATAATTGGCAGATTTCCGTCATTTTGCATTGTACCTTATGGTATTTTACTTTATTATATGTACTAAACCGGCATAAATGAATATTTTACAGTTAGTGAATTGTCAAACTAAGTGCAACAGGAAGTAAGCTCAAAGTCCCATAATTCCTGAGCAGAATGAAAGTTAAGAAC
>NZ_CALWOJ010000091.1 GCF_944383115.1 uncultured Flavonifractor sp. | reverse complement strand
GTGGAGAAGCGGATGCGCCAGTATCCCCATGAGCTGTCCGGCGGTATGCGCCAGCGCGTCATGATCGCCATGGGCCTGATCTGCCATCCCCAGCTGCTCATCGCCGACGAGCCCACCACCGCTCTGGACGTGACTATTCAGGCCCAGATCCTGGAGCTGATGAAGGACCTGCAGAAGAAGACCCACATGGGCATCATCTTCATCACCCATAACCTGGGCGTGGTGGCCGAGATCTGCGACAAGGTCTCCGTCATGTATGCCGGTAAGATGGTGGAGCAGGGCCCGGTGGACGACATTTTCTACAAGCCCGGCCACCCCTACACCATGGGCCTGCTGCGGTCCATGCCCCGTGTGGACGCCGAGAGCTACGAGCGCCTGATCCCCATTGAGGGTACCCCCGTGGATATGCTCAATCCTCCCGAGGGCTGCCCCTTTGCCCCCCGGTGCGAGTACGCCATGAAGATCTGCCTGCAGAAGATGCCTCCCTATGTGGAGCTGGGCGACAACCACCGCTCCGCCTGCTGGCTGCGTGTGCAGGAGCAGATTGAGAAGGAGAAGGCCGGCCAGGCGGACGCCAAGCCCGCGCAGGAGACCGAGAACAAGGAGGCGGGCGACCATGAGTGAGAAGAATGACATCCTCGTTCAGGTAGACCACCTGAAGAAATATTTTGGCGTCAAGGGCCTGAAGGGACCCGGCGTCCAGGCCGTGGAGGATGTGTCCCTGTTTATCAAGCGGGGCGAGACCCTGGGCCTGGTGGGCGAGTCGGGCTGCGGCAAGACCACCCTGGGCCGCACCATCCTCCAGCTCCATCCCCCCACGTCCGGTAAGATCGTCTATGACGGCGAGACCATTTTTGAGGGCGAGGACCCCTGGCAGAAGGATGAGAACGGCCAGATGATCCATGTCAAGACCCCCAAGCCCCAGGCGGTCAATATGCTGCCCTACCGGCGGAAGATGCAGATCATCTTCCAGGATCCCTCCGCCTCTCTGGACCCCCGTATGACGGTGGGCGAGATCATTGGTGAGGCCCTGGACATTCATAAGCTGTGCCCCAACAAGAAGGATCGCAGCGACCGGATCAAGGAGCTGCTGGCCCGGGTGGGCCTGAACACCGAACACGCCAACCGCTATCCCCATGAGTTCTCCGGCGGCCAGCAGCAGCGCGTGGGTATTGCCCGCGCCCTGGCGGTGCGCCCCGAGTTCATCGTGTGCGACGAGCCCATTTCCGCCCTGGACGTGTCCATCCAGTCCCAGGTGGTAAACATGCTGGAGGATATGCAGCAGGATCTGGGCCTGACCTATCTGTTTATCGCCCACGACCTGTCCGTGGTGCGCCACATCTCCAACCGTATCGGCGTGATGTACCTGGGTACCATGGTGGAACTGGCGGAGAGTTATGAACTCAACCGCAACCCCATCCACCCCTATACCAAGACGCTGCTGTCCGCCGTGCCGGTGCCCGACCCCGAGGTGAGCCGCAGCCGTCAGCGTATCGTGCTGGAAGGCGACATCCCCTCCCCCATGAATCCTCCCTCCGGCTGCCGGTTCCACACCCGCTGCCCCTACGCCACCGAGAAGTGCAAGGAGTGCGTGCCCCAGTTCAAGGAACACGCGCCCGGCCACTACGCGGCCTGTCACCTGCTGGGCTAAGCGTGTTCCTGCGCGCTGGGCGCGCCGCCGCGTTGCGGCGTCCAAGCGTTTTGGGCTGTGCCCAAAACCTTGATGCCGGGCGAATTCACTTCGCCCGAGCAGATGAAAAGAGAAAAGGGTTCCCGCCCGGCCTGCCGGGTGGGAATACACGCGCCCGGTCACTACGCGGCCTGTCACCTGCTGGGCTAAGCGATGATCAGATCGGCACAGCATAAGATTTCAGAGAAATTGGAAAAAGGCGGCGGTTGCCGCCTTTTTCAGAACTAAAAAAGAATAAACTTGAGAGTCCGTAACAATTTTGAAACATTTTCTTTACACCTGTACCCGACCTGTGGTATAATACTTCCGCGTTATTTTACTTGCGAAAGGGCATGCCCTTTCGGCGCCCGCCCTGCGGGCGCCGGGGATTATTTCCATGTGTATCGCGCCCAAAGGCGTTATAGATACAAAAATGAGAAAGATGGAGGTCCAACCATGAAAAAGAGAAAACTCGTCTCTCTGCTTCTGTCCGGGGCCCTCGTGTTCGGTCTGTTGGCCGGCTGCGGCGGCGGAACCACCAGCACCAACACCGAGACTCCTGACACCCAGGAGAGCGGTGCGCCCAGCACCGAGAATCCCTCCGGCGAAGGCTTTGAGATGACCGTCAACATCGCCTCCGAGCCTCAGACCATCGACCCCGCTCTGAACAGCGCGGTGGACGGCGCCATTATGATCAGCCATATGTTTGAGGGCCTGATGCGCTGGGATGACAGCGGCGCGGAGACTGTCGGTTCCGACGGTACCTGCAACAACGCCGTGCTGGCTGAAGGCCAGGCTGAGTCCTATGAGAAGACTCCCAACGAGGACGGTACCGTCACCTACACCTTCAAGCTGCGCGACGACATCAAGTGGTCCGACGGCAAGGACGTGACTGCTCAGGACTTCGTGTTCTCCTGGCAGCGCCTGGTCAGCCCCGAGACCGCTGCTGACTACAGCTATATGATCGACTGCGTGGTCAACGCCAACGAGATCATGAACGGCGAGAAGGAGCCCAGCGAGCTGGGTGTCAAGGCTGTTGATGAGAAGACCTTTGAGGTCACCATCACCTCCGACCTGCCCTACTTCCTGGAGATCTGCGCCTTCCCCGCCACCTTCCCCGTGCGCGAGGATATCGTGAGCAATGCTCAGTGGACCTATGATCCCGCCACCTATGTCTCCAACGGCGCCTACAAGATGAGTGAGCGCGTCACCAACGACCGCATCGTTATGGTGCCCAACGAGTACTACTATGACGTGGATTCCCTGGGTCCCCAGAAGCTCACCTTTAAGCTGATGGAAGATCAGAACGCTATGCTCAACGGCTTTAACACCGGCGAGCTGGACTTCATTGAGTCCATGCCCACCGACGAAGTGGCCGGCCTGCTGGCTTCCGGCGATCTGAAGATCGTGGACTATATCGGCACCTACTATGTCTGCTATCAGACCCAGAAGGCGCCCTTCGACGACTGGCGCGTCCGTAAGGCCTTCACTCTGGCCGTGGACCGCAACCGCATCGTGACCGAGATCACCCAGACCGGTCAGGTGGAGGCTGGCGGCTATGTGCCCGCCGGCGTGTACGATGCTGCCGGCGCTACCGGTGACGACTTCCGCACCGTGGGCGGCGACTATTACGATCCTTACAAGGAGGCCTATGAGGCCAACTGCGAGGAGGCTCGTGCCCTGCTGGCCGAGGCTGGCTACCCCAACGGCGAGGGCTTCCCCGTTGTCGAGTACCTGTACAACACCGACGACTCCCACAAGGCTGTTGCCGAGGCTCTGCAGAACATGTGGCAGGAAGTGCTGGGCGTGAAGGTTACCCTGAACAACCAGGAGTGGGCCACCTTCCTCCAGACCCGTAAGGACGGCGATTACTCCATCGCCCGTAACGGCTGGATTGCCGACTACAACGATCCCATGTCCTTCCTGGATATGTGGCTCACCGGCGGCGGCAACAACGATGCTCAGTACTCCAACGCCGAGTACGACGCCAAGATCCAGGCTGCCAAGGCTTCTACCGATCCTGCTGAGCGTATGCAGCTGATGCACGAGGCCGAGAACATCCTGATAGAGGAAGACTGGGTTGTCAACCCCCTGTACTTCTACACCCAGAAGTATATGCTGGCTGACGGCATCCAGGGCATGTACTACACCCCCCTGGGCTACTTCTTCTTCGATCACTGCACCCAGGGCTAATTTCAGCCAAACAAAACGGGCGGAGCCATTTGGCTCCGCCCGTTTTTTATAAAACAGGGCGCTGCGCATGCAGCGCCCTGCTTATTTTACCAACCGCCGAAGGGGAAGTTGTAATAGTAGTTACCGCCCTGCTGGGGCTGGGACTGAGACTGCTGTTTATAGTCCTGCTGCAGCTGCTCCATAGCAGCCTGACGCTCCTGATTGTCCTCGTCTAGGGTCACATTGACGGTGGAAGTGTTGCCGTCCCGGTAGATGGTGAAGGTAACGGTGTCCCCCGCTTTGCAGTCCTTGATGGCGGACTTCAGTGCATCGCTGGAGGAGACGGTGGTGTCACCGATGGCAGTAATGATATCGCCCACCTGGAGACCGGCTTTCTGAGCGCAGGAACCGTCCAGAATGGCTAGGATCTCGTAGCCGGCCGGCACGCCGTACCGCTGTACATTTTCCGCAACGTCGTTCATCAGGATGCCCACATTGGGTTTACCGGTGACATAGCCGTTCTCCATAATGGAGGTGACCATGTCTTTCACGTCGTTGATGGGAATGGCGAAGCCCAGACCCTCCACGGAGGCCTTCGAGCTGGAGCTGGAGGACAGCTTGGCGGACACGATGCCCACCACCTGGCCGTACTTGTCAAACAGGGGGCCGCCGGAGTTGCCGGAGTTGATGGCGGTGTCGGTCTGGATCATGTTCATGACGGTGCCGTCGCTCATGGTGACCGAGCGGTCCTTGGCGGAGACGTAGCCGCCGGTGAAAGTAAAGGTCAGCTCACCCAGGGGGTTGCCGATGGCGTACACATCCTCGCCCACATTGATGGCGTCGGAGTCGCCCAGCACCACGGGCCGCAGATTGCCCTGGTCGATCTTCAATA
This sequence comes from uncultured Flavonifractor sp., assembly GCF_944383115.1. Taxonomy (GTDB): domain Bacteria; phylum Bacillota; class Clostridia; order Oscillospirales; family Oscillospiraceae; genus Flavonifractor. The sequence continues at coordinate 3,107 of NZ_CALWOJ010000091.1, read as the reverse complement.
CGGCGATGTCGTTCTCCTCCTCGCCGCCTACCAGGGTGGCGTCATAGCTCTTTCCGTCGGAGAAGAATACGGTGATGTCGCTGACGCCGTTGATGACATGGTAGTTGGTAAGGATGTAGCTGGTGGTGCTGTTGGAGCTGATGACAAAGCCGGAGCCGGATACGGCGTTCTTGACCGTCTGACCCCACACGTTGGTGGTTACATTTCCGTTGACGCCCACCACCGACTCCAGGTTGGAGGCGTATACCTCTTCCGGGGAGAGAACGGTTTTTCCATCCACGTTAGCCAGGGATACAGCGGTGGGACGGGTACCCTCGTAGATGGTGGTGGAGCCGCCGGCAAACCGGCTTACCGCCCATACGCCGCCGCCTCCCACCGCGCCGCCGATGATGGCGCAGCACAGGCCCACGGCCAAAATCTTGCCGAAACCGCCTTTCTTCTTTTTCCTGGGCGGTTCCGCGTCGTATACATGGAACTGGTTGGACTCTATTATGTTCTCCCGATCTTCCGGGGGACGATTATAATCACTGTAGTACATAACGGATCTCTCCTTTTAACAACGGGTGTGGTTGTTTCCTTTGAACGAGTCTTAGCATAACCGGTAATTGTGGCGGAAATGTGAAGAAAATTTGCATGATTTTTAAATTGTTTCTTGTTCGACAGTGGGAGGGTAAAACAGCGTAAAGCCAACGGCTGACCATAGATCAAGTGGTGCAGCCTTGACAACAGCCCCTCCAAAAGCTATAATGAACGATGTTCATATTGAGGTGATAACATGAATACTATTGTAACATCAAAAGAAGAGATTTTGGCAACCAGCCGGGGACTGATTCAGCAGCAGGGCTGGTCGGGGGTCAACATTCGCTCTGTTGCGGCCGCCTGCGGCGTATCTGTGGGGTCGATCTACAATTATTTTGATTCCAAAGCAGAGCTGATGGGAGCCACAGTAGAAAGTGTTTGGTGCGAGATTTTTCACCGCCCGGAAGATGGGTCCGTATTTCAGGATACACAGGCGTGCATTACTTGGATGTATGGACGGATGGAATACGGCTGCCAACAGTATCCCGGCTTTTTTAATCTCCACTCTCTGGGATTCATGCGGGAGGACAAGTCGGACGGAAAACGGCGGATGCAGCAGACCTGGCAGCATATTTTAGAGGGGCTGTGTTCCGGCTTGAAGCGGGATACCCAAATTCGCCCGGATGCTTTTAACGACCAGTTTACAGCGGAAAAATTTGCAGGCGTCCTCTTTTCCCTGATGCTGTCCGCTTTGCTGCGCCAGGACTATGACCCAAGCCCTGTGCTGGAAATCGTCCGCAGGACCCTTTATTAAAATTCCTGCTGTGGGGTGGGAATTTTTTATCCCGGAAAATGAACGCTGTTCAATGAAAGGCGGTAATCTATGAAAGTAAAACGAAACACCCTGCTGCTCCTGGCCTGTCTGGTGTGGAGCGCGGCGGGCTTCAACATTCTTCGTATTGGCCTGATGGCATACCCTCCTTATTGGTCCGTGCTGAATGTTCTGTTGTCCGCCCTGGTCTTTGCTGTGTTTCAGACATTCATTTTTGGAAAGCTGGTGAAAAAGCATACAGCAAGAATCCATTCCTATGAGGAAGAGCGGCATTTTTTCTCAAGTTTTTTGATGGGAAAGCCTTTGTGATTATGGCGGTGATGATGTGCGGCGGGATCGGTCTGCGCTTGAGCGGATTGGCGCCGGAGCGGTTTATCGCCGTCTTTTATACCGGCCTGGGCGCTTCCCTGCTGCTGGCGGGATTGCTGTTTGGCCGTAACTTTGGCAAAGCGGCGCTGGCCGATGTCAGCGTTCCAAATAGAACCGAGCATGAAGGAGAGTAAAGGATGCAAGCAATCGTAGAAACCTTGTTTGACGTGGTCTATCTGATTGGCGTCATTACCATCGGTGTGCTGATAATTTGGGGAAGTAAGGGAAAGCGTCAGTTCAAGCTGTTTGGCTGGATGGCAGTGGTGCTGGGCGCAGGCGATTCCTTTCACCTGGTTCCCCGGGCTCTGGCCCTGTGTACCACCGGGCTGGAGAACTACACTGTCTCCCTGGGACTGGGCAAATGGATCACCTCGGTCACTATGACCATTTTTTATGTGCTGCTCTACTATGTGTGGCGGCAGCGGTATCAGATCAAGGGGCAAAGCGCTCTGACTGCTGCCGTGTATGTCCTGGCCGGTGTGCGGATCGCTCTGTGCATGATGCCGCAGAACCAGTGGCTCAGCACGGAAGCGCCCCTTTCCTGGGGCATCTACCGCAACATTCCCTTTGCGCTGCTGGGGCTGCTGGTGATCGTGCTGTTCTACCGCAGTGCAAAGGTACGGGGAGATCGGGCGTTTCGGTGGATGTGGCTGACCATCGTGCTGAGCTTTGGCTTCTACATCCCGGTGGTGCTGTGGGCCGATACCATCCCTATGATCGGGATGCTGATGATCCCCAAGACCTGTGCCTATGTGTGGACGGTTCTGATTGGATATTTCGCCATGAAAAAGGAATGTAACTAAAGGAGGAAGGAACATGAAACGATATATGAATCTGGCCCTGCTGTACGCTGTTCTTGCCATGGTTGGGGGCGTGTTCTACCGGGAGTTCACCAAGTTCAACGGCTTTACTGCCAAAACCACCCTGGGGGTGGTACATGCCCATTACTTCCTGATGGGCATGGTGTTTTTCCTACTGCTGCTTCTGTTGGAAAAGAGCTTTTCTTTCACCGGGGCCAAGACCGGCCGGATATTGGTTGCCTATCAGATTGGCCTGAATCTGACTGCTGTGATGTTTGTGGTGCGGGGCGTGACCCAGGTGCTGGGAACTGCGCTTTCCTCCGGCATGAGTGCGGCTATTTCCGGCATTGCCGGAATCGGCCATATTCTGCTGGGAATCAGTCTGGTGCTTGTGCTGGTGCAGATCAAGCGCAGCGTACCAATTGCGAAAGGTTGACGATCAAATTGGAGGCCCTGATGGAACGGCTCTTTTTGGCACGCCTGAGGGGATTCGAACCTCCGACCTACCGTTTAGGAGTACGGCGTACCATTTCGTAAATTGTTCATATCATATCTTCCCGTGTTGTTTCTTCGCAAATTGTGCTGCC
>NZ_CALWOJ010000090.1 GCF_944383115.1 uncultured Flavonifractor sp. | reverse complement strand
ACGGTGATCAGCTTGCGGGGGCACTTCTGGGCGCAGATGCCGCAGCCGATGCACTTCTCGTAGTCGATGACGGCCAGATTGTTGACCATGGTGATGGCTTCCTTGGGGCAGTTCTTCATACACAGAGAACAGCCGATACAGCCGTTGTCGCATACCTTCCGGGCGTCCGCGCCCTTGTCGTGGGAGGAGCAGGGAATGGTGACGTGACGCTTAGTCTTATAGGGCTCCAGAGCGATGATGTGGCGGGGGCACACGTCCACGCACTTGTTGCAGGCCTTACACTTCTCCTCGTCCACCTTGGCCACGCCGTCGATGACGTGGATGGCGTCGAAGGGGCAGACTTTCTCACAGGAACCCAGACCCAGGCAGCCGTAGGAGCAGCCCAGATCGCCGCCGCCGGGCAGCTTGGAGGCGGCCACGCAGTCGTGGAGGCCCACATAGTTGTACTGCTTGTAGTTCTGACCGCAGCCGGTGCAGTGAACCTGAGCGATCTGCTTCACGGCAGCGCCGGCGGACACGCCCATGATCTCGCCGATCTGGTTGGCAACAGCCTCACCGCCGGCGGCACAGGCGTTGACGGGGGCGGTACCCTTCACCACGGCGGCGGCATAGCCGGAGCAGCCGGGGAAGCCGCAGCCGCCGCAGTTGGCGCCGGGCAGGCAGCCCAGAATGGCCTCCTCCCGGGGGTCCACCTCAACGGCGAACACCTTGGCGGCAATGGCCAGGACCAGGCCGAAGATGGCGCCCAGCACAGCCAGGACCACAACGGCAAAGATAACAGTATTCATATCCATGATTCATCCGCCTCCCTTAACCAAAGACCTTCAGGCCGGAGAAGCCCATGAAGGCCAGGGCCACCAGGCCGGCGGCCATCAGGGCGATGGGGAAGCCCTCAAAGGCCTTGGGGCACTTGGAGAACTCCATGCGCTCACGGATGCTGGCGAAGATCACGATAACCAGCAGGAAGCCGATACCGCCGGTGACGCCGTACACCACGCTGGTGATGAAGTCGTAGTTGTTCTGGGTGTTCTGCAGCACCACGCCCAGCACGGCGCAGTTGGTGGTGATCAGAGGCAGGTACACGCCCAGGGCCTCATAGAGGGAGGGCATGGACTTCTTCAGGAACATCTCAATGAACTGCACCAGGGCGGCGATGACCAGGATGTAGGTCACGGTCTGCATGAAGGTCAGCCCCAGAGGCACCAGAATCAGCTCATTGATGGGCCAGCAGATAGCGGAAGCCAGACCCATGACGAAGATGACCGCCAGGCCCATGCCAGAGGCCGTCTCCACCTTCTTGGACACGCCCATAAAGGGGCAGATGCCCAGGAACTGAGCCACGATAAAGTTATTGACCAGGATGGCGCCAAGGGCCACGGTAAACAGGTTTGCCCAATCCATTACTTGGCCACCTCCTCAGCCTTTTTCTCGCCCTTCTTGGGCTTGTTCAGGATGTACTGCATGGCAGCGATAAGCACGGCCAGCGTGATAAAGCCGCCCACGGGGAGAATCATGCCCAGAGCGGGGATGCCCTCGGGCAGGATGCGAATGCCGGCGGCGGTACCCAGGCCGAAGACCAGGTTGCCGTCCTTGCCGATCTCCAGCAGGCCGCCCATGATCGTGCCATTGCCCAGGAACTCACGGATAACACACATGATTACCAGGATCATGGTATAGCCCAGGCCCTGGAAGATACCGTCCATGGCGGAAGCACCGATGCCGTTCTTGTAGGCGAAGGACTCGGCCCGACCCAGAATGATACAGTTTACCACGATCAGGGGGATAAACAGACCCAGGCTGGCCGACAGGGCAGGTACGAATGCCTGGAGCATCAGGTCCACGATGGTCACGAAACCGGCAATGACCACGATGAAGCAGGCAATACGGATATTGTTTGGAATAATCTTACGCAGAGCAGCGATAATGATATTAGCCAGGGTCAGGATCACCAGCACAGACACACCCATGCCTAGTCCGTTGAACAGGGTGGTGGTGATGGCCATGGTGGAACACATACCCAGCAGCTGGACGGTAACGGGGTTCTGATAGAACAGACCGTCCATCAGTTGTTTTCTTGCATTCATGGTTCGTTCCCTCCTTAACCCATGCTGGCCGCGGCGGCAATAGCGGAGGAAACCGCCTCGCATACGCCTCGGGAGGTGATGGTGGCGCCGGTGAGCGCGTCGATGGTGCCACCATCCTTGGTCACATGGACCTCACCAGTGGCACCAACGAACTGGGCACGGAAATCCTCCTTGCTGGCGTTGGAACCCAGGCCGGAGGTCTCGCCGGTCTTAACGATGGACACACCGGAGCAGGCTCCGGTGGCGTCCACGCCCACCATGATGGTCAGGTTGCCGCTGAAGGAAGTGGCGGGCTTGACCTGCACCACATAGCCGGCGTCGCCGGCGCTGTAGACGTCTTCCACGGTGGCATCGCCGCCGGTGTACTGATCGGTAACCTTCTCATAGCTGTCGGCAGGCAACACGGCAGCCATGGCCTCCTGGGTGGTCTTTTCGTTATTGGCCGCAATGTAGGGCTTGGTGACCTCGTTGGTCAGGCCCAGCAGCAGGGCGGTAACAGCACAGATGGCAAACAGCACGATGACCAGGGTGGCCATGCCGGCTTCTTTCTTCTTGGTTACAGTTTCGCTCATGGCTTAGCCCTCCTTTCCGGCTTTGGCCTTCGCCTTGGCGGCAGCCTTCATTTCCTTGGTGACGCCGTAGCGGTTGGGCTTACCCACCTTGTCGATGAGCCACACGCAGCAGTTCATGATCAGGATGGAGTAGGACACGCCCTCGGGATAGCCGCCGAAGTAGCGGATGAACACGGTGAGCAGACCGCAGCCGATGCCGAAGATGACCTCGCCCTTCTTGGTGACGGGGCTGGTCACATAGTCGGTAGCCATGAAGAAGGCGCCCAGCATCAGGCCGCCGGTACACAGCTGATAGAGCATCCAGGTGAGCCGGTCGTTGCCGCCCATGGGGAAGGCAAAGGTGAGTACCGCCACGGTGGCGATGTAGGCCACAGGGATACGGGCCCGGATAACGCCCCGCCAGATCAGGTACAGCCCGCCCAGCAGCAGCATGAGGGCGGAAACCTCACCGATACAGCCGCCCACGTTGCCCACGAAGGCGTCCAGCAGGGAGGCCTCGGGCAGCAGGCCGCCGTGCATAAAGTCGGCGGACAGGGGGGTGGCGCCGGTGACGATGTCGGCGCCGGCCATAGTGACCTCGCCGGAGATGAGGCCGGCCCACTTGTCAGCACCGATACCGGGCACGATCCAGGTGGTCATGGCCACGGGATAGCACAGCATCAGGAAGGCACGGCCGCCCAGGGCGGGGTTCATGAAGTTCTGACCCAGACCGCCGAAAAGCTGCTTGACCACCACGATGGCGAAGAAATCGCCGATGATCAGCATCCAGTAGGGCAGGGTGGGCGCGCACACGAAGGCCAGCAGCACGCCGGTGACGGCGGCGGACAGGTCCTTGTTGGCGCAGGACTTCTTCATCAGCTTGCGGTAGGCCCACTCGAAGAACTCGCAGGCCACCACGGAGATGATGGTAGCAACGAGGGCACGAGGGCCGAAGAACACCACGCCCATGATCAGGGCGGGCACCAGCGCGATCAGCACGTCGCGCATCAGGTTCTGGGTATCAATGGGGGAGGCCACGTGGGGGGACGAGGCCACCGTCAGATTCAGCTTCTTTTCCTCATTCATGCTTTGGCCGCCTCCTTTGCCGCTTTTTCCTTGGCCGCCAGATTCCGTAGCTCACCCTTGGTCACGCGGAAGGACTGGACCAGATGGATACGGGCGGGGCAGATGTAGTTACAGGAACCGCACTCGATGCAGTCCATAACGTTGAGGGCCTCCGCCTCTTTCCACATGCCCTTCTCGGCGTACAGGTGCATGTACACAGGAGTCAGGTGCATGGGGCAGACGTTGACGCAGCGGCCGCAGCGCAGGCAGACCTCTTCCTCCACCACAGGGGCAGCCTCATGCTTGGTGAGGCAGAGTACGGCGTTGGTGCCCTTGATGCAGGTGACGTCCAGATCATACTGGGCGATGCCCATCATGGGGCCGCCGGTGAGGATGCGCTCAGGCTCTTCCTTAAAGCCCTTGGCCTCGTCGATGAGGGTCTGGAAGGACACACCCAGGGGTACCATCAGGTTCTTGGGGTCCTGGATGGCGTCGCCGGTGACGGTGATGACGCGGTGGGTGACGGGCTTGCCCTCCACCACGGCGTCGTACACGGCGGCGGCGGTGCCCACATTGAACACGGCGCAGCCCACATGGGCGGGCAGGCCTCCGGGAGGTACTTCCCGGCCGGTGATGCGCTGGATGAGCTGCTTCTCAGCGCCCTGGGGGTACCGGGTGCGCAGAGACTCCACAGTTACGTCGCCTCTGCCGCCCACCAGCGCCCGCAGATGCTCGATGGCGTCTTCCTTGTTCTCCTCCACGCCGATCACGCCGTTCTTCAGGCCGAAAGCCTGCAGCAGAATGCGCAGGCCGCCGATGACCTTCTCGCCATGCTCCAGCATGAGACGATGGTCGGCGGTGATGTAGGGCTCGCACTCGGCGCCGTTGAGGATCACGGTGTCCACCTTGCCGATACCGGAGCTGATCTTCACATGGGTGGGGAAGCCGGCGCCGCCCATACCGGTAATGCCCGCTTCCTTCACGATGTTGACGATCTCATCCGCACTCAGCTTGGTGTAGTCGGCATGGGGAACCAGTTCAGATCCCCAGGTGTCCTGGAAATCGTTCTCGATCACCACCGACATGCACTTGCCGCCGCCCACATAGGGACGGGGCTCCACCGCTTTGACCTCGCCGGAGACCGAAGCGTGGATGGGTGCGCCCAGACCGGCGATCTCGCCGATCTTCTGACCCACTTTGACGTGGTCGCCCACCGCCACGATGGGCTTACAGGGGGCACCGATATGCATGGACATAGCGATGACCACCTGCTTGGGAGCAGCGCTCAGAGGCGCTATCTCCTTGTGGCGTGCCAGCTCCTTCCGGTCATGGGGGTGCACGCCGCCGTAAAAGCTTTGCTTCATAGGTCCACCTCGCAAATCTGACCCACACACGGGCCATTTTTCTGAGTTGTTTGACCGGTATCTCAAACAGAATAATCATATCGCAAAGCGGTTCAATTGTCCAGTTAAAACCGTCAAATTTCTCCCCATTTTTTGTTTTAAACCGGCAGGTTTTGTAAAAAAGCTGCGTTTATTCCCTTCTTTTGCCCTCAGGAGCCCTCTATACCGGCCGGTTTGTTGATTGACGGAACCGTTTAATTTTTGGTCTTGCTTGGGCGCTTTACTTGTTTAAAATGCAGAAGTTTCAAAAGGCCGATTGACAAAGCGGGAGGGGAACGTTATCATAATACCTACAATTTGCAGCTTACCCGGTTGGGTAAGCCCTAAATGCGATGACCGGGACAGTACGGGCGGCGCGCAAGCGCAGAGAGGGAGCGGCTGGTGTAAGCTCCCGTGAGGCCGCACCGGAAGGTCACCCGGGAGCGGTCCCGCCGAAGGCTGTAGGCGGGAACGGCCACCCCCCGTTATCGGGGCAAGAGTGCGCGGGCCTGCCCGCGAAATTAGGTGGTACCACGGAGTGTCATGGCGGCTTCGTCCTATGGGACGAAGCCGCCATGTTGTTTTTCTCCCATACCAGCCAAAGGAGGTCTTTCCACCATGAGAATGAAAACAGCCCAGATCTTAATGGAATGTCTGCTGGAGCAGGGGGTGGATACCGTATTCGGTTACCCCGGCGGCACCATTCTGAATGTATACGACGAATTCGAGCTGCACGGCTATAAAAATAAGATCCGGCACATCTTGACCGCCCATGAGCAGGGCGCCTCCCATGCCGCCGACGGCTATGCACGGGCCACCGGCAAGGTGGGGGTGTGCTTCGCCACCTCCGGCCCCGGGGCCACCAACCTGACCACCGGCATTGCCACCGCCTACTACGACTCCTCCCCTGTGGTGTTCATTACCTGCAATGTCAGCGAGAACCTGATCGGCAAGGACTCCTTCCAGGAGGTGGACATCACCGGCATCTCCATGCCCATTACCAAGTGCAACTACCTGGTGAAGGACCCCACCCAGCTGGCCGACGTGATCCGGGAGGCCTTTGCCATTGCCCGCACCGGCCGGCCCGGACCGGTGCTGGTGGATATCGCCAAGAACGTTACCGCCGCCGAGGCGGAGTATGAACCCCTCCCTCTGGCCGAACACCCCAACCACGGCCGTCTGGGCGCCATGCTCCGCCGGGCCAGCCACGAGCTGAAAGCCCCCGAGCCAGACGCCGGCGATATTCAGACCCTGCTGGACATGATTGAGGAGGCCCGCAGGCCCCTGGTATTGGTGGGCGGCGGCGTCATCCGCTCCCGTGGCGCGGTACCTCAGTTCCGCAAATTCATTGAGACCCTCAACGCTCCGGTAGCCTCCACCATCATGGGCGGCGGCGCCTGCCCGGGCAACCACCCCCTGTTCACCGGCATGATCGGCATGCACGGCTCCCACGCCTCCAACATGGCCAGCGACCAGTGCGATCTGCTCATCGCCATCGGCTGCCGGTTCTCCGACCGGGTGGCCACCGACCCCGCCACCTTCGCTCCTAACGCCAGGATCGTACATATCGACATCGACCGGGCGGAGATCGACAAGAATGTCAAGACCCACCACCACATCATCGGGGACGCACGCCGGGTGCTGGAACTGCTTAACGCCAGGCTGCCCGCTCACGACTACCCTGAGTGGAAACAGTGGGTATTCTCCCACCAGGAGGTCCCCCTGAAAAAGGATGAGATCCTCCACCCCCATGAGATCCTGGAGACCATCCAGGACGTCACCGACGGGGACGCCATCATCACCACCGACGTGGGCCAGCACCAGATGTGGTGCGCCCAGTACTACCACTTCTCCCGGCCCGGCCAGTTCATCACCTCCGGCGGCTTCGGCACGATGGGGTTCGGCCTGGGTGCCGCCATGGGCGCCGCCGTGGGCAATCCCGGCAAGGTGGTGGTCCAGTGTACCGGCGACGGCTGCTTCCGCATGAACTGCCATGAACTGTGTACCGCCGAGCATTACAACATCCCGGTCATCACGGTCATTTTCAATAACCGCACCCTGGGCATGGTCCGTCAGTGGCAGAATCTGATCTACAACAAACGATTCTCCCAGACTGACCTGGATCGCGGGCCCGACTTTGTAAAATTGGCGGAGGCCTACGGCATCCAGGGCGAGCGGGCCGCCACCCAGCCGGAATTTGAGGCGGCCTTCCGCCGGGCGGTAGCCTCCGGCAAGCCCTATGTGATCGAGTGCGCCATTGATAAGGACGCTATGGTGCATCCTATGGTATCGGCCGGCACCCCGGTCACCGACTTCATTCTGGATTAAAGGAGGGTGTGGACTATGAACGAACTGAACGTCACCCGCCGCACCCTCTCGGTGCTGGTGGAAAACTCCGCCGGCGTCCTGTCCCAGGTCTCCCGGCTCTTTTCCCGCAAAGGCTATAACATTGAATCCCTGGCTGTGGGTACCACCGACGACCCCACGGTGTCCCGTATCACCATTGAAGTGCTGGCCGACGGCCCCATGATCGAGCAGATCATGAATCAGCTGCGCAAGCAGTTCCCCGTCTACTCCGTCCAAGAGTTGAAGCCGGAGCGGTCCATCCGCCGGGAGCTGGTCATGTTCAAGGTGAAGGCGGAGACCCACGACATCCGCAACGAGGTCATCCAGATTGCCAACATCTTCCGGGCCTCCATCATCGACGTGTCCCTGAAATCCCTGACCCTGGCCCTCATTGGCGACGAGACTAAGGCGGAGGCCATGCAGAAGCTGCTGGAGGCCTTCGGTATTCTGGAGCTGGTGCGCACCGGTATGGTGGCCCTGGAGCGAGGCGCCTACACCATTGAGGACGAGACCAAGGAGCAGACCGAATTTAATCTCGGCAAGAACTTCCTGTGAGGTCTCGGCCCACCCCGAAATCTTTTCTGAGATTGTATCATACTTATCATTCTTTTT
>NZ_CALWOJ010000089.1 GCF_944383115.1 uncultured Flavonifractor sp. | reverse complement strand
TTGATGAAGGCGGTGCGGATCTGGAAGGTGCGGCGCACGTCCTCGTTCATGATCAGGTCCACATAGCGCTGACGGTAACGGGTCTCCTTGTCGGTCAGGCCGTGGAACTTCTCGGGCAGGGGCTGGAGGGACTTGGAGAGAAGGGTCACTTTATGGGCCTTCACAGAGATCTCGCCCCGCTTGGTCTTAAAGACCTCGCCTTCCACACCCACAATGTCGCCGATGTCAATCTTTTTGAACTTGGTAAAAGCCTCTTCGCCCAGCTCGTCAATGCGGACATACAGCTGGATGCGGCCCTTCACGTCCTGCAGATCGCAGAACATGGCCTTGCCCATGCCCCGCTTGGACATGATGCGGCCGGCAATGGAGGTCTCGGTACCCTCCAGGGCCTCGAAGTTCTCCTTGATATCGGCAGAGTGATGCTTCACCACATATTTGGTGATCTGGAAGGGGTCCTGGCCTGCCTCCTGCAGCTCCTTGAGCTTGGCGCGGCGGATCAGGCGCTGTTCGGACAGGGATTGCTCTTCAGGCTGATTGACGCTTCTCTCTTCAGTACTCATTGCTCTTGCTCCTTACTTTTGAATCTCCAGGATACGATACCTTAATATACCGGCGGGGGCCTCCACCTGGACCTCATCCCCGGCGGCCCGGCCCAGCAGGGCCTTTCCGAAGGGGGAGTCCTCCGAAATGCGGCCGTTCATGGGATCGGCCTCCTGAGAGCCTACCACCTGGTAGCTCTCCTCCTCCTCAAACTCCAGATCCAGCACCTTGACGGTGGAACCCAGCCGGACGGAGTTGGGATCGGTCTCATGTTCCTCAATCACAACATAGTTGGACAGGATGTTCTCCACCTCCGCAATGCGGGAATAGAGTTTGCCCTGTTCGTTTTTGGCCTCGTCGTACTCGCTGTTCTCAGACAGATCGCCGAAGGACCGGGCCTCCTTGATCTGATCGGCCACCTCTTTTTCACGAACGGTCTTCAGATAGGTGAGTTCCTGTTTCAGCTCCTCCAACCGCTCGGCGCTGAGTTTGAATTCTTTTGCCATGTCGATCGCGCACACCTTTCCTTGTTTGCTCTTCTTCTATACAGAACGGGACCGGAACGGATCCCCATAAGTTCAGAACAGAAACACTCCGCCACGTTAATATGATATTATATGTAGTTTACACCCTTCTGTCAAGTCAATTGTCTGGAATTCGGCGGCAGTATGCGAAGCTGTTTGACCGATACCCGTCCCTCCTCCCACAGCAGGGCCAGCAGCGGCAGCCGGTCCAGTCCTGAGGGCAGTCCTCCGGCCGCCAATACAGGCAAAAAGCCCGCCAGATCAGGCTCCGGCCCCCACAGCCGAAACACCGTCCGCGCCGGTGCGATCTCCGGCCCAAAACACAGCGCCACATTCGCTTCCGTTCCCCCGGCGGGCCGGACTGCCGCGCCAAACTCGGCCCGCAGCCAGTCGGCCAGTTCCTCGCCCTCGTCCCCGGCGTCCACCGACAGGTGACGCACCATGGGGCACAGAGTCTCCGCCGCCCGGAACATGGCGTGGTCCACCCACCGCCCCGACAGCAGCACCGCAGCTTGCTCCGGCGCGCAATCCTGCCGGACCAGGGCTGCCAGCGTCAAGGGGACGGCCAGAGCCTGGGAAAAAGCCTCCGGGTCCACCCCCCGCAGCCCCGCCTCGTTCAGTGCGTCCCAATATGGAAAGGCCGCCGCTGTCAGCACCCGGCGCACCCCTGCCTGAACCAGACTTCTGGCGCCCCGCTTCACCCTGCGCAGCCGCCGCTTCTCGCTCACACGCTCCGCCACAGGCACTGTCGCCCACAGACACCGCAGTCCCATCAGCCGCCGCTCCTCCAGGAGGGGCCTGCGGCCCCGCTCCTGTTTCACTTCCAACACCCCGATCATAGCTTGTTCACCTCAGAACATCCTATGCTTGCCGCTCCTTCTTATGACGTCCATCCAACGCCGGTGTTTCCGCTCTTGCTTTTTTTCCTGTTCCGGGGTAAAATATTGGTTCGTATTAAAGTAAAGGAGTGAAACCAAATGCCAGAAGAGCTGAACGCCACCATGACCCAGAACTTCATCCATGATTTCATCGACGAGGATATCGCCCAGGGTGGTCAGTTCCAAGGCATGACCGTCCACACCCGGTTCCCCCCGGAGCCCAACGGCTACCTGCACATCGGCCATGCCAAGGCGATTTTTGTTGACTTCGGCACCGCCGAGAAGTACGGCGGGCTTTGCAACCTCCGCATGGATGACACCAACCCCACCAAGGAGGACGTGGAGTATGTGGAGGCCATCCAGGAGGATATCCACTGGCTGGGCTACGATTGGGGCGACCGCTTCTACTTCGCCTCCGACTACTTTGAGAAAATGTACGAGTATGCCGTGGAGCTGATCAAAAAGGGCCTGGCCTATGTGTGCGAGCTGACCCCCGAGCAGTTTAAGGAATTCCGGGGCGATGTGAATACCCCCGCCCGCTCCCCCTGGCGGGACCGCCCTGTGGAGGAGTCTCTGGATCTGTTCGCCCGGATGCGCGCCGGCGAGTTTGAAAACGGCCGTATGACCCTGCGGGCCAAAATTGACCTGGCCAGCGGCAACTTCAATATGCGCGACCCCGTTATCTACCGGATCAACCACATGCACCACCACCGTCAGGGGGACAAGTGGTGCATCTACCCCATGTACGACTTCGCCCATCCTCTGGAGGACGCCCTGGAGGGGATCACCCACTCCCTGTGTTCCCTGGAGTTTGAGGATCATCGTCCTCTGTACGACTGGGTCATTGCCAACTGCCCTGTCCCCGCCAAGCCCCGGCAGATCGAGTTTGCCCGGCTGGGCATCAACTACACCGTCATGTCGAAGCGCAAGCTGCGCCAGCTGGTGGAGGAGAACCGGGTATCCGGCTGGGACGATCCCCGCATGCCCACTCTGTGCGGTCTGCGCCGTCGGGGCTACACCCCCCGGGCCATCCGCAACTTCTCCGAGCGCAACGGCGTGAGCAAGGCCGCCTCCACCGTGGAGTACGCCTTTTTGGAACACTGCCTGCGGGAGGATCTGAACCTGACGGCCCAGCGGGTCATGGCGGTACTGCGCCCCGTCAAGCTGACCATCACCAACTACCCCGAGGGCCAGAGCGAGACCTTCTCCGTGGAGAACAACCCCAACGACCCCGCCGCCGGCAGCCGGGAGATTACCTTCTCCCGCAACCTGTATGTGGAGGCCGAGGACTTCCTGGAGACACCGGTACCCAAGTACAAGCGGCTCTATCCCGACGGCCCCGAGTGCCGGCTGAAAGGCGCCTACCTCATCAAATGCACCGGCTGCGCCAAAGATGAAAACGGCAACATTACCGAGATCTTTGCCACTTACGATCCCGACAGCCGCGGCGGCGACCCCGCCGACGGCCGCAAGGTAAAGGGCGCCACCATCCACTGGGTGGACGCCGCCACCGCCGTGGACGCCGAGGTGCGGCTGTACGACAATCTGTTTACCGACGCCGATCCCGACGCCGGCGACAAGAATTTCCTGGACTGCCTCAACCCCAACTCTCTGGAGGTGCTGACCGGCGCCAAGGTGGAAGCTGGCCTTGCCAACGTGGAAGCCCCCGCATCCTTCCAGTTCCTGCGTCAGGGCTATTTCTGCGTGGACAACAAGGATTCCAAACCCGGCCATCTGGTCTTCAACCGCTCGGTGAGTCTAAAGGATTCCTTTAAGTTCTGATTGGGTAAAAACGGGTGGGCGGCCTCAGGCCGCCTGCCCTTTTAAATGGAGGGTATAAAGATGAAATTCTGGTTCCGCAACGACTACTCCTTCGGGGCCCATCCCAAGGTACTGGAGGCGGTGTGCGCCGCCAACCTGGAGGGCAACATCGGCTACGGCGACGACAAGTACACCGAAAAAGCCAAGGCCCGCATCCGTGAGGTGTGCGGCTGCCCCGACGCTATGGTGGAATTCGTCATCGGCGGCACGCAGGCCAACGTGCTGGCCTGCGCCTTCCTGCTCAAGCCCTGGGAGGCGGCTATCTGCCCCGACTCCGGCCACCTGAACGGCCATGAGGTGGGCGCTTTTGAGGCCACCGGCCACAAGATCCTTACCGTTCCCGCCTCTCCCGACGGCAAGATCGTCCCGGAGCAGCTGGTGCCCCTGCTGAAGCTCCATGAGGACGTGCATCTGACCAAGCCCGGCCTGGTCTACATCTCCAACTCCACCGAGAACGGCGCCGTCTATACCAAGGCGGAACTGACCGCTCTGTACAACTTCTGCCACGAAAACGGCCTGCTGCTCTTTGTGGACGGCGCCCGGCTGGGCTGCGCTCTGGCCTCCGACGCCAACGATCTGACCCTGCCTGAGTTTGCCCACCTGTGCGACGCCTTCTACATCGGCGGCACCAAGAACGGCTCCATGTACGGCGAGGCTCTGGTCATCACCCGCCCCGAGCTGACCGAAGGTTTCTTCCGCATGAAGAAGCGCATGCTGGCTGTTATGGAGAAGGGCTGGATCCAGGGCGCCCAGTTCCTGGCCCTTTTTGAGGACGACCTGTACTTCAAGATGGGTCGCCAGGCCAATGAGATGGCCGCTCGTCTCCAGAAGGGGCTGAAGGCCAAGGGCTGGAAGCTGTGGGTGGAGTCCCCCACCAATCAGGTGTTCGTCATTGCACCCAATGACAAAAAGCCGGTGCTGGATGAGGTGTGCCAGTATGAGGACTGGTGTCCCTACGACGAGACCCACACCGTGGTACGTTTCGTCTGCTGCTTTAACACCACCGAGGCCGATGTGGACGGCCTGCTGAACGCGCTGCCCGACCTGAAGTGAGCATAAAAAAATGCGCCGCATTTGCGGCGCATTTTTTATGCTTCTTTTTCATCTCCCAGCGGAAGGATCACGTTGCGGAAGGTATGGCGGAGGAAGAACAGGCACAGAGCAAGGGAGGCCACTTCCGCGATGGGAAACGCCCACCATACCGCCGTCACCCGTCCGGTGAGGGAGAGAAGATAGGCTGCCGGCAGCAGCACCACCAGTTGGCGGACGATGGACATGATCATGCTCAGCACGCCGTTGCCCAAAGCCTGGAAGGTGGAGGAGCAGACGATATTAAACCCTGCGAAGGCAAAACACAGACTGATGATCCGCAGGGCAGGCACGCCGATGTCCAGCATATCCTGGGACGCCTCAAACAATCCCAGAATGGGCGCGGCAAACAGTTGGATCACTGCCAGGCCTACCATCATGATCCCCACCGCCAGTGCGGCGCTGAACCACACCGCTTCGGTGAGTCGTTTGCGCTTTCGCGCGCCGAAATTGTAGGAGACGATGGGTACCATTCCGTTGTTCAGGCCGAATACGGGCATAAATACAAAGCTCTGCAGCTTGAAATAGACGTTGAACACAGCCACTGCGGTGGAGGTGGAGATGGCGCCCAGGATCAGATTCATTCCGAAGGTCATCACCGAACTGATGGAGTTGAGTACAATGGTGGGGATACCCACGCTGTAGATCCGGCCAACAATATGTCCCTGGGGCCGAAACCCTTTCAGCCTCGGCTGGATCTCATGATTGCGGGTAATGTTGAAGATCAGGGCCAGGACGGCAGCCACAATCTGGCCCAGCACGGTTGCTGCGGCGGCACCTGCCACACCCATCTCCGGGAAGGGACCCACGCCAAAAATGAGGACCGGATCCATGATAATGTTGATGATGGCGCCCACACCCTGGGTGATCATGGTATAAAAGGTGCGCCCGGTGGACTGGAGCAGCCGCTCAAACATGATCTCCAGGAACAGGCCGAAGGAGAAACCGGCGCAGATGCGCAGATAGGCCACGCCCTTGCCCACGATATCCGGGTCGCTGTTTTGGGCCAGGAAAAAGGGTTCCGCCAGCAGCACGCCCACAGCAGAGAAAATCAGGGTACTGATTACCGCAAGAAAAACGCCGTTCTCAGCCGTGCGGTTGGCCGTCTCATAGTCCTTTGCGCCCAGGCTGCGGGAAAGCAATGCGTTCACGCCCACGCCGGTACCCACGCTGACGGCGATCATCAGGTTCTGAAACGGGAATGCCAGTCCCACGGCTGCCAGCGCATTCTCGCTGACCTTGGCTACGAAGTAGCTGTCCACTACATTGTACAAAGCCTGTACCAGCATGGAAATCATCATAGGCAGGGACATGGACAGCACCAGGCGTTTGACCGGCATGACTCCCATTTTGTTTTCTTGCAGTTGTGACATGGAAAACCTCCTGACCGAAAAGAGAGCCGCAGCGACCCGCTGCGGCAAAAAGTGACCGATTGCTTTGTTATTCTAATGGATACCCCGTCATTAGTCAATACATATTCTGGGTAAGCCTGGATTTTTTCTCCCGCACCATCTGCCGTTACCTGCAATAGGATAGGGTGTGGCGGCCTGCACCGGCCCCACATTTTAACCGACAACGAGGAGCGTTTTGATATGAGTACCATTACCTTGGATGCCCTCCGGGTAGGTCAGTGGGGCCAGGTGGCCGAGGTGTCGGCAGAACCGGCTATGCGCCGGCGTCTGCTGGACTTGGGCCTGGTACCCGGAACTGCGGTCAGTTGTACTGCGGTCAGTCCCGCCGGCGACCCGGCGGCCTATCTGATCCGGGGGGCTGTCATTGCCCTGCGGCGTCGGGACGCCAGCGGCGTCAGACTGGCAGGCGCGCTATGGGACTGACACGCACAGCCACTGGCCTGGGCGCTGCCGCCACAGTTCCATTGTCGTTCACAGGCGGACAGGAACTGGTGGTATCTCTGGCCGGCAACCCAAACGTTGGAAAATCCACCCTCTTTAATGCCCTGACCGGCCTGCGTCAGCACACCGGTAATTGGCCCGGAAAAACGGTAACGGTAGCCCAGGGCCGCTGTCTCTGGCGGGGGCAAGCCTATAACCTGGTGGATCTGCCCGGTACCTATTCCCTGCTGGCCCACTCCGCCGAGGAGGAAGTGGCCCGGGATTTTCTCTGTTTCGGCGGCGCCCAGGGTGCGATGGTGGTATGCGACGCCACCTGCCTGGAGCGCAACCTGAATTTAGTCCTTCAGACATTGGAACTGGAACCCCGCACGGTTGTATGCGTCAATCTGCTGGACGAGGCCGCCCGCAAACACATTCAGCTTGATCTGAACGGGCTGGCCGATCACCTGGGCGTACCCGTGGTGGGAATCTCCGCCGGTCGAGAGGAGGGGCTGGACGACCTGCTGGCGGCCCTGGATCATCTTTTGTCCAGCCCGACGCCGCCCGCCCCCCGTTCGGTACGATACCCGCCGGCGGTGGAGTTTGCTGTTGCTTCTCTCCGCCCCCTGCTGGAAGAGCGTCTCCAGGGCCGCTTGAATGCCCACTGGACCGCCCTGCGCTTACTGGAGGGCGACGCCACGCTTCCTGCCAGTCTGCTCCGCCATTTGGATTGGGACCCCCGGGCCGACCATCCCCTCCAGCAGGCGCTGTGCAAAGCTCGGGAGCAGTTGTCCCGAAGCGGCGTGGACGATCTGGGCGGCGCGCTGGCTGCCAGCCTGGTCCAGGCCGCCCACGAGGCCGCAGAGGCTGCCCTTCCACAAGGAGGCGGAACCTCGGGCGGCGAACGGCTGGATCGGCTGCTCACCGCCCGAGCCACCGGCGTACCCACCATGCTGCTCCTGCTGGCGGCCGTGTTGTGGCTCACCATTGAAGGCGCCAACTACCCCTCCCAGCTGTTGTCCGCCGGCCTGTTCTGGATCCAGGACCGGCTGAGCGATCTGTTTGTCTGGTTTAACGCCCCTGCATGGCTCCACGGCGCTCTGGTACTGGGGGTATATCGGGTGCTTGCCTGGGTGGTCAGCGTCATGCTCCCTCCCATGGCCATCTTTTTTCCGCTTTTTACATTACTGGAGGATTTCGGCTATCTGCCCCGGGTGGCCTTCCTGCTGGATCATGCGTTCCAAAAGGCCAAAGCCTGTGGCAAGCAGGCTCTGACCATGTGTATGGTATCTATGATTTTGCTGAACACCTGTGGCTGCGCGGTGTACATGCCCCTGGCAGGCGCGCGCCCTCCATCACCCAGACATACCCATAAGCTGCCGGAGATCTGCTTCCGCAGTCGCCAGCACCTGCTCATCGGGCGCCGCGTCGTAAAATGCCTCCGCCTTCAACGCCCGGTCCTTTTCCATTGC
>NZ_CALWOJ010000088.1 GCF_944383115.1 uncultured Flavonifractor sp. | reverse complement strand
ATGGCCCTGGTGGAGAACGTCAACTTCCATATGCCCGACACCATCGAGGCCCAGCGCCTGGTGAGCGAGCAGAAGCAGCATCCCTTCGCCGACTGCGAGCTGTGGGGCCCCATCGCCTACGACCTCATTATCTCCAAGGAGGCCTGCCGCCTGAAGAACTACGACTGCCCCTGGGCCGGCGGTGGCTTCGACGGCATTATTGCCCAGGACCTGATCGCCGCCAACACCCTGGTGAAGAGTTGGCTCATCCACGCCCACGCCACCACCTGCGGCGCTGTGGTGGGCGCCAAGGTGCCCATCGCCCTCACCTCCCGCTCCGCCAAGGCGGAGGAGAGCTACCTGTCCCTGGTGTTCTGCGCCATCCTCAACGAGTGGCGCAAGACCCAGCAGGGCAAGTAATTTCCTTACATACGGCACAAAAGGCCGGCGCGTCAGCGCCGGCCTTTTTGCGTGGATGGGGGAATACGGCGGGCGGCCATAAAGGCCGCCCCTACAAGGTGAAGCATAAAAACAGCGGCCGCCCAACAGGGCGGCCGCTGTTTTGCTTACTTCAGGTGAGAGAAGTCGTGCTTCTTGGGACGGGCGTGATAGTGGGTGTGGAGCAGCTCGTGAGAGCGGTGGGACAGAGGCGCGCCGAAGAACTCCTCATAGATGGTCTTGATCTCCGGGTTGTCGTGGCTCTTGCGCAGGGGCAGGCTCTTGTCCAGCTCATACAGGGCCTTGATGCGGGCGTCCCGGACGGCGTTGTTGGTGCCGATGGGCTGGCCGCCGCCGCCGATGCAGCCGCCGGGGCAGGCCATGATCTCGATGAAGATGTAGTCGGCCTCGCCGCTCTCCACCCGGCGGATGATCTCCTCGGCGTTCTTCAGGCCGTTGGCAATAGCCACCTTCAGCGGGGTGCCGTTGAGGTCGATGGTGGCCTCCTTGATGGCGTTGACGTCGTTGCGCACCGCCTCAAACTCCAGGCGGGGCAGGGTCTGGCCGGTATACACCTCGTACGCAGTACGCAGGGCGGCCTCCATCACGCCGCCGGTGGCGCCGAAGATGGCGCCGGCGCCGGAGCCGATGCCCAGGGGGGAGTCAAACTCGCTCTCGGGCAGCACGGACAGGTCCAGGCCCTCGTAGCGGATCAGCTTGGCCAGCTCACGGGTGGTGAGGACGTAGTCCACGTCCCGGTAGCCGTCCCGGCCCAGCTCAGGACGGGAGGCCTCGTACTTCTTGGCGGTACAGGGCATGACGGACACGGACACGATGTCGTGGGGGTCCCAGCCCATCTTCTGAGCGTAGTAGGTCTTGACCACGGCGCCGAACATCCCCTGGGGGCTCTTGGCGGTGGACAGGTTGTCGCACAGCTCGGGGTGTTGCTTCTCCATGTAGGTGACCCAGCCGGGGGAACAGGAGGTGATCATGGGCAGCTTGCCGCCGTTCTTGATACGGTCCAGCAGCTCGCTGCCTTCCTCCATGATGGTCAGGTCGGCGGAAAAGTTGGTGTCGAACACCTTGTCAAAGCCCAGCATCTTCAGAGCGGTGACCATCTTGCCGGTGACGATGGCGCCGGCCTCCATGCCGAACTCGTCGCCCAGGCCCACCCGGACAGAGGGGGCCACCTGGACCACCACGTGCTTACGGGGATCCTGAATGGCGCGGACCACATCGTTGGTGTTGTCCACCTCCACGATGGCGCCCACGGGGCACACCAGGGAACACTGGCCGCACAGGACGCAGTCGGTCTGATCCATGGGCAGGTCAAAGGCGGTGGTGATCTTGAAGTCGCCGGAGCGGTTGGAGGCGGTGAGGGCGGCGCAGCCCTGGACCTCGGCGCACACCTTCACGCAGCGGCCGCACTTGACGCACTTGGAGGGGTCCCGCACGATGGAGGGATTGTCGATGCGCAGAGGCTCGTTGGAGGAGATGTCGGGCAGCTCGGGCAGCAGGCGGTTGAACCGGCGGCACAGCTTCTGCAGCTCGCAGTTGCCGTTGCGGGCGCAGGACAGGCAGTTCTGCTTGTGGTCGGCCAGGATCAGGTCCAGCACGCCCACCTGGGCGTCGTACACCTTCTTGGTGTCGGTAAAGACCTCCATGCCCTCCCACACCACGGTGGAGCAGGCGGCCAGCAGCTTGCGCTGGCCGGTGACCTCCACCATACACATCCGGCAGTGGGCCTTGATGGTCTGGTCGGGGTGATAGCACAGATGGGGGATATCAATGTTCAGCATCTTGGCCGCCTCGATGATGCGGGTGCCCGCGGGCACCTCCAGCGGCAGGTGATTGATGGTAAGATGTACCGTATTGCTCATCGGACCGCGACCTCCTCTTTGACGGCAAAGACTTCAGGGAAACGCTTCATGGCGGACAGCAGGGCGGATTGAGCCGTCTCGCCCAGGCCGCACAGGGAAGCGCAGGACATGATGTCGGCAAACTTCTTCAGGGTGTCCACATCCTTCTGGGTGTGTTCGCCGGCGGCGATCTTATCCAGCAGCATGGCGATGTGGCGGTTGCCCTCCCGGCAGGGGGTGCACTGGCCGCAGCTCTCGTGGGAGAAGAACTCCTGGGTCATGCGCAGGAAACCGATGACGCTGGTGCGCTCATCCACCACCAGCACCGCGCCCGAGCCGATGGCGGTCAGGTCGGCTTGCCGCATGCCCTTATAGGTGTAGGGGGTGTCCAGCTGAGAGGGGGCGCAGATCCGGCCGGAGGCGCCGCCCAGCTGCACCAGGCGCAGGGGATACTCGGGATTCTCCATGCCGCCGGCCAGGTCGTAGACGATCTCCCGGATGGTGATGCCGAAGGGAACCTCGAACACGCCGGGGTTCTTCACGTTGCCGGAGACAGAGATCATCTTGGTGCCGGGGCAGTCCTCGGTGCCCTGGCTCTTGTAGTAGCCCTCGTCGTCCAGCAGCAGGGGGGGCACCAGGGAGAGGGACTCCACGTTGTTGACGCAGGTGGGCAGATGGAACACGCCGCACTGCTTGATGAAGGGGGGCTTCATCCGGGGCCGGCCCGCCTTGCCCTCGATGGACTCGGAGAGGGCGGAACCCTCGCCACAGACGTAGGCACCGGCGCCGGAGTAGAGGTGGATGCGGTAATTCAGACCGGAGTTCAGGATGTTGTCGCCCAGGTAGCCGGCCTCCTCGCACTGGGCGATGGCGGACAGCAGCCGGGGACGCAGGTGGGAATACTCCTCACGCATGTAGATGTAGCCGTTGTCGGCCCCCACGGACCAGCCGGCAATGATCATGCCCTCCAGCAGCTGGAAGGGATCGTTGGTCAGCAGCTCCCGGTCCTTGAAGGTGCCGGGCTCGCCCTCGTCGGCGTTGCACACCACGCACTTATGCTCGCCCTTGACCTCACGGGCCTGACGCCACTTCTTGCCCATGTCGTAGGCGGCGCCGCCCCGGCCCTGGACGCCGTTGGCGGCCAGCACGTCGGCGATCTCGTTGCCGTCCATCTTCAGAGCCTTCCGCAGGGCGGTGAAGCCGCCGATGGACTCGTAGCTCTTCAGGCTGTCCGGATCGTATTTCCCGAAGTTACGGGTGATAAAACAGACTTTCTTGCTCATACCGGCACCCCCTTAATTGAGCTGCTGGAGCATATCCAGGATACGCTCTTCGCTGTCCAGATGGCCGTACACCACGCCGTTGACCCGCACGGCGGGGGAGACGTCGCAGGCCCCAAAGCAGGGTACCTTTTCAATGGAGAAACGGCCGTCGTAGGTAACCTCGCCCACCTCCAGGTTCAAAAGGCGCTTGAGGGTCTCCACCAGCTTGTCGCTGTCCTTCACCCGGCAGGGGGCGGAGTTGCATACCTCCAGAGTGAACTTGGCCCGGGGCTTATCGTGGAGCGCAGTGTAGAAAGAGATGACGTCGTAGACCTGGGTGGGCTTGACGCCCAGCTTCTGGGCCACATAGTAAGCGGCGGATTCCGGGATGTAATGCCGCTCCACGGCAGCTTCCACGTCCAGCAGGATGCCCACCAGTTGGGTGGCGTCCCCGTTGTGAGCGGAGATGATGCCGTCGATCTTGACCGCCAGCTCCTTGTCCAGGACGTCGGCGGCTTGGGTGAAAGGCTTCATAGGGGCTCCTCCTCTTTGTTAGAATTGCTCCACCGGAGCGGCGGGGTACTTACCAAAAGGTGACTAGTTTACCAGATAAACCGGGGAGTTTTATTCAGTATATCAAGGCTTTTGGAAAATTGCAACAGCTGATTTCATTTTTGTATAACAAATAAAAAATTGGGGATACTGAAAAAAGTTTAGGTTGTTGAATTTGACGAAAAAGCCGGGGCGGATCTGCTCTGGTGGGAAGGGAGGTCGTCCAATGCGTGAAAGAGGGGAGACCCATCCCCATCCCCTGCAGGAACCCAGGTATCCGGGGCCCATTACCCTGGCCCGGCTGGAGGAGATCTTCCGGGACTGCGTGGATTTTGTCCACCGGACGGTGCAGGTGGGAGAGGACCCGCGGCATACCCTGACGCTGTGCTATCTCAGCGGTATGGTGCGCATGGAGCGGGTGAGCGACTATCTGATGCGTCCGATGGCCCAGGACCCGGTGCTGGCCCGGTGCGCCGGGGTGGCCCCCATGATGGAGCGGATGCGCCAGGGTGCTTTGTACAACCTGACGGTGGAGGAGCGGGACAGGCTGGACCAGGTGGTCTTTGACCTGGTGGCCGGGTGGTGCGTGCTGCTCTTTCCCGGGGAAAGTACGGTGCTGTCCTGCTTTGTGGGTACCGAGGAGAAGCGCTCGGTGTCCGCCCCCGACAACGAGACGGTTCTCAAGGGAGCCAAAGACGCCTTTGTGGAGAGTGTGCGCACCAATACCAGCATTGTTCGCCGTCACCTGAAAGCTCCCGAGCTGCGTATCCAGGAGCAGATCGTGGGCCGCCAGTCGGCCACTCTGGTGGATATCCTTTATATAGAAGGAATCACCAACCCCCATCTGGTGGAGCAGGTGGCCGCCCAGCTGCGGGACATCGACATCGACGGGGTATTTTCCACCGGGGCCATCGAGGAGTATATTGTGCCAGCCGCCCACACCCCCTTTCCCCTCATCCAGTACACCGAGCGGTCCGATCGGTTCTGCGCCGGGCTGGCTCAGGGTCGGGTGGGCATCCTCATCGACGGCATCCCCCTGGGCTATCTGGCCCCGGCGGTGCTGGGCAACTTTCTCCAGGCCCCCCAGGACAAGTCCTCCAACTGGCTGCTGGCCACCGCCCTGACGGTGCTGCGCTACTTCTGTATGCTCACCACCCTGCTGCTGCCCGCCCTCTATATTGCAATGGTCACCTTCCACCAGGAGATGATCCCCACCCGGCTGGCCCTGTCCATCATTGCCGCCAAGCAGAACGTACCCTTCCGCTCCGCCTTTGAGGTCATCGTTCTGCTCATCGCCTTTGAGATCCTCCAGGAGGCGGGGCTGCGGCTGCCCCAGTCCATCGGCCAGACGGTTTCCATCATCGGCGGTCTGGTGGTGGGTTCGGCAGCGGTGGAGGCCAAAATTGTCTCCCCGGCGGTACTCATCGTGGTGGCGGTGGCGGGCATCGCCGGGTACACCATGCCCTCCCAGGAGCTGGGGGGCGCCCTGCGGATCTGGCGGTTTGTGCTGGTGCTGCTGTCCAGCGCGGCGGGGCTCTTCGGTGCTGTAATCGGTATTGCGGTGCTGATCGTCCATCTGGCGGGGCTGGAAAGTTTTGGGGTGCCTTATCTGACGCCCTTTGCCGTCAGCACCGGCCCGGCTACACGGGAACATGTGCTGCTGCGGCGGCCCATGCCCCAGGTCAAGAACCGGCCCGCCGCCCTCAAGCCCAGGAACAGGAGGAAACAGCGGTGAAAAAACGGATTCTGTTGGTGCTGCTCCTCATGCTCCTGCTCACCGGCTGCCGCCGGTACTCCGGCTTTCTGCCCTATGCCCGGGAGATCGAGGACATGGAACTGATCCGCACCCTGGGGGTGGATACAGCGGGGGACGCGGGGGTGACCATTACTGCCTCCGGCGGCACCTCCCAGGAGGAGACCCAGGTGGTGTCCGGTGAGGCGGGCACCATCAGCGCCGCCGTGCTGGAACTCCAGGGGGAGGGCTCCTCCTACCTCTATTTCGGACACGTCACCCAGCTGCTGCTGGGGGAGGGGCTGGCCCAACAGGGGGTCATGCCATCCCTCAACTATGTGCTGAGGGATGTGGAGATGCGCCTGGAGACCGCCCTCTATGTGGTGCGGGGCGGCACGGCGGGTCAGGCCATTGAGGCTGCAGCCGCCGACGGCTCTGCCACCGACCGGCTGGAGGCCCTGGCCGACGACGCCGGGCTCACCGCCAACTCCATGCCCCGGACGGTGAAGGACGTGCTGGCCGAGCTGGACCGGCAGGGGGCCTCCTTTCTGCCGGCAGTGCTGGCGGACGGCGGGCTGACCGCCGCCGGTTACGGCATCCTGAAGGATGGGGTGCTGGTGGGCTGGGCGGAGGGAGACGCCGCCCTGGGGGTCAATCTGATCTTCGGCAAGGTGGACGCCGACGTGGTGGAGGTACAGGCCCCCGACGGCACCGCCGCCGCCCTGCGGGTGGTAGGGGCCGCCACTTCGGTACGGCCCATCTGGCAGGGGGACACGCTGGCCGGGTTAAAGGTCCACTGTAAGGTGGATGCCAATCTGGCGGAGGGGAGCGCCATGCCCGACCAGGCCACTCTGGATGCCCTGGAGGTAGAGCTGGCCCAGGTGGAGGCGGAGCGGATGGCCCAGGCGCTGGAGCTGTCCCGGGCGCTGGATGCCGACTATCTGGGGCTGCGCCAATCCGCCGCCTTTGCGGTACCCTGGCACAAGGAGGCGCTGCTGGGCAGCTATTCCATGAAAGACCTGAAGTTGGAGGCCACTGCCGGGGCGGTGATCCAGCGCAGCTACCACGCCGACGGATAACTTATATCAATGTAAGAGGTGACACCATGCCCGACGACCGCATTTCTCTGCGGCAACTGCTGACCCTGACCTTTGCCGCCCTGCTGTCCCCTGCCGTTCAGTTGCTGCCCGGCCGTACCGCCCAGCAGGCGGGGGTAGGGGGCTGGCTGGCCACCCTTGTGGCGCTGCCGGTGTTGTTGGGCCTGTGCTGGCTGCTGTGTTGGCTGTTCCGGGGTGGGCCGGGGGAGGGCGGGTTGCCCGATACGGCCCGGCGGCTGCTGGGCCCCGTGCTGGGGCGTGTTCTGTGCCTCCTCTATCTCTTCTGGGGGCTCTACCTGCTGGCCGCCAACGCCCGGCAGGTGGCCCTGCGCTTCCTCACCATCAGCTACCGAAACGCCCCCATGATCCTGTTTCTGCTCACGCTGCTGGGCGTGACCTTCTGGCTGGTGCGCAAGCCGGTGCGGGCCTTGGGCCGGGCGGGAGAGGTGTTTTTCCTGGCCCTGGCCGTAGGGCTGGCCCTGTCCCTGGTGCTGGGCGCCTTCCAGATCGACCCGGTAAACCTGCTGCCGGTGTGGGTGGAGGATCTGCCTGGGGTGGGCCTGGCCACACTGCCTGTGCTGGGCCTGCTGGGCTATGTGGTGTTTGCCGCCTGCTTTGGGGGGGATGTGGCGCCTGAAGAGGGCGGGCGAAGAAAGACGCTGCGGTGGGCGGCGGGCCTGTGCCTGACCCTGACTGCCTTGCAGGTGGTCTGCCTGGGCAACTTTGGACCCGGCCTGGCGGTCCGGATGGATACCCCTTACTTTATGATGGTAAAAGGGATCGGCTTTGAGGGTACCTTTCAGCGGATGGAATCGGTTATCATCGCCCTGTGGGTGCTGGCCGATCTGGCGCTGCTGGGCTATCTGGCCTGCGCCTGTTCGCTGCTGGCCCAAAAGGCCTTTCTCATCCCCAAGCGGCGCACCGCCGTTTTGCCCATCATTGTGGTAGCGACGGCAGGGGCGATCTGGCTCTTTCCCGACGCCTTTTCCCTGGATCGGGCGCTGGAAGGCCCCGTTCTCTGGGGGAGCATTGCCCTGGGATTTGGCGTGCCCGCGCTGCTGGCTGTGGTGAAAATGTGCAGGAGGCAATAAAGCACGGGGATATCTTGTGTGTTTGTATACGGGTGGACTACCGTATCTGGGTGTATTTTGCGGGATGCAAAAAAACCTATAGAAAAGATGAAAAAGGTGTTGACAAAGGGGAGTGAGGGTGGTATTCTAACTGAGCGCCTTGCGGAGGGCACCAAAG
>NZ_CALWOJ010000087.1 GCF_944383115.1 uncultured Flavonifractor sp. | reverse complement strand
GAACACCACGTTCCACACCTCGATATAGCGGTCGCAGTCGCAGCCCACGGTGCAGCCGGGCTTGCCGCAGCCCCACTGCTCGCCCCGGTCGTAGTAGATCTCGGAGCAGGGGCCGCAGGGGCCGGAGCCATGCTCCCAGAAGTTGTCCTCCTTGCCGAACTTGAAGATGCGCTCGGCGGGGATGCCGATCTCCTCGTTCCAGATGCGGAAGGCCTCATCGTCGGCGGGGGTGGTCTCATTGCCGGCAAACACGGAGGGATAGAGGCGGTTGGGGTCCAGGCCCACCCACTCGGGGCTGGTCAAAAACTCCCAGGCCCAGTGAATGGCCTCCTTCTTGAAGTAATCCCCGAAGGAGAAGTTGCCCAGCATCTCAAAGTAGGTGCCGTGACGGGCGGTGTGGCCGATGTTCTCAATGTCGCCGGTGCGGATGCACTTCTGGCAGGTGGTCACACGGTGGCAAGGGGGCTCCTGCTCACCGGTGAAGAAGGGCTTCATGGGCGCCATGCCGCTGTTGATGAGCAGCAGGGAGGCGTCGTTCTGGGGAATCAGGGAAAAGCTGGGCAGGCGCAGGTGTCCCTTGGTCTCAAAGAAGGACAGGAACATCTCGCGCAGTTCGTTCAGACCGAACTTCTTGGGCATATGATTCAATCTCCTCTGCAAAAAAATAAGCCCCGCCCCCATGTCAGGGGCGGAGCAATGTTCACTCCACGGTACCACCCTGATCTACACCCAACGGGTGTATCTCACTGCATCCGGTAACGGGGATGAATCGTCCCGGTCCTCCCGGGCCGCTCAGAAGTGGCTTGCCGACCCGTGTCGCGGAGGGCTTGCACTCTCCCCTCTCGCTGGTCGCGGCGTGGTCTGCTTGGCTTCGTCATCGCGCTTCAACTGCCTTATTCTATCACATTTTTCCCGATTGTCAACCTTTTTCCCCACAAACAGGGGGAGCGGAAGTCAAAAGCGGTAGAGGTAGAGATAGGTTTCGTTGTAGTCCTCCTTGCCGTGGGCGGTGATGGCTATCCGGTCCTCGTCGAACCAGCTTAGGGAACCCTCCTGCAGGGCGTCGTAATTTTCCCGGTCCAGCAGGGTAAACACGCCGCGTTCCAGGTCCATGACTCCAAGACTGGAGATTCCCAGCCCGTCGGCCTGGCTGTCATAGCTGGCAAACAGGACCTTGGTGCCGGAAGCATTGGCGATCAGGGTGACGTTCTTCTGCCGGGACAGCGTGAAGTCCTCCACAATGCTAGTTCCGCCGGTAACCAGGTCCAGCACCGATACCGTGCCGTCCTCCGCCACATAGATGCCCCGTCCGCCGCCGAAGAAGAACTGGAAGCCGTAAGGGTTTTCAGCCCGGGACTGGTAGACCGGCAGATGGGAGAAGGTGCGCTTTGGCTGGCCGTCCTCCGGCTGCCAGGTCCAGACGTCATAACAGTCTCCGTCGGGACCGGAACGGGTCAGCAGGATCAGGGCGCCGTCCTGGCCAAACCAGGCGCTGAATACCTCCAGGTCGGTAAGCTCGTCCAGGGCGGTGGTGGTTTTGACTGCCCGGTCACAGTAGAACCAGCCCGTGTGGTCGCTGTACAGGAGGGCGGCAGAAAGATCATTCGTCCACTGCACATCGGTCAGAGGAGCGGACTTTTCCCAGCCAGTGCCGCTCAGCAGGTCGGTGATTTCACCGGTTTCCAGGTCCAGCAGCACCGGGTACTGCCGGTAGTCCATTTGGCTGCCCTGGCTGAGACGGAGGATAACGCTGTCAGTGGAGCCGGGAATGGAGGTAACATTATAGTTATAGTCCGAGGCATAGCCAGAAGTGCCGTCACAATGGCAGGAGATCGCCCCTTCATACTCGCACCAGTAGACGGTGTCGGTATAGGTTACGCCGTCCCAGGTGGGGGAAAACTCAGTGGTACGGGTCTCCAGGGGAACCAGCTGATCCCCCTCCGCCGCCCAGTAGTGGAAGTCCAGGAGAGAGCCGTCGTCGGCCCGTTCCGCCTGAAACAGGGTTCCGATGCCGTAGCTATAACCCGACCCGGCGTTGGGGAGACGAATATATTGGGCCTCCACCAAATCGTCAATGGTGGTCTGGGTCATTTCCGGTTCCTCCGGCACCTCGCCCACAGGGCCGGGCACCTGCTCGACTTCCTCCAGATGGAAGAAGGTGAGTACCGCCGCCCGAAGCTGGGGACTCACCGCCATAG
This sequence comes from uncultured Flavonifractor sp., assembly GCF_944383115.1. Taxonomy (GTDB): domain Bacteria; phylum Bacillota; class Clostridia; order Oscillospirales; family Oscillospiraceae; genus Flavonifractor. Next base: position 6,198 of record NZ_CALWOJ010000087.1, on the reverse strand, counting down.
CCGCCATAAAGGTACAGGCGATGGCGGTCACCGCTACAAGAACCTTACCCGCCAGCCTGCGGGGGTGGGCCTGCCGCCTGGGGGGCAGATTCAGCTGCCCTTTGATGCGCCCCTCCAGCTCGGGGGTGGGGTTTAGCAGATCCATTGCGCTGTGATAATCCCGGGTATTCATACGCTTCCCTCCCATTCGGTGTCCAGTTCCAGTTTCAGTAGTTCCCGGCCCCGCTTCAGCCGCATTTTGACCGCTGACTGGCTCAGCTTCAAGATTTCTGCCACTTCCGCCACCGAGTAGCCCTCATAGTAGTGGAGGTGGATAGGGCCTTTGTAGGTCTCGGGCAAAGCCAGAATGATCTCCAGCACCGCCCGGTCCGGCCCTTCAGGTACGGGGCAGCTCTCGTCCAGAGCCACCGTCTGCCGCCGCCAGAAGTTTTTTAGCTGGTCCCGACACAGATTGGCGGTCACCCGCAGCAGCCAGCGTTTCTGGTGGTCTTCGTCGGCAAAAGCGGGAGCCTTGTATAGCAGCTTGAGAAAGACCTCCTGAGTCACATCCTCAGCGTCCGCCGAGCAGCCCAAATAGACCATTGCCAGCCGGTAGACCGACGTGCCGCAGGCGGCGTAGGCCGCCTCAAACCGCCTGGTCAATAAGTCTTGTTTCTTCATCGTACCGCCTCCTTTCACCCATATAACGACTGGGTAGGCCTCCAGGTCACAAAAAAGTCCAGGCGAAGTTCGCCTGGACTTTTTGAAATCAGGAATTTTCCCGGCAGGCCCGCAGGATGGACAGGGGGGGCACTTGACGGGGCAGCTTCATGCGAAATACCATCTGGGGCGTGCGTGGTTCGGTGAGGGGCCAGCCGTTTTCATCCTCCATAGCCGGGGCGGTAAAGGGGAGGGCAGCCACATCGGGACCCACCAGTTCCAGCTCGTCCCCCGCGGCAAACTTGTTGCGCAGAGACAACGTGGCGTTGCCGTCGGCATCGCAGGAAGTAACAATGGCCACCACCTGCCACTCCCGGACATACCGGGCGTCGCCGGTGTACTGGCCGGGCTGGCCAAAGTAGAAGCCGGTGGAGTAGGGGCGGTGGCTCACCTTGTCCGCCTCTTCCCGCCAGACAGGATCCAGGGGCCGCCCTTCCGCCGCGGCGTCGATGGCGTGGCGGTAGGCGGCGGTGACGGCGGCGGCATAATAGGCACTCTTGGCCCGGCCCTCGATCTTGAGGGAGTTAAGGCCCGCCTCCATCAGTTCCGGGATGTGGTCGATCATGCACATATCCCTGGAGTTCATGATATAGGCGCCCCCCTCGTCCTCGCCGATGGGGAAGTATTCCCCGGGACGCTTTTCCTCCATCAGGGCGTACTTATAGCGGCAGGGCTGGGCGCAGGCACCACGGTTGGCGTCTCTCCCGGTCATATAGTTGGAGAGCAGGCAGCGGCCGGAGTAGCTCACGCACATAGCTCCGTGGACGAAGGCTTCGATCTCCAGCTCCTTGGGGGCCTTGGTCCGGATCTCCCGGATCTCGTCCAGAGACAATTCCCGGGCCAGGATCACCCGGCTGGCACCCAGCTCATACCAGGCCCGGGCGGCCTGATAGTTGGAGATACTGGCCTGGGTGGAGATGTGAGCTTTCAGTTTGGGCGCGTGCTTTTTCAGCAGAGAGAGTACCCCCACGTCGGCCACGATGGCGGCGTCTACCCCCAGGGACTGGAGATACTCCAGCCACTGGGGCAGACGGGCCACCTCGTCGTTGCGGGGCATGGTGTTGCAGGTGACATGGATGGACACGCCCTTGCTGTGGCATAGTTCCACGGCCTGACGCATTTCATCCTCAGTAAAGTTGCCTGCAAAAGCCCGCATACCGAAGTCGCTGCCCGCCAGATAGACCGCGTCTGCCCCGTAGGCCAGGGACATCTTCAGCCGTTCCATGTCCCCGGCAGGGGAAAGCAGTTCGATCTTAGGACGCATTCTGATACAACTCCTGAGAAGCAACGAAGCTCTGATGCTGGCTGTAGTTGGTGAAGAAGTGATGCACGCCGTCGTCCCCCAACGCGTAGAAGTAGTAGTTGGTGGAGTCCGGATTTACCGCTGCTTTCAGCGCGTCCACGCCGGGGCAGCAGATGGCCGTGGGAGGCAGGCCCTTGTTGGTGCGGGTGTTGTATGGGGTGTCGGCGTTGACGTCCACCACTGTGCCTCCGGTCGCGTACAGGATGGTGGCGTCGATGTTCAGATAGCCCGCCGTCTCACTGGTGGGGTTGAGCAGACGATTGTAGATGACCGAGGAGATCTTGCCCTGATCGCTGCCGTCGGTCTCCTTCTCGATCATGGAAGCGATGATGACGGCATCGTTGACGCTCATGCCCTTATCGGTCATGGTCTGGCGCATTTCATCGGTAAAGATCTGATCAAAGCGCAGGATCATTTTATTAAGAACGCTTACCGGATCTTCTCCCATATAGAATTCGTAGGTGTCGGGGAAGAGATAGCCCTCCAGCCGCTTGGGGTCGCCCAACGGCAGTACACCTTTCAGGAAGGAGAACTTAAAGTCATAGTTGGCGGCGGTCTCATTCAAATCTTCCATCGTAGCCACGCCGGCCTTCTCCAGCATTTCAAAGATCTGGGCTTCGGTGGTACCTTCCGGAATGGTCACCGTGGTGGTAAGGCGGTTGGAAGAGCCGGAACCCATACTGCTGATGAGAGCGCGGTAGTCCATATCTGTGTTCAGTTCATAGCTGCCGGGGGTGATCTTGGCGTCATCGTCTCCGGCCTGGCCGGACACATGGGTAAAGCTGCAGAAGAGCTTGAACACAAACTTGTATTCGATCAGGCCCGCTTCCTTCAGCTTGTCCGCCACCTGATCCACAGTATCCCCTTCTTTAATTTCCACCACGGCGGTGAGGGGGGCCTTATTCAAAGCCAGAACGTCGTTGGCCCACATCCAGCCTACCCCCGCCAGCAGCACGGAGGCGCCCAGCACACTCACCACATAAATGAGAATGCCCCATGAGCCAAGACGCTTGCGCTTTTTCCGGCGGCGGGCAGGACGGTGTTCGCCTTCATGGGCAGAGGAGGACCGGTCGGACGGAGCCAGACGCTTTCCGCCGTGGCCGCTGTTATGGGGGTGATCCTCCTGACGGCCCTCGTTGCGATATTCTTCCTGTGACATAGGTTCAACTCCTAACCGAATCAAAAAAACATTGGATCAACGGAACCACAATCTTCCAACCTGCATAGGATAGGTCAGCTAAAGCAAGTGAGGTGAGAAGACAATGTGTTTCGGCAATAACGGTTTTGGCGGCAACAGCTGCCTGTGGATCATCCTGATCATCATCCTGCTGTGCTGCTGCTGCGGCGGGAACAGCTGTGGCAACAGCTGCGGCTGCAACAACAACTGCGGGTGCAACGACGGCTGCTGCTAAGCCGTACGTACCACGGGGAAGCGGGGCGCTACGCCCCGCTTTTCCTTTGTTTCGGGGCGGACGGGCCGTACAGGCCGGTCTCGGTGATCACCAGATCCACCGCCAGATCATGAGACAGTCGGGGGATGGCATCCATCAGCAGCCCATCCCGGCACAGCGCGGCAGTGACCCCGGAAAAACCGGCCAGCCACCGGTCATAGTAGCCGCCGCCCCGCCCCAGCCGCCCGCCGGAGCGGTCAAAGGCCAGACCGGGTGCCAGCACCAGGTCGATCTGACCGGCAGAAACCGCAGGACAATCAACATCCGGTTCCAGCATCCCGTAAGCATGACGGATGAACCGGGTATTTTTTTGGACGAGCCGCGCCTCCATTTGGTTCCCCGGCAGGCAGCGTGGCAAGCAGACCTGCTTGCCCATGTCCCAAAGCGGCGACAGCAGACGCAAGGTGTCCGGTTCGGTTCCCATGCCGCAATAGAGCAGGATCATTTGTGCATCCCGCGTCTGGGGGAGCGCCAGAAAGCGGCGGAACAGGGCGTCGTCGCTGGCTGCCCTGTCCTGTGGCGAGAGGCAGGCCAGCCAGTTCAGTGCCTGGCGGCGCAGGACATCCTTCTCAGCCGTGATAGTGGACGCTCTCTTTCACCCGGGCGGCAGCAGCAGCCCCCTTCAGGATCTCCACCAGCTTCAGGGCAAAGGGGAAGGCGGAACCGGCGGCCTCACCGGTGACGATATGGCCGTCCACCACCACGGGAGTGCCCTTCTGCACAACGGCGGAGCCCATCAGATCCTCCATGCCGGGATAGCACACCGCGTTGCGGCGGTCCAGCATGCCCAGATTGGCCAGGATGGTGGGGGCGGCGCAGATGGCGGCCAGCCAGCAGCCCTGGTCGTAACAATGCTGGATGAGGCCCTGGGCCCGCATATCGCCGCTGATGGCCTCCACGCCTCCCAGCCCGCCGGGAAGGATCAGCATCCGGAGCTGATCCGGTTCTACCTGGTCCAGCGTAGCGTCCGCGGTAAGGACAATACCGTGGCCGCCGGTGACCTGGAGGCTGTCCAGACCAACCAGGGTTACCTTAACGCCGGCCCGCCGGAGCAGGTCGGCAGGGACCAGAGCCTCGCTCTCTTCAAAACCGTTACCCAGTAAGATCGCTACCATTCAACAGCACCTCATTTTATGATTTGGGCCAGCGCGGCCCAGATGTCACGATGGATCTCCTCAGCCGGACGTATACGGCCGGCTTCGTCTGTGCAGGGGATCTTATTCCAGCCCAGACAATCCGCCGCCCGCAACGCGGTACGCCGACACAGAGCCAGGTATTCGGTATCCACCTCATGGATGTCGGCTTTGGTATGGGTGGCCGCTTCCCGGCTGCGCAGCAGTTCCACGGCCCGCTGGGTGGGCATGTCCAGGTAGAACACCTGGTCAGGGAAGGGAAGGCCCAGTTTGGAACACTCAAAATCAAACAGCCACTGGAAGAAGCCCTCCCACTGGTCCTCCGGCAGTTTGCTGGCCTGGTGGACGGCGTTGGAGGTGGTGTATCGGTCGGAGAGAACCAGCCCGCCGGCCTGATAATAGTCGCCCCAAACCTTCTTCCAGGAGGCGTACCGATCTACAGCATAAAAGGTGGAGGCGGCATAGGGATTCACGTCGGAGGGGTGGGAGCCGAACTCCCCGTTCAGATACATCCGCAGCAGGGCGGAGGATGGTTCCTGATACTGGGGGAACACCAACCGGCGGAAGGGGACGCCTTCCTGGTCCAGCCGCTGGCACAGCAGCTTGAACTGGGTGGACTTGCCGGATCCGTCGGTTCCTTCAAATACAATCAGTTTACCTGCCATATCAGCGCCTCCTGATCCGTGCCCCCATAGCATACCACAGCACCAGGGGCAGTTTGATCATACGCCCGATACGCTTGGGTTCCTTCATAAGCCGATAAAGCCACTCCAGGCCCAGCTTCTGAAACGCCTTGGGGGCCCGCTCCACCACGCCGGCAAACACGTCCAGGGAGCCGCCCAGGCCGATCATCAGATGTGCGCCGGTGGCGGGGCCGTTGCGTACCATCCAGAACTCCTGCTTGGGTGCGCCCAGACAGACAAAGACCACGTCGGCGGCGGAGCTGCGGATGGCCTCCACTACAGGAGCGTCCTCTTTAAAATAGCCGTCGTGGGTGCCGCAGACAATGAGGCCGGGATAGCTGCTCTTGAGATTGGCGGCAGCCAACTCGGCCACGCCGGGTTTGGCACCCAGCAGGAAGAGCCGCTTGCCATGCTCCGCCATCCAAGCAAGTAATCTCTGTGCAAAGTCGATGCCGGGTACCTTGCCTTTCAGCGGGCGTCCCAGGATTTTGGCGGAGTAAATGACGCCCACGCCGTCGGCCAACACCAGATCCGCGGCCAGCAGGGCCTGCTTGAACTCGGGGTCTTTGCGGGCGGAAAGAAGAAATTCCGGGTTGGGGGTCACCGCGTAGTGAAAACCTTCTGATTCCACCAGGTCGGCCCCTGCCCGGGCGGCTTCCTCCAGGGTCAGGTTGTCAAAGCCCACACCCAAAACGTCTGTCCTCAAAATGTAATGCCTCCGATTGGATCATGTCCACAATTTCACACCATTTTACCATAGCCTAACAAAAAAGTCTATGCGGAAACGGGGAGAAAGGGCGGTGAAAAAGATAAAGTTTCTGTGAAGAAAGCCGGAAAAACGCCCTCCGCGCGGTGAACTGAACCAGTAAAAGCGGACAATAGACAAAACGCCCCCTGATGTAGGAAAATGGAAGTACTACATCAGGGGG
>NZ_CALWOJ010000086.1 GCF_944383115.1 uncultured Flavonifractor sp. | reverse complement strand
CATATGATGAATGGCCGCTTATCTCAGGAGGTATAGCATGTACTTAGAGATAAGCAATCCCATGGATTACCATGCGGCTTTATACATCAGACTATCAAAGGAGGATGAGAGCGAAGGACCATCCCAGAGCGTCCAGAACCAGGAATCCCTGCTGCGGGAGTTTGTACAGCAGCACCGGCTGAGCGTCTACGATACCTATATTGACGACGGCTGGAGCGGCACTAACTTCGACCGGCCGGCCTTCCAGCGGATGATTGCGGACATCGAGGCCAAAAAGGTCAATATGGTCATCACCAAGGATCTCTCCCGTCTGGGGCGCGACTACATCATGACCGGCCACTACATGGAGCGGTACTTCCCGGAGCACCGGGTGCGGTACATCTCCCTGCTGGACGGTATCGACACCGGTGTGGACTCCACCGCCAACGACATCACCCCCTTTCGGGCCATCATGAACGACATGTACGCCAAGGACATCTCCAAGAAGATCAAGAGCGTCAAGCGGGATAAGCAGCGGAAAGGGCAGTTCATCGGCGGTAAGCCAGTATATGGCTACAAGATGCACCCCACTGAGAAAAATAAGATCGTCATTGACGAGGAGGTGGCGCCTGTTGTCCGACGGATCTTCGCCCTGGCCCTCTCCGGCATGAGCTGCCGGAACATTGCAACCCTCCTCAACCAGGAGGGAGTTCCCACCCCGGCCACCTACGCAAACCTCCCGGTGGCAAGACCCGGTCCCTATACCGGCCTCTGGAGCAGTGAGCGGATCTCCGATATGCTGCAAAACGAGACCTACATCGGCAATATGGTTCAGGGGCGAAGTGTAAAGATCAGCTACAAATCCAAGAAGTGCCTGAGGCAGGACCCGGCCAACTGGGTGATAGTAGAGGGGACCCACGAGCCTCTGGTGGACGCGGAGACTTTCCGCAAGGTGCGGATGCTGGTCAACAGCCGCAAGCACACCCGGAGCCGAACCTACGACTTCCTGTTGAAAGGGTTGATCTTCTGCCACGAGTGCGGATACCCTCTGGCGGTGCTTAACCGAAAAAACGCCAAGGGAGAGGATGTACTGTACTTCGTCTGCCGCACTTACCAGCGTTTTACCAAAGCGGGCGTCTGCACCTGCCACTCCATCAAGGAGAAGACGGTGACTGACGCAGTAGTCGCCAAGGTGCGGGAGGTCTGCCAGGCTTACCTGAACCCTGACGAATTATTTCCTGTGGCCCGGGAGGCCGTGGAGAAGGCCAGAAGGCAGAGCGGCCTGGAAACAGAACTTCAGACGATTCAGTCCAAGATCGACAGCCTTACCGCCAACCTGGACCGGATGTATACGGATCGGCTCAGCGGATTGCTGCCGGAGGCGGACTTCCAGCGCATCTTCGGCCGGATCAAACTGGAGCGGGAGCAGCTGGAGGAAAAACGGAAGGCCCTGGAGTTTCAGAAAAAAAGCCCTGTCCGCAGTGAGGACAGGGCCAGGGAACTGGTGCAGAGGTTCATCGAGACAGCGGGGGAGAGCCGGGAACTGCTGGTCAGCCTCATCGAGAGAGTGGAACTGACCGAGGACAAGGAAGTCATTATCAAATTCCGTTTTGCCCAGCTGGACAAAACGGCGGAAAGCCATACACCGCAAGGGATTGCGCCGTTCGAGACGGCGTAATTTTCTGGAACCAATCGTTTACAGTAGCCGGGGCGCTATGTGTCCCGCATTGAAAAAAAGGCATTAAAAAAACTGGAAGCAGCCTTGGAAAACCGGAAGTAAGGCCGATAGACACAGAACGGGGTGGTCCATATCCTTTCACGGCAGACAAGATTGAGATTGCCTGCTGTGAAAGGATATAAAAATTGAAAAAATGCTTGCCTTTTTAACTGGTTTCTGGTATTATAACAATAACAGTAATAGTTACTGTTTACAACAGAAAGAGTGGTGACACATGAACGGAAAGCGATATTCCAGGCAGAGAGAACTTATATATCAAGCGTTAATGAATACGGATCAGCATCCTACAGCCGAAATGGTATATCAGTGGCTGAAGCCAACCAACCCCAACTTGAGTTTAGGTACCGTATACCGAAATCTGAATCTGCTGGTGGATGAAGGGGCTGCTGTGCGGATGGCTTTTCCGGTGGAACGGTACGACGCCAATGTGGAGCCTCATCCCCACTTCCGATGCGAGACCTGCGGGGGAGTGTTTGACTTGGATCTGCCCTATGATAAAGGGCTGGATGAGAAGGCAGTGCTGGCCAGTGGGCATGACATCCGGTCCCATGAGTTAATTTTTCATGGAATTTGTGCTAACTGTAAGCCGAAGCATTGAGTTTCTTCCGGCGATGTGATAAGTTTATTTTGCACGAAAGTGCCTATACTGCAATTAGAAAGGATGTAACATATGGAGTTCAAGCTGTATCGTTGCGCACATTGTGGCAATATTATTTTCAAAGTGGTTGATAAAGGTGTGCCCGTTATGTGCTGCGGGCAGAAGATGGAGGAGATCACCCCCAACACTACGGATGCCGCCCAGGAGAAGCACGTCCCCGTGGTAGAGAAGGTTGCGCACGGCAGCGGCAGTTCCGTGACGGTTAAGGTGGGTAGCGTGGAGCATCCCATGCTGCCGGAACATTATATTTCCATGATTGCTGTCGTGGACGGCGACACCGTGACCATGAAATTCCCCAAACCTGGCGATGCGCCTGAGCTTAAGACCTTCTGCCGGAGCGAGAAAGTGGAAGCCTATGAGATTTGTAATCTTCATGGGTTCTGGAAGGGCGAAGGCTGATTTATTATAAGAAAGGATGACGATTATGGAACTGAAGGGTAGCAAGACGGAAGCCAATCTGTGGAAAGCATTTGCCGGCGAGAGCATGGCGCGCAACAAGTATACCTATTTTGCCAGCAAGGCCAAGAAAGAGGGCTACGAGCAGATCGCAGCCATCTTCGAGGAAACTGCCGGCAATGAGAAGGAGCATGCCAAGCTGTGGTTCAAGGAGCTGGGTGGCATTGGCGATACGATGGCCAACCTGAAGTCTGCCGCTGCCGGTGAGCATGAAGAGTGGACTGAGATGTACAAGGAGATGGCTGAGACTGCCCGGGAGGAGGGCTTTGAGAAGTTGGCCTTCCTGTTTGAGGGTGTTCTTAAGATTGAGAAGGAGCATGAGGAGCGCTATCTGACCCTCCTGAAGAACCTGGAAGAGGGCGTAGTGTTCAAGCGGGGCGACGAGTATATGTGGAAGTGCCGTAACTGCGGCCACATCCACTTCGGCAAAGAGGCCCCCCAGGTGTGCCCCGTGTGCGCCCATCCCCAGGCCTACTTCGAGATCCGCGCCGTCAATTATTGATTTGACTTCATGGGGGGCCTCTTTTGGGGCCCCATCGGAGATGGGGCGGCGCTTGCGCCGTACAAGCGTTTTTACAGCGTAAAAACCTTGAGCCCGGGTGGATTCATTCCACCCGGGCCTTTTCAATCAGGGGTCCCCACCCGGCCTGGGCCGGGTGGGGCGGCCCCCCAGGTGTGCCCCGTGTGCGCCCATCCCCAGGCCTACTTCGAGATCCGCGCCGTCAATTATTGATCTGCAACCAAAAGCGCACCCCGGAAGATTTCCTTCCGGGGTGCGCTTCTTGCATAAGTGGATCATGGGTGCAGCCGGGCCATCATATACTCGTCGGCATACTTGCCGTCCCGCACGGTGGTCATGCGCTTGAGTCCTTCCTTCTCAAAGCCCAGCTTCTCATAGAGGTGGATGGCCCGCTCATTATCGGCAAAGACGGTGAGTTCCACCCGCACCAGCATAAGCCAGTTGTCCGCCAGATCAAGCAGAGTCTTTAAAAGGGCGGTACCTACCCCTGCATTTTGATAGTCCTTATGGACAAATAGGCCCACACCACCCACATGGCGCATCCGGGGATTGGGTTCCACATGGAGTCCGGCTGCGCCAATGACGGTGCCGTCATCCAGTACCGCCACGAAGTGGTGGTCGTTAGGGCCCAGATTGGCCACAAAAGCATCGCTGTCCGTGGTACGGCAGGAGGGGAGCCCCAGGGTGGTCTCAAAGACTCCGGGCATCCGGCGCAGGGCAGCCAGTCCAGCGGTATCCCTGGGTTCCGTGGGACGAATGGTGTAGTTCATAACACGCCTCCCAAAAGATTTTGGATCATGTTAGCACATTTGAAAGAAAAAAGCAACCGCCCGGGAATATCCCGGACGGTTGAAAGCAAAATTCAATAGGCGGCGATCACGCCGCCGTCGTTGGCATACACCGTGGAAATACCGCCGGTATCGCCAATGAGGATCTCAGAAAATTTGCACTGCTTTTGCACCAACGCCTTTAGATGGAACGCCCGATCCAGACAGTTGCAGTGTACAATGCACAGTCGCCGTCCGGCGTGGTTGGGGTCAGCCGCCATCATAGCCGCCATTTTGCTCAGGGCCTGCTTAATGGACAGCGCCTGACCCTTTTTGCAGATCTCGCCCTCAGGGGTGGAGCCCATCAGCAGCTTGATATGCAGTGTACTGGTCACCAGGGCCTGGGTGCGGGTGAGCCGCCCGTTTTTCCGCAGATTATCCAGGGTCTCCAGCACAAAGAGAGTATTCATCTCCTCAATATACTGAGAGGCCTTGCTCACCACAGTGGTGAAGTCCAGGCCGGCTTCCGCCAGCTCCTGGAGCTTTAAGGCCACCAGCACCTCGCCGGCGGAGGCGGAGCAGGAGTTGAAAATGTGAATGTTGGCCCCGGGATGATCCTCCAGCCACAGACTGCGGGCCTGGGCCGCCGCGTTGTGGGAACCGGACAGCAGTGCGGACAGGGTGACCACATAGATGTCGTCCGCCCCATAGTCGAAGGCCTCCATGTACTGGGCGGGGGAGGGGCAGGCGGACTGGGGAGCGGTAGGACAATCCCGCATCTTTTGCAGTAGGGCTTTTTGATCAAAAGATTCGTCATCCACAATAGTCTCATCCCCCACGCGGATGGTGAGGGGAACCTTGATAAAGCAGTCCTCCCGCAGCTGGGCGGGAGTAAGGTCACAGCAGCTATCGACAATGATCTTGAAACTCATAACAAAAATCCTCGAATATGATTTTAAAGATGAGATTACTCGTTGGCGCTATTGTATCACTATCCGTAAGAAAAGTAAAGGGATAAAGTGTGAATAATCAGGGAAAAGAAGCCGTGTTACCAGACAAAGCGGTCGGGGGCGCCCACCAGGATACGGGCAGAATAAGGGGGAACAGGGAGCCAGGAACGGCCGCCGTCGTTGTTGAAGATGGCGTTATCGTTCAGCACATCCTGGAGTACCGGCTCCTGGTGTGGGAACTCCATGTGGACCTCCTGGGGCTCCAGGTTGAGGACCACATAGACCCGCTGGCTGTCGGTGGCACGGCGGAACACCAGCTGCTGGTTCTTGATGATCACGTTCTCATACTGTCCCTCCCGGAGGGCGGGGAAGGCGGAGCGGATAGCGGCCAGTTTGGCCAGATGGCCGCACAGACTCTGATCCAGGGCCATCATCTCCTTCAGGTCCAGGCAGGGGCGTAGGGGGGCGTCGGAGTCTTTGGTACGCTGGCCCTGGATGGCCCACTCGCTGCCGTAGTAGAGGGAGGGCACGCCGGGCATGGTATACAGTAGAGTGTACAGGTTGTTGATGTGGGCCGGATTAGTCAGCTTGGAAGCCAGCCGGTCCACGTCGTGGTTATCGGCGAAGTTGTAGAGGGTAATATTGCGGTAAATGCCGCCGGGGCCGCACTGGCGGTTGAGGGAGTGGGCGATCTCAAAGTAGTTTTTATCATTGTGGGAGGACCACAGACCCTTCCAGCACTCGTAGTTGGTGACGCTGTCCAGCATCTCCGGGTTGGCCCAGCGGGCATAGTCCCCGTGGATGATTTCGCCCATGAGCCAGAAGTCCGGGTCCTTGCCCTTGACAAAGCCCTTGAGGGTGCGGAAGAAATCAAAATCCACGCAGTCGGCGGCATCCAGCCGCAGGCCGTCGATGTGAAATTTGTCCATCCACATTCCCACCGCATCCAGCAGGTGGCGCACCACGTCGGGGTTGCGAAGGTTGAGCTTCACCAGCTCATAGTGGCCCTGCCAGGCGGTGTACCAGAAGGGGTCGCCCATAGGGGAGGGGCCGCCGAAGTTCAGGTCGTGGAACCAGCCGCAGTAGGGAGAGTTCTGGCCGTGTTCCTGTATGTCACGGAAGGCCCAGAAGCCACGGCCCACATGGTTGAATACGCCGTCCAGCACCACACGGATGCCGTTTTCGTGGAGGGCGTCGCACAGGGCGGCAAAGGAGTCGTTGTCTCCCAGGCGGCAGTCGATCTGGAAGTAGTCGGTGGTGTCATAGCCGTGCTTCACCGACTGGAACACGGGACCCAGGTAGAGGGCGTTGACCCCCAGTTCCTTCAGGTGAGGGATCCAGTCTTTTAGCTTGTCCAGCCGGGGGACAGGGGCCCCGCCGGGGTTATACTCCGGCGCTCCGCAGAACCCCAGAGGATAGATGTGATAGAAAACGGACTGATTGACCCAATGACTCATTTTGACTCCTCCAGTCTCAATTAGGATTGTGTTGCCTCTTCCTCCAGTTCGCGCAGCAGCTTCTGGTCCTCCTTGGAGGACAGGTCCAGCTTTTCGTACAGGTCGGGCCGCCGCTGGCGGGTGCGGAGGATGGACTGTTTCCGCCGCCACTGGGCTACCTTCTTGTGGTCGCCGGAGCGGAGGATGGCGGGGACTTTTCGGCCGTGCCACTCCTCGGGGCGGGAGTACTGGGGATATTCCAGCATCCCGTTCCAGTGGCTCTCATTTTCAAAACACTCCGGGTCGGCCAGCACGCCGGGCACCAACCGGGCTACCGCGTCGGCCACCACCATGGCGGCCAACTCGCCGCCGGTGAGTACGAAATCGCCGATGGAGATCTCTTCATCCACACATTCCTCAATGAACCGTTCGTCGATACCTTCGTAGTGGCCGCACACCAAAATCAGGTGATCGTAGTCATCCCGCAGCCGGCGGGCGTGAGCCTCGGTAAAGGTTGCGCCGGCGGGGGAGAGGTAGATGGTGTGTCCGGGGCCGTGGGTGTCTACGATGTGTTTCCAGCACTGGTAGAGGGGGTCGGCCTGCATCACCGCACCACGACCGCCGCCGTAGGGGTAGTCGTCCACCTGCTTCTGCTTGTTCAGGGTATAATCCCGGATCTGATGGGCTTCAATGCGGATGATATCCCGTTCCTGGGCCCGGCCCAGGATAGATTCGTTCATCATATCGCCTACCGTCAGATCAAACAGGGTCATAATATCAATGCTATACATCAGTGCGCATCCCCTCAATGAGGCGGACCTTGATATAGCCGCCTTCCACGTTGGTTTCCGCCAGGAATTCATCGACGGCGGGAATCATATACTCGTGTTCGCCCTTGACCACATAGACCTCGTGGGCGGGCGGGGTGAGTACATCGGATACCACGCCGATCTTCTCGCCGGTAGCGGCGTTGATGACATCCAGACCCATCAGGTCGGCAATAAAGTGACGTCCGTCGGGCAGCTCCACGCCGGTGCGGTCGATGAATACCGTCTTGCCTTTCAGGGCCATGGCGGCGTTCACATCGTCAACCCCCTCCAGAAAGGCCAGCACGTTGCCCTTGTGGATGCGGGCTGAGCGGATTTTCACAGGTCGCCCATCCATATATAGTACATCAAACTGGCAGAGAAATTCCGGGGAATCACACCAGGGGACGATCTTCACTTCCCCCTGAATGCCATGCGTATTCACGATCTGGCCGGCCTCTAAAAATTGATTTTTCATCGGTATCACCCTGCATATAAAATGATCTAATAGATATGAAAAAGCCGACCGGCCCTGTGGTCGGTCGGCTTTTTCATATCCGGGGGAGATCCCCCGGAGTTAGTCGACGATCTCGACGGAAACCTTGGTGCCCTGGCGCTGGGCCACGGAGCGCATCAGCGTGCGGATCTCCTTGGCGATACGGCCCTGGCGGCCGATCACCTTGCCCATGTCCTCGGGGGCCACCCGAAGTTCCAGGACGGTCTCGCTCTCGCCGGCATGCTCAGTGACCTCCACCGCGTCGGGGTGATCCACCAGGCTGCGGGCGATATAGGTGAGCAGTTCCTTCATGCCAGCTGTGCCCTCCTATCAGATGGCGCCAGCTTTTTTCAGCAGAGCCTTCACGGTCTCAGTGGGCTGAGCGCCGGTCTTAATCCAGGCCTGGGCGCGCTCGGCGTCCACCTTGATCTCGGCGGGCTGGGTCAGAGGATTGTAAGTGCCGATCTCCTCGATGAAACGGCCGTCACGGGGATAGCGGGAGTCAGCCACCACGATGCGGTAGAAGGGAGCCTTCTTGGCGCCCATACGACGCAGTCTGATCTTAACCATTGTATCTTCACCTCCATGTAAT
>NZ_CALWOJ010000085.1 GCF_944383115.1 uncultured Flavonifractor sp. | reverse complement strand
ACGCTAGTGTGGCTCAGAGGTAGAGCAGCTCACTCGTAATGAGCAGGCCGTGGGTTCGATTCCCACCACTAGCTCCATGAAATTGCCCTCTTTTAAAAAGAGGGCGATTTTTCTTTCTGTGGCGACGCTTCTTCCCACATGATATAATATCTTCTCTATCCTGTCCCCGCTGACCATTGCAATATGACAAAATTTGTGCTATGCTGATTAAAATTCAGTATGCTCCGAGCGGTACCGCCTAAGGGCTTTGCCTATGGCGCTCCGCCAGGGCCGGTCTGGAAACGGGCCGACCTTCCGCTTTGAAAAGGGGCCGCTTTTCCCGGGGGGAAGTATACCCTCTCGGCCTGAGAGCGCCGCCTCAAAGCGGCGCTCTCTTTTTATTAAAGGAGGTTCTTCCATGAAGTTGATTGACACCTGCCAGGCGGTGGGTCATGTACTCTGCCATGACCTGACCCAGATCATCCCCGGCGTTACCAAGGACGCCCGGTTCCGCAAGGGACATATCGTCACTGAGGAAGATATCCCGGTGCTGCTGAGCATGGGCAAAGAGCATCTGTATGTATGGGAAAAGCAGCCCGGAACCCTCCATGAGAATGAGGCCGCCGACCGGCTGCGCGCCCTGTGCCAGAATGACTTTATGCACCCCACGCCGGTGAAGGAGGGCAAGATTGAACTGATCGCCGACGCAGACGGCCTGTTTCAGGTGGATGTGGAGCGGCTCAATGCTCTGAACGGCGAGGACGAGATCATGATCGCCACCCGCCACACCAATACCGCCGTCCACAAGGGGGACAAGCTGGCGGGTACCCGCATCATCCCTCTGGTCATTGACGAGGACAAGCTGCGGCAGGTGGAGGAACGGGCCGGAGGCACCCCTATCCTCACCCTCACTCCCTGGAAGCTGAAAACCTGCGGCCTCATCACCACCGGCAGCGAGGTGGCCAAGGGCCTCATCCAGGACAGCTTTACCCCTGTCATCATCCAGAAACTGGCCGCCTACGGCATTGAAGTCACCCACCACTGCCTGCCCGGAGACGACAGGGCCGCCATCACCGCCGCCGCCCTGGACTACAAGGCCAAGGGGGTGGATCTGATCCTGTGTACCGGCGGCATGAGCGTGGACCCGGACGACCGCACCCCCGGCGCCATCAAAGATACCGGCGCGGACATCGTGTCCTACGGCGCGCCCGTACTGCCGGGGGCCATGTTCCTGCTGGGCTACTTCGGGGACAACACCCCCATTCTGGGCCTGCCCGGCTGCGTGATGTATGCCAAGGCCACGGTGTTCGACCTGGTCCTGCCCCGCATTGCCGCAGGCGTGCGGATTGGCCGGGCCGACCTGAAAGCCCTGGGCCACGGCGGGCTGTGCCTGGGCTGCCCTGAGTGCCATTATCCCATCTGCCCCTTCGGCAAGGGGTACTGAGTATGTTCACCAATCTGTCCCTGGAGCAGGCTGTGGCCCGGATAACCGCCCCCCTCTCCCCCCTGGGCATGGAGCTGCTGCCCCTGCCGGAGGCTCTGGGCCGTACCCTGGCCTCGGATATGACCGCCCCCCTGGATCAGCCTCCCTTTGACCGCTCCCCGCTGGACGGCTACACCCTCCGCTCCGCCGACCTGGCAGGGGCCTCCCCCCAACACCCGGCGGTGCTGACCGTCACGGAGACCCTGTATGCCGGAGACGCGCCCCGCCGCCCGCTGGAACCCGGTCAGGCCGTCCGCATCATGACGGGGGCCATGCTGCCCCCCGGCTGCGACTGCGTGGTGGCCCAGGAGGATACCAACCAGGAAAACCCGGTGGCGGTCTACGCTGCGCTCCCGCCGGGCAAGAATTATGTCTACCAAGGGGAGGACTACCGGGCGGGCAGTCTGCTGCTCAGGGGGGGCGTCCGGCTGGACGCCGCCGCCCTGGGGCTGCTGGCCGGCGCCGGCATCACTGAGGTTCCCGTATGCCGCAGGCCAAAGGTGGGGCTGCTCACCACCGGGGACGAGGTGGTGGAAGCCGGTCAGCCCCTGCCCGCCGGGAAGATCTACGGCTCCAACCGGATGCTGCTCTCCGCCCGGCTGCGGGAACTGGGCTTTGAGGCGCGGGCCGCCCACCAGGGCGACTCCCCTGCCGCTGTGGCGGAGGCGATGGCGGAACTGCTGGCGGATTGCGACGCCCTCATCACCACCGGCGGCGTGTCGGTGGGCGACAGGGACATCTTCCACCAGGCCCTCCCCCTGCTGGGGGCTCAGCGGGTGTTCTGGAAGGTGGATCTGAAGCCGGGTACCCCCGCCATGTACTCCACCTGGCAGGACAAACCCATCCTGTCTCTGTCGGGCAACCCCTTCGCCGCCTTCACCACCTTTGAGCTGCTGGCCCGGCCCCTGCTGGCCACCCTGGCGGGGGAGGAAATGCCCCGATGGGGTGAGGGTGTGCTGGACACCCCCTTCCCCAAGGCCAGCCCCAGGCGGCGATTCATCCGGGGCCGGTATGAAGATGGACACATCACCCTGCCGGAGGGACACGCCTCCGGGATGCTCTCCTCCCTGGTGGGGTGCAACTGTCTGGTGGAGCTGCCGGCGGGCTCGCCTCCGGCGGCGGTGGGCACCCGGGTGCGGGTGCTGCTGCTGTAACCAGCGACGGGCCGATGTGGGCATCGGCCCCTACAAATTGTGCAGGAGGCTGTTATGGAACCTGTTTTCAATCACTTTGACGAGGCGGGCAACGCCATTATGGTGGACGTGACCGGCAAGGAGCCCACCTGCCGCACCGCGGTGGCCGAGGGGACCATCAAGCTCACCCCCGCCATTCTGGCGGCCATCACCGGCCGCACCGCAGCCAAAGGCGACGTGCTGGGTGTGGCCCGGGTGGCGGGCATCATGGCCGCCAAGCGCACCTGGGAGCTGATTCCCCTGTGCCATCCCCTGCTGCTCAGCCACCTGTCGGTGGATTTTGAAATTTTGGAGGAGGCCTGCGCCGTGCGGGCCACCTGCACCGTCAAGCTCTCCGGCAAGACCGGCGTGGAGATGGAGGCCCTCACCGGGGTGAGCGTGGCCCTGCTCACCATCTACGACATGTGCAAGGCCATCGACAAGGGGATGGAGCTGGGCGAGATCCACCTGGTTCACAAGGAGGGCGGCAAATCGGGGGTGTATGACCGTGAATAAGCCGCTGGTGGTGGCCATATCCGGGGTGAAAAATTCGGGCAAGACCACCCTCATCGAGGCCATGCTCCCCCTGCTGGTGGAGGCAGGTCTCACTGTGGCTGTGGTCAAGCACGACGGCCACCGCTTTGACCCCGACCCCTCCGGCACCGACACCGGCCGTTTCATGGCGGCTGGGGCGGCGGGCACCGCCATCTTTGACGGGGAGAAGTTCAAGCTGGTGAAGCGGCAGCCGGTAACGGAGCTGGATCTCATCGCCCAGTTTCCCGATGCGGATCTCATCCTGCTGGAGGGCTTCAAGCACACCGACTGGCCCAAGCTGGAAGTGGTGCGCAAGGGCAATTCAGAGACGCCGGTCTCCGATCCGGCCACCCTGCTGGCCCTGGTCACCGACCTGCCGCTGGACGGGTTGGGCGTGCCGGTGCTGCCCCTCCACGACCCGGCAGCCGCAGTTCGCTTCCTGCTGCGTCTGAGAGAGGAGGCGCTGTCCCATGCTTGACCAGTTTGGCCGGGAGATCTCCTATCTCCGCATTTCCGTCACCGACCGCTGCAACCTGCGCTGCCGGTACTGCATGCCCGCCCAGGGCGTGACATGGGTGGATCACAGCGCCATCCTCACCTACGAGCAGATCGTCCGCATCGTCCGGGCCTCCGCCGCCCTGGGGATCAAAAAGGTCCGGCTCACCGGTGGGGAACCGCTGGTACGCAAAGGTCTGGCCGGTCTGGTGGAGGCATTGAAGGCTATTGACGGCATTGCATCCGTCACCCTCACCACCAACGGCCTGCTGCTGGTCGAACAGTTGCCCGACCTTCTGCAGGCCGGGCTGGACGGGATCAATCTCAGCCTGGACACTCTGGACCGGGCTCAATTTGCTCATATCACCCGCCGGGACGCGCTGCCCCAGGCCCTGGCCGGGCTGGAGGCCGCCCTGGCCGCCCCCGGCCTGCGGGTCAAGGTGAACTGCGTCCCCACCGGGGAAAACGACGACCAGCTGATCCCTCTGGCGGAACTGGCCCGCAGCTGCCGGCTGGACGTCCGCTTTATTGAACTGATGCCCATCGGCCTGGGTTCCGCCCTCCCCCGCCGTACCGAGCAGGAGGTGCGGGAGATCCTAGAGCGCACCTTCGGCCCCGCCCTCCCCTGTCCCCAGGGAGGGGGCGACGGCCCGGGCCGGTACCTGACCTTCGCCGGCTTTACCGGCCGGGTGGGTTTCATCAGCGCCATGACCCATCAGTTCTGCTCCGGCTGCAACCGGGTGCGGCTCACCGCCGCCGGTTTTCTCAAAACCTGCCTGCAATACGACCAGGGGGTGGATCTGAAAGCCCTGCTGGAGGCCGGCGCAGACGATGCCGCCCTTCAGGCGGCCATTGGGGAGGCCATCCGAAGCAAACCGGCCAGCCACCACTTCGGCGGGGACAAGCAGGCTGCGGACGAAGGCCGCAACATGAATCAAATTGGAGGATAAGAACATGGGCAAAGTGATGGCCGTCTGTGTCAGTGAACAGAAAGGCACCCAGAAGAAAAATGTGGGCTCCGCCCAGTTCGTGGAGGACTGGGGTATCCAGGGCGACGCCCACGCCGGCAAATGGCACCGGCAGGTGTCCCTCCTCTCCCACGAGCAGGTGGAGGACTTCCGAGCCAGGGGCGCGGTGGTGGACCACGGCGCCTTCGGGGAAAACCTGGTGGTGGAGGGCTATGACTTCAAGGCTCTGCCCATTGGCACTCAATTCAAATGCAACGACGTGGTGCTGGAGCTGACCCAGGTGGGCAAGCAGTGCCACGCCCACTGTGAGATCTACAAAGTCATGGGGGACTGCATCATGCCCCGGGAGGGTGTATTCACCAAGGTACTCCACGGAGGCACCATTTCGGTGGGGGACGACCTCACCATCGTGGAGGAGGGCTGAATATGCGGGTAGCCATCATCACCCTCAGCGACTCCGGCTACGCCGGACAGCGGGAGGACAAAAGCGGCCCGGTGATCCGGGAACTGGTGGAGGGCGCGGGCTACGAAGTGGTTCACACCGCCCTGCTGCCCGACGGGCTGGAACCGCTGTCCTCGGAACTAAAGCGGCTGTGCGACAATGACCTGGCCGATTTGATCCTCACCACCGGCGGCACCGGCTTCTCCCCCACCGACCTGACCCCGGAGGCCACCCTGGCTGTCACCGAGCGTCCCGCACCCGGCATCGCCGAGGCCATGCGGTGGCAGTCCCTCCAGATCACCTCCCGTGCCATGCTCTCCCGGGCGGCGGCGGGTATCCGGAAACAGGCCCTCATGGTTAATCTGCCGGGCAGTCCCAAAGCGGTGCGGGAGTGCCTGGAGTTCATCCTCCCCGCTCTGGGCCACGGCCTGGAGATCCTCAAGGGGACTGCGGGCAACTGCGCCTCGCCGGAATAAACTGCGCTCCGTTCCGCCCGGCAGATGCCGGGCCTCCACTCCACTTCGTTGATTCCGGCTCTCCTCACGGGACCCGCTTCGCTGGGCTCCCGTGAGGTATGGAAGGACGACATGCGGATAAAGTGAGCCTGACGGCTCATTTTATATAAATTCTTCGAGCCCGTATCGCCTAAAACGTTTAACGTCATGGCGGCGGGCCGGGGCGTTCCTGGAAACGGGGCCGCCTACCATTTTGTAAAGGAGAATGCAGCATGAAAAAACTCGTATCCCTGGCCCTGACCCTGGCCCTGGCCTTAGGCCTGGCCGCCTGCGGCGGCGGCAATTCCGGTGCCGCCGAGAGCCCCGCCCAGAACAGCGACACCCCCGCCCAAACCACCCCCGCCCAGGCCGAGGAGGTGGAGGTGGTGGTATTCGCCGCCGCCTCCATGGAGGCCACCCTCACCCAGATCGCCGACCTGTACAAAGAGGTGGCGCCCAACGTGAAGCTCACCTTCACCTTTGACTCCTCCGGCACCCTCAAGACCCAGATCGAGGAGGGGGCGGTGTGCGACCTCTTCATCTCCGCCGCCCAGAAGCAGATGAATCAGCTGGACAGCGCCGACACCACCGGCACCAACGAGGGGCTGGACTTTGTGCTGTCCGACACCCGCATCAACTTTGTGGAGAACAAGGTGGTGCTGGCAGTCCCCGACGACAACCCCAAGGACATCCAGTCCTTCTCCGATCTGGCTACCAACAAGCTGTCTCTGCTCTGCCTGGGCAACGACGACGTACCTGTGGGGGCCTACTCTCTCCAGATCCTGGACACCCTGGGCATTGACATCACCGCTCTGGAGGCTGACGGCAAGGTGACCTACGCCTCCAACGTCTCCGAGGTGGCCAATCAGGTGAAAGAAGGGGCCGTGGACTGCGGCATCATCTACGCCACCGACGCCTTCACCTATGAACTGAACGTGGTGGATCAGGCCGCTGCCGACATGTGCGACCAGGTCATCTACCCCGCCGCCGTCCTGAAGTGCGGCGGCAGCGAAGCCAGCCAGGCCGCCGCCCAGGCCTTCCTGGATTACCTGCACACCGACGAGAACGCCATCAACCTGCTGGAAGGCGTGGGCTTTACCGTCATCCAGTAAAGATACGGGCCTGTCCCAAAGAGCAGGCCCCTTTGAAAAGGCAGGTACGTCTATGGATCTCTATCCCCTGTTCAACTCCCTGCGTATCGCGGCCATCTCCACCGCCCTCATCTTCTTTCTGGGCATTGCCGCCGCCTACTATGTGGCCAGGCTGCCCCGGCTGGTGAAGGGTGTGCTGGACGTGATCCTCACCCTCCCCCTGGTCCTCCCCCCCACCGTGGTGGGCTACTTCCTGCTGCGGCTGCTGGGGCCAAAGCGCACCATCGGGCTTTGGGTGCTGGATACCTTCGGCCTGCGGCTGACCATGGTGTGGTACTCCGCCATCTTTGCCTCGGCGGTGGTGGCATTTCCCCTGATGTACCGCACCGCCCGAGGCGCCTTTGAGTCCTTTGACGTCACCCTGGCCCAGGCGGGGCGCACCCTGGGCAAGTCCAACACCTGGATCTTCTGGCATGTCATGATGCCCTGCTGCAAACAGGGCATCATCGCCGGCACCGTGCTGGCTTTCGCCCGGGCCCTGGGCGAGTACGGCGCCACCGCCATGATCGCAGGGTATACCCCCGGCAAGACCGCCACCATCTCCACTACGGTGTACCAGCTTTGGCGCACCGGCGACGACGCCGGAGCCATGCAGTGGGTACTCATCAACCTGCTTATCTCCGCGGTGGTGCTGCTGTGTGTCAACATGCTGGAAAAGAAGGATCGCCGGCCCCGCCGCCGGGCCGCACCGGTCTCCGGGGAGGTGGAGTGATGAGGCTGGAAGTGGATATCCACAAAAACTTCGGTAACTTTCAGCTGGACGCCTCCTTCTGCACCCAGAGCGGCGCCGTCACCGGCCTGCTGGGCGCCTCCGGCTGCGGTAAGAGCCTGACCCTCAAGTGCATTGCCGGCATCGAGCGGCCGGATCGGGGGCGCATTGTGCTGGACGGCAGGGTACTCTTTGACTCTGAGCAGAAGATCAACCTGCCTCCTCAGCAGCGGCGGGTGGGTTACCTCTTCCAAAACTACGCCCTCTTCCCCAATATGACTGTGGAACAGAACATCGCCGTGGGCGTAAAGGACAAGACCGCCCGGAAAGAGACGGTAAACCGCCTGATCTCCTCCTTCTATCTGGAGGGGCAGGAGCGCAAGTACCCACGGCAGCTGTCCGGCGGGCAGCAGCAGCGGGTGGCGCTGGCCCGTATTTTGGCCAGCAGGCCGGAGGTGCTGCTGCTGGACGAGCCTTTTTCCGCACTGGACAGCTACCTGAAATGGCAGGTGGAACTGGAATTGGCCGACCTGCTGTCGGCGTTCGACGGCCCCGTCCTCTTCGTTACCCACAACCGGGACGAGGTGCAGCGGCTGTGCCAGCAGGTGTGCGTGCTGGACAACGGCGCTTCCCAGGCCATGATGCCGGTGCATGAACTCTTTGAGGCGCCCCGCACCCTGTCGGCCTGCCTGCTGTCCGGCTGCAAGAACGTGTCCCGGGCCAAGGCCACAGCGGACGGCATGGTGGAGGCCCTGGACTGGGGTGTGACCCTGAACCCGGGCCAGCCTCTGCCGGAGGGTCTGACCCACATCGGTGTCCGGGCACACTACATCAGACCCGTGAATGGCCCCGGCCCCAACACGCTCCCCTGCAAAGTGGAGCGGGTGGTGGAGAATGTGTTCTCCACGGTGGTCATGCTGTCCACCCCCGGCGGCAGCCAGGGTTTCTCCCGGCTGCGCATCGAGCTGGAGAAGGATCGCTGGGCGGCCCTGGCGGGACTTGACCCCCTGTGGCTGGAACTGCCCTCAAAAGATTTGCTGTTGCTAACCAGCAATTAAAAAGCGTCCCCACGGCGTTGAACTGCTCCAAATTGTGCGGACAGTACAAAAAAGCGCCCTGGTAGGAAAAATAAGTTTTAGGTGGAGAGGCGCC
>NZ_CALWOJ010000084.1 GCF_944383115.1 uncultured Flavonifractor sp. | reverse complement strand
GGGGGTCGGTGTTGGGTGGGGGGGGGGGGGGGGGGGGGGTGGGGACAGGCTCGTGCGGCCAGTGCGTCGATAAGACTCTGGTCATAGAAGTGATTTTCCAGGTCAATGCGTCGCATAGCAAAACTCCTCCCCTGGCAATAATATAAATGGAACGTTCAGTAGCAATTGTTACTGCGGTTGAAAGAATATCATAACAACACAATACTGTAAAGGATTATTATATTATTACACACTGGGAAAGGGGAAATATGTGTTTTTCACAAAAATAGGGAGAAAATGTTGTGCGGAATACTGAGAGACTAGCAGGCGAGGACGCTGGGGGAGATTGTCTTGACATCATTTGGATAACAGGATAAACTAAGACTATCTGGTTTGTACGCTGTCTACGGTGCGGGTTTGCCTGTGCCGGGTCCCTGTACGGCCCGGAGTCCGGCGGTGCATTATGGCGGAGAGAAGAGACGTTCCGCCGGTGCCGGAACAGAAGGGGGAACTGCAAATGGAGACCGAAGTCAGAGAAAAAATTTTGAAAACGGCCAAAGAAATCTTCCAGCAGGAGGGCTACAAGGGGACCACCATCAACAGTATCGCGAAACGGGCCGGCATATCCCCTTCGACCATTTATCTCTATTTTAATGGGAAGAAAGATCTCTTTCAGAATTTAAATATTTCGGAAGATGAGGCGCTTCAGGACGTATACAATGCCAATCGCACTTCCATTCTCCAAACAGCGTTGATTCTGTTTGGGGAGCATGGGTATGACGGCGTGTCTATGGACATGATTGCCCGGGAATCAGGTTACTCCAAGGCTTCGTTGTATCAGTATTTTAAAGATAAGGAAGCTCTCTATTCTGCGGTTATGCAGGAGACGCCATTCCATTTTAACTTTCTGAGCATTCAGCCGGAGATCGGCGATTTTGATCTGGAAGCGGCGGTCAAACGTATTGGGCTTGCCTATCTGTCTATCTTTAATACGCCGGAACGCACCGCCTTTACCAGAGCTATTATTCGGGACTCCAACCGCCACCCGGAGATCAGTAATATGTATCATAAAAACGGGATTGGCTATGTGGCGCGATGCCTGGAGACGGTTTTGAAACAATATGCAGGGCAGATTCAGCTTCGGGATGGACTGGATTTATATTTGGCAGCTAAAACCTATGTAGGATCCCTGTTTGGCTGTGCCATCCAATATAAAATTGTGGTGGGGATCCAGCCTCAGTACAGCGATGAACAAATTGTGGATACGTTGACGGAGATTTTCCTTCATGGAATTTTGAAGTAACATTTATAAAATAGCCTCCCGGCATATGAACCGAACCTAAGTGCTACGTTTTAGGCGGAGAGGCGCCGCTGACGCGACGCCTCTCCGCCTAAAACTTATTATTTCCTATCGGGGCTTTTTTGAACTATCCGCACAATCTGGGGCGGTTCTCTGTTCGCTATGCCGGGGCCTGTTTTTATAGATTAGTGTATCCCATGAGATACTGATCCACTTCCCGGGCGGCCTCACGGCCCTCCTGGATGGCCCACACCACCAGGGACTGGCCCCGCCGCATATCACCGGCGGCAAAGACGCCGGGCACGCCGGTGGCGCAGCCTCCCTCCGCCGTTTGGACGCAGGAACGGTTGGTCAGGGCCAACCCGAAGGCTTGGGGAACATAGGCCTGGGGTCCTAAAAATCCGGCGGCGATAAGAAGCAGGTCGCAGTCCAGAACCTCCTCGGTGCCGGGAATGGGCTGGTGATCCCGGCCCAGCCGTACGGTCTTGACGGCCTTCAGCTTGCCGTCCTTGTGGCCCATCAGCTCGGCAACGGTGGTCTCGTAAATCCGGGGATCGTGGCCGAAGCAGGCGATAGCCTCCTCCTGGCCGTAATCGGTTTTGCACACCCTTGGCCACTCCGGCCAGGGGTTGTTTTCTGCCCGCTGATCGGGGGCCTTGGGCATCATCTCCAGCTGGGTCACGCTGGCGCAGCCGTGGCGGATGCAGGTGCCCACGCAGTCGTTGCCGGTGTCGCCGCCGCCTACGATGACAACGTGCTTACCCTTGGCGGAGGGGTAGGTACCCTCGGCCAGGCCGGAGTCCAGCAGGGAACGGGTGGTCTCCTTTAAAAAGTCCACCGCGAACCACACCCCGTCCAGCTCCCGGCCAGGGACAGCCAGATCCCGGGGCTGGGCAGCGCCGCAGCACAGCACCACCGCGTCAAAGTCCCGCCGCAGCTGCTCCGGGCTGAGGTCCTTGCCCACATCCACGCCGGTGCGAAATGTGATCCCCTCGGCGGCCATCTTGTCCAGCCGCCGCTGGACCACCGGCTTCTCCAGCTTCATGTTGGGAATACCGTACATCAAAAGGCCGCCGGGCCTGTCCTCCCGCTCAAAGACGGTAACGCTGTGGCCCCGGCGGTTGAGCTGGTCGGCGCAGGCCAAACCGGCGGGGCCGGAGCCCACCACCGCGACCCTTTTGCCGGTGCGGGCTTTGGGAGGCCGGGGAGACATGAGGCCCCGGTCCCAGGCATCCTCAATGATGCCCAGCTCATTGTCCTTGACAGTGACCGGATCTCCGTGGAGGCTGCAGGTGCAGGCCGCCTCGCACAGGGCGGGACACACCCGGCCGGTAAACTCGGGGAAGTTGTTGGTCTTTAAAAGCCGCTCCAGGGCGTGGGTGAAGTTGCCGGTGTAGATGAGGTCGTTCCACTCTGGGATTAGGTTGTGAAGGGGGCAGCCGGACACCATGCCGTTCAGTACCGCCCCAGACTGGCAGAAGGGCACGCCGCACTCCATGCACCGGGCTCCCTGCCGCCGTCGTTCATCCCGGCCCAGCCGGGGGTGAAACTCATTGTAGTGCTTGATGCGCTCTAATGGGGATTCAGAGGGATTCCCCCTGCGCTGGTATTCCATAAATCCGGTGGGTTTTCCCATGGTTATTCCCCCTTCTGGTGGGTGTTGACGTAGAAGGCCTCTACCTGGGCCTCCTCCCGGCTCATACCCTTCTCCTCGTACTGGGCGATGGTGCGCAGCATCCGGTCGTAGTCGTGGGGCAGGATCTTCTTAAACAGAGGCAGGTAGTCCTCAAAGTGAGCTAAAATGTGGTTTGCCTTGGCCGAGCCGGTGGCGTCGGCGTGGGCCTGGATCAGTTCCCGCAGCTCGACGACGTCGTGCTTTTCCATCACCGGCTCCATGAATACCAGAGCCTTGTTGAGCCGCAGGTACAGGTCCCGGCCCTCGTCCAGCACATAGGCCACACCGCCGCCCATGCCGGCGGCAAAGTTCTTGCCGGTGGAACCCAGGACCACCATCCGGCCGCCGGTCATATACTCGCAGCCGTGGTCACCCACGCCCTCCACCACGGCGGTGGCACCCGAGTTGCGGACGCAGAACCGCTCGCCGGCCACGCCGTTGAGGAAGGCCTGGCCGCTGGTGGCGCCGTAGAGGGCCACGTTGCCCACCAGGATGTTTTTCGCGGGATCAAAGGTGCTGTCTTTGGGGGGATAGACCACCAGACGGCCGCCGGACAGACCCTTGCCCAGGTAGTCGTTGGCGTCTCCCTCCAGCTCCAGGGTCAGGCCCTTGGGCAGGAAGGCGCCGAAGGACTGGCCGCCGCCTCCGGTACATTTGACGGTGAAGGTGCCGCCGGGCAGGCTGTCGCCGTGGAGCCGGGTAATGTCGGAGCCCAGAATGGTACCCACCGCCCGGTCGGTGGAGGAGACCGCCACCTCCAGCCGTTTGGGGACGCCCTGGGCCAGGGCGCTGCCCAGTCTGCGCTCCAGCACCTTCAGGTCCACCGTGTCCTCCAGATGGAAGTCGTAGACGTCGGCGGGATCAAAGTGTGTCTTTTCCGCGCCCACATAGGGGTTGTCCAGAATGGCGGACAGATCCACCGTGGCGGCCCGGTGGTTGACCGCCGGGGTGCGGACGGCCAGCAGGTCGGTGCGGCCCACCAGCTCCTCCACGGTGCGTACTCCCAGCTTGGCCATGTGTTCCCGCAGTTCCCGGGCAATGAAGCGCATAAAGTTGACCACATATTCCGGCCTGCCGGTGAAACGCTTTCTCAGTTCCGGATTCTGGGTAGCCACGCCCACGGGGCAGGTGTCCAGATTGCACACCCGCATCATGACGCAGCCCATGGTCACCAGGGGGGCGGTGGCAAAGCCGAACTCCTCGGCGCCCAGCATACAGGCGATGGCCACGTCCCGGCCGCTCATCAGCTTGCCGTCGGTCTCCACCACCACCCGGGACCGCAGCCCGTTCTGGATCAGGGTCTGGTGGGTCTCCGCCAGGCCCAGTTCCCAGGGCAGGCCCGCGTTGTGGATAGAGGTGCGGGGGGCGGCGCCGGTGCCGCCGTCATAGCCGGATACCAGCACCACCTGGGCACCCGCCTTGGCTACGCCGGCGGCGATGGTGCCCACGCCCGCCTCACTGACCAGTTTTACCGAGATGCGTGCCTGCCGGTTGGCGCACTTGAGGTCGTAAATCAGCTGGGCCAGATCCTCAATGGAGTAGATGTCGTGGTGGGGCGGGGGAGAGATGAGGGAAACGCCGGGGGTGGAGTGGCGGCACCGGGCGATCCAGGGATATACCTTCCCGGCGGGCAGATGGCCGCCCTCACCGGGCTTGGCGCCCTGCGCCATCTTGATCTGGATCTCCTTGGCGGATATCAGATATTCACTGGTGACGCCGAAACGGCCGGAGGCCACCTGCTTGATGGCGGAGTTGCGGGCCGGGTCGTGGAGCCGGTCTGGTTCCTCGCCGCCCTCGCCGGAGTTGGACTTGCCGCCCAGCAGATTCATGGCCTGGGCCAGACACTCGTGGGCCTCCTGGGAGATGGAGCCGTAGCTCATGGCGCCGGTCTTGAAGCGCTTGACAATGGAGTCCACGCTCTCCACTTCCTCCAGGGGCAGGGGAGTATCGGCATACTTCATGTCCAGCAGGCCCCGGAGGGTGTGGGGGCTGGTCTCGTCGTTTACCTGGGCGGTGTATTGCTTGAACAGGTCGTAGTCCCCTCGGCGGGTGGCCTGCTGGAGCAGGTGGATGGTTTGGGGATTATACATATGGTCTTCACCACCAGACCGGGCCTTGTGGGCGCCCAGAGAGTCCAGGGTGGGGTCGGCCTCCAGTCCCAGGGGGTCGTAGGCCTTGGAGTGGTTGCGCTCCACCATAGCGGCGATCTCCCCAAGGCCGATGCCGCCCACCCGTGAGACGGTATTGGTGAAGTATTTGTCAATGACCGCCTGGTCGATGCCGATGGCCTCGAAGATCTGGGCGGACTGATAGGACTGGAGGGTGGAAATGCCCATTTTGGAGGCGATCTTCACGATGCCGTGGAGGATGGCGGAGTGGTAGTCGGCCACGGCGGTGTGGTAGTCCTTGTCCAGCAGGCCTTCCTCGATCAGCTCCACAATGGTCTCCTCCGCCAGATAGGGGTTGATGGCCCGGGCGCCGTAGCCCAGCAGGGTGGCAAAGTGGTGGACGTCCCGGGGCTCGGCGGACTCCAGCAGGATGGAGACGGCGGTGCGCTTCTTGGTGCGGATCAGGTGCTGCTCCATGGCGGATACTGCCAGCAGGGAGGGGATGGCCACATGGTTCTCATCCACCTCACGATCGGAGAGAATGATGATGTTGGCCCCCTTCCGCCAGGCCCGGTCCACCGCCAGTGCCAGATGGTCCAGAGCCCGGTCCAGGGGGGTATTCTTATAGGTGAGGATGGGATTGTGGATCTGGAGGACGCGGCAGTTGTCCGCCGTCTCCGTAAGCAGGTTGCCGTCGTCTCCCGCATACACAGTGGTGTCGGTGACGATCTCCTCCCGGATGGCGTCGATGGGCGGGTTAGTCACCTGGGCGAAGAGCTGCTTGAAGTAGCTGAACAGAGGCTGATCCTTGTGGTCCAGCACCGCCAGGGGAATGTCGGTACCCATGGCGGCGGTGGGCTCGGCCCCGGTGCGGGCCATGGGAAGGATGGTGTTGCGCACATCCTCATAGGTGTAGCCGAAGGCCTTCTGGAGCCGGTGGAGCCCCTCTCTGGTGTGACGCTCCACCCGGCGGTTGGGAATGGGCAGATCCTTTAAATGGAGCAGGTTGCGGTCTAGCCACTCGCCGTAGGGCTGCCGGGCGGCATAGGACTCCTTCAGTTCGTTGTCTCCGATGATACGACCCTGGGTGGTGTCCACCAGCAGCATCCGCCCGGGTTGGAGCCGGGATTTCTCCACGATCTGTTCCGCCGGGATATCCAGGACTCCCACCTCGGAGGACAGGATAAGCCGTCCGTCTCGGGTGACATAATATCTGGAAGGCCGCAGGCCGTTGCGGTCCAGCACCGCCCCAACCACGTCGCCGTCGGAGAAGAGGATGGAAGCCGGGCCATCCCAGGGCTCCATCAGGGTGGCGTAATACTGGTACAGATCCCGCTTGGACCGGGAGATGGCCTTATCCTTCATCCAGGGCTCCGGGATACAGGCCATGACAGCCAGAGGCAGATCCATACCTGCCATCATGAGGAATTCCAGGGTGTTGTCCAGCATGGCGGAGTCGGAGCCGTTTACATTGACCACCGGCAGCACCTTGTCCATCTGATCGTCCAGTAGGGGGGAGGACATGGTCTCCTCCCGGGCCAGCATCCGGTCCACATTGCCCCGAATGGTGTTGATCTCGCCGTTGTGGGCCATGAGCCGGTTGGGGTGGGCCCGCTCCCAGGATGGATTGGTGTTGGTGGAGAACCGGGAGTGAACCAGGGCAATGGCGGATTGGTAGTCCCTGCTTTGCAGGTCGGGGTAGAACTTCCGCAGCTGGTCCACCAAAAACATCCCTTTATAGACGATGGTGCGGCTGGACAGGGAGGGCACATAGGTGTTGTCGTTGGACTGCTCAAACACCCGGCGGGCGATATAGAGCTTTCGGTCAAAGGGCAGGCCCTGGGCGGTGTCCGCCGGGCGGGCCACAAAGGCCTGCTGGATGACAGGCATCTTGTCCCGGGCCTTTTGACCCAGAATCTGGGGACACACCGGTACCTCCCGCCAGCCCAGGAAGGTCAGGCCCTCCTTTTCGGCAATGACCTCAAACATCTTTCTGGCCTGGTTCCGCTTCAGGGTGTCCTGAGGGAAGAAGAACATACCAACGCCGTAGTCCCGGGGGCCGGGCAGGCTGATGCCCGCCGCCTGGGCGGCCTTGGAGAAGAAGCGATGGGAGATCTGGACCAAAATGCCCACGCCGTCGCCGGTCTTGCCTTCGGCGTCCTTGCCGGCCCGGTGTTCCAGCTTCTCCACAATTTTCAACGCGTCGTCCACCGTCTGGTGGCTTGGTTTGCCCTGGATGTCCACCACGGCCCCAATACCGCAGCTGTCATGTTCAAAGGCGGGGCGATAGAGTCCCCGGGGCGGATAGCCTGCTGTTTTCATGGTTCATTCCCCTTTCCGGGTGAGTTTGACGGCTGCAAAAAAACGGCGGCAGTACGTCCCCGACTGCCGCCGTGAGACCGCCTTGTCTCGGTGCTGTTTAGTTTGCCCTATTCTGCGCTGTCCAGTACTGTTTGGGCGGTCTGGATCAATTTTGTGCCGTTGTCCATGCTGGACTTCTGTAAAAAGCGGTGGGCCTGCTCCTCTGTCATGCCGTTGCGGTCCATCAGCAGGGCCTTGGCCTGCTGGATGACTTCCAGCTCCTCCGGGGAGCGGCGAGGCCGCAGGGCCCGCTCCAGCCGCCGCCCCATCTGGAGAAGCATCCGCACCGATGCGGTCAGGTCTCCCTTGGAGACCGGGGCGGGCAGATGGAAAAGGTCGTCGTTCTGCAGCAGATCCAGCAGGTTCTGGGAGGCCAGCACCAGCACGGCACAGGAGGAGGGCAGGTCGCCTGCCAGGGCCTCCGCGCTCTGGTCAGCCAGCTTGAAGCCGCAGATCACGGCGGAGATGTGGAGTTTATTCGCTGTGCGGCGGATCTGATCGGCGGTTTTGCAGAGAATGCAGGAAGCCGTACCCGAGGTCTCCAGGATCTCCTTGATGCGCCCGGCGCTTTTGGGGTTTTCAAAGGCAACGATCACCTGTTCCATGGATGTTCACTCCCAACTGTGAGGAGGGTGTTGCTCAGAAATCAATAGTTGATGATGTATTTCTCCCGCTCCCAGGAGGACACACGGGTGCGGTACTCGTCCCATTCGGCCTCCTTGCCCGCCAGGTAGTTGCTGGTGATGTGTTCGCCCAGAGTGTCCATAATGAGAGAGTCGGCCCTCATGGCCTGGATGGCCTCCTCCAGGGAGCCAGGCAGGGAGTCGATACCGTGGGCCTGGCGGGTGGCCTGATCCATAGCAAAGATGTTCTCGGTCACTTCCGGCGGCGGCGTAAGGCCCTTTTCAATGCCGTCCAGACCGGCGGCCAGACAGACGGCCAGCTCCAGGTAGGGGTTGCAGGCCGGGTCGGGGGAGCGCAGCTCCACCCGGGTGGACTGCCCCCGGGCCGCCGGGATGCGGATGAGGGCGGAGCGGTTGGAGGCCGACCAGGCCAGATAGCAGGGGGCCTCATATCCGGGCACCAGCCGCTTGTAGGAGTTGACTAGGGGATTGGTGACGGCCGCCATGCCCTTCACGTGGCAGAGCAGGCCGGCGATGAAGCTGTACGCCGTCTTGGACAGGCCCCGGGGGTCATCCGGGTCATAGAAGGCGTTCCTGCCGTCCTTGAACAGGGACATGTTGGTGTGCATGCCGGAGCCGTTGATGCCGAAGATGGGCTTGGGCATAAAGGTGGCGTGGAGGCCGTTCCTCTGGGCC
>NZ_CALWOJ010000083.1 GCF_944383115.1 uncultured Flavonifractor sp. | reverse complement strand
CATTCCTCCCCCAACCGCAGCCATCCCTATGGGCTGCTGGTGGAGGGGCAGGCCATCTGCATGGGGTACGCCAACACCTTCCAGCTATTTATGGATCTGCTGGACATTCCCTGCATCACAGTAATTGGGGCCTCCAGCGGCTCCCGGGAGGACCACGCCTGGAATCTGGTACAGCTGGATGGCGACTGGTATGCCGTGGATACCACCTGGGATGATCCGCTGGGTGGCTATGTGGACGTGCCCGCCGCCAACGAGGGGGCCCACCACACCTATTTTAATGTGACCAGCGACTTCCTCCGGCAAACCGACCACCAGTGGGACTACGATACTGTCCAGGAGGCGGAGGGTACCTACTGGACTTGGCGGGCTTTGCGGCCATCCAACCGCCGCTGACCAAAAAGGAGCCCGGAGAACGTCATGGGACGTTCTCCGGGCTCCTTACCTATGCACTTAGCAGCAGCCGTTTCCGCAGCCGCAGTTGTTGCTATAGCCGTTCCCGGCGCCGCCGCAGCAGCAGCACAGCAGGATAATGATCAGAATGATCCACAGGCAGCTACCGCCACCAAAGCCACAGCCACAACCATTATTGCACCCCATCATAGAAGTACCTCCCGGTTTAATTTAGAAACCTGGAGCTGGCGGCGGAGCTTCCCGCTGTCCGGCCCGGTCTCATTCCATACTATGCCGCACCCCGTAGGTGGTGCTTATTGGGCGCTTCCTTTTGGATAAAAAATGAACTGCTGCCGGGCAGCAGTTCATTTTTTCTATCTCATATCATAGGCCGCTTGGATCACATGGTCTGCCAACACCGAGGTAGTAACCGCTCCCACGCCGCCGGGCACCGGCGTTACCGCCGCGGCAAGCTCCTCCGCCGCGGCAAAGTCAACATCCCCTACCAGATTGCCCTCCTGATCCACGTTGATGCCCACATCCAGCACCAGCTGGCCGGGGGCCAGGTGGTCCCGTCCAATCATCTTGGCGTGGCCGGCGGCGGCAATGAGTACCTCCGCCCGACGGCACTCGGAGGCCAGATCGGCAGTGCGGGTATGACACAGCGTAACGGTGGCGTTCTTTCCCAGCAGCAGCATGGCCAGAGGCTTACCCACCACCAGGCTGCGCCCCACCACCACCGCCCGCTTACCAGCGAGGTCACAGCCATAGTAATCCAGGATCTCCATACAGGCCTGGGCAGTACAGGGCGGATAGCCCACGCCGCTGCCGGTAAATACGCCGGCCAAAGATCCCGCCGTGATGCCGTCCACATCCTTGGCCGGGTCCAGAGCGGCGCAGATGGCCGCCTCGTCCATCTGGGGAGGCAGGGGCCGGAACAGCAGACAGCCGTGGATCTCCCGATCTGCGTTGATCTGTTGGATCACTGCCAGCAGATCCCCATGACTGGATTCCTTAGGCAAGGTAAACTGCTTGACACGAATACCTACCTTTTCGCACCGCTTTACGGCTCCGCGCTCGTAGGACAGATCCTCCGGTCGCTCCCCTACCCGCACAATAGCCAGGGTAGGGACGATGCCCAACCCCTTCAGTTGGTCGGCCCGGACAGCCAACCGTTCCGTCATGGCCTGGGCCACCGGGGCTCCCTTCCAATACTCCGCCATCAGGCAAACCTCCCCAGCACGGCTTCATACACTTGCTCGGCGATCTTCCAGTACCGTTCCACCAGAGCGTCCACCTCGTTGTTCATCGCCTGGGCATAGGCCCGGTCCGCCATGCTCTTGGTGTTCACCTTTACATTGAGCGCCGCGCCGTACAGGGCGCTCCAGCAGAACACCACTCCGGTTCCCACATCGGACAGCATCATCACGCTGCCCTTCTCCAGCATTTCGCTGTGAAGGTCAATCGCTTCACAGCTCAACTTCAGAATCGCCATAGGGGTGGCGGCAGCGTCCCGGAGACAGCGTTCCATGATCTCCCCCCGGCCGGGGTCATCTTTGGGGATAGCATAGGCTTTGGAAAGCGGTTCAAAAGCAGCGGCGTCGGCGTCCACCAGGGCCAGCAGCCTGGCCCGGATATCCTCCGCCTTGTCCATCAGCGCCTTTACATCCGCCTCTACTGCTGCATATTTCTTCTTCCCAACCGTGTAGTTGCCTACCATTGTACAAAGGGCGGCCCCCAACGCACCCACCAGGGCGGAGGCGCCGCCGCCGCCGGGGACAGGCGCTTTGGAGGCAAGGGCATCCAGAAAAGCCCCACAGGTCTGATTTGCAGTCTCTATGGTAATTCCCTCCATTTCCACAAGCGGGCGGCCTTAGGCCGCCCGCTTCAGTTTCAGAACAAGCCGGATATTTTGCCGTTCTCGTCTACGTCCACCTTTTCCGCTGCCGGTACTTTCGGCAATCCCGGCATGGTCATGATGTCGCCGGTGAGGGCCACCAGGAATCCGGCGCCGGCGGACACTTTAATATTGCGCACCGTGACGGTAAAGCCCTCCGGCGCCCCCAGCAGATTCTGATTGTCAGAGAAGGAGTACTGGGTCTTGGCCATACAGATGGGCAGGCCGCCGAAGCCCAGGTCGGTAAGCTCCGCCGCCTGCTTCTTGGCGGCGGGGGTGAGAACCACGCCGTCGCCGTGGTATACCTTCTTCACGATATCGGCCAGTTTGGCCTCGATGGGCTGATCCAGCTCATAGGCAAAGGAGAAATGATTGGGCTCTTCACACAGGCGGATGACCTCCTTGGCCAGGGCCATGCCGCCCTCGCCGCCCTTGGCCCACACCTCGCTGAGGGCCACATTGACGCCCAGAGCCTTACACTTGTCCTCCACCAGTTTCAACTCGGCCTCGGTATCGGTGGGGAACCGGTTGATGGCCACCACGCAGGGCAGGCCGTACACGGTGGTGATGTTCTCCACATGGCGCAGCAGGTTGGGCAGGCCGCGCTCCAATGCCTCCAGATTTTCCTGGTTCAGGTCGGCCTTGGCCACGCCGCCGTGGTGCTTCAGAGCGCGGACGGTGGCCACTACCACCACGGCGGAGGGCTTCAATCCTGCCAGGCGGCACTTGATGTCCAGGAACTTCTCCGCGCCCAGGTCGGCGCCGAAGCCGGCCTCGGTGATGGCGTAGTCCCCCATCTTGAGGGCCATCCGGGTGGCCATGACGGAATTGCAGCCGTGGGCGATATTAGCAAAGGGACCGCCGTGGATGAAGGCCGGGGTACCCTCCAGGGTCTGGACCAGGTTGGGCTTGATGGCATCCTTCAGCAGGGCGGCCATCGCGCCCTCCGCCTTCAGGTCGTGGGCGGTAATGGGGGCGCCGGAGCGGGAGTAGCCCACCACCATGCGGCCCAGCCGGTCCTTCAGGTCCATGAGTCCGGTGGCCAGGCACAGCACCGCCATGATCTCAGAGGCCACGGTGATATCAAAACCGTCCTCACGGGGCACGCCCTGCATCCGGCCGCCCAGGCCGCACACGATGTTGCGCAGCTGCCGGTCGTTCATGTCCACGCAGCGCTTCCAGGTGATGCGCTTGACGTCGATATCCAGTTCGTTGCCCTGCTGGATGTGGTTGTCCAGCATGGCGGCCAGCAGGTTATTGGCCGCGCCGATGGCGTGGAAGTCGCCGGTAAAGTGCAGGTTGATGTCTTCCATAGGCACCACCTGGGCATAGCCGCCGCCGGCAGCGCCGCCCTTGACGCCGAACACGGGGCCCAGAGAGGGCTCCCGCAGGGCAACGACCGTATTCTTGCCCAGCCGGCGCATCCCGTCGGCCAGACCTACGGTGGTGGTGGTCTTACCCTCCCCGGCCGGGGTGGGATTGATGGCGGTGACCAGCACCAGCTTGCCGTCGGGCCTGCCTTCCCGGTCGGCCAGCAGCTTCAGGTCGATCTTGGCCTTGTACTTGCCGTAGTACTCCAGATAGTCCTCGTCCACACCTGCCAGCTCCGCCACCTCACGGATGGGACGCATGGTACAGGCCTGGGCGATCTCAATATCCGATTTCATCATCCTTCACTCCTTCATCCTTCCGCTTTTCAACGAAAATGCGCCGGCTCAGCCATGCTGGCAAACCGGCGTTCTATCCTGTTGAGTTGGATTTTCATTTAAAATGTACCATCCTTTGCTCCGCTTGTCAACGGAAAGCAAAAAAGCAGACCGACGTCATACGTCGGTCTGCTTTTTGCGGCTTATATCGTTTCGATCAAGCGGCCACCACGTTGACAGCGCGCAGCTTGTCAGCGTTCTTGGGATCGGGCTCCACATCGTAGGTCACCTTCTGACCCTCCTGGAGGGTCTTGAAGCCGTCGCACACGATGGCAGAGAAGTGAACGAACACGTCGTCGCCGCCCTCGTCGTTGGAGATGAAGCCGAAGCCCTTGGTCTCATTGAACCACTTGACAGTACCGTGATACATGTTATGGTACCTCCTGAAAAAAATTTCGCGCTAAATGACAAGAAAACTCACATTCTTGGCATCGTCTGAAGAACCGACGATGACTACAAAAATGTGAGTTCAGGCCGTACATTTAGACTACCTAGATACTATAACACCGAACCCGGCATCCGTCAAGAAAAATCCGTATGGCTTTGTGAAAAGAATCAAACCGCCCCGGAAGGCTGAAAGCCTCCCGGGGCGCGTACTCAATGGTCGTCGTTCATCAGCAGGTACATGACCGCCTTCTGGGCATGGAGGCGGTTCTCCGCCTCGTCAAAAATCTCACCGGCGTGGGCCTCAAAGACCTCAGCGGTGATCTCCTCGCCCCGGTGGGCAGGCAGGCAGTGCTGCACCATGCAGCCGGGGTTGGTCACTGCCATCAGCTCGTCATTGATCTGGTAGATGCCCTCAAAGACAGCCCGGCGCTTCTGGGCCTCGCCCTCCTGGCCCATGGAGGCCCACACGTCGGTGAACAGGGCGTCGGCTCCGGCAGCCGCCTCCTTGGGGTTCCGGCACAGGGTGAACTTGCCGCCGCAGTTCTGGGCAAATTCCAGCACCTGGGGATCGGGATCATAGCCCTCGGGGCAGGCCACGGACACCTCCATGCCCACCTTCAGGCCGCCCACAATGAGGGAGTTGGCCATGTTATTGCCGTCGCCGATGTAGCACAGCTTCAGGCCCTCCAGCCGGGACTTGTGTTCCCGGATGGTCATGAGATCGGCCAGCACCTGGCAGGGATGGGCAAAGTCGGTGAGGCCGTTAATCACGGGGATGGACGCATACCGGGCCAGGGTCTCCACCTCGACCTGGCCGAACGTGCGGATCATGATACCGTCACAGTAGCGGCTCAGCACCCGGGCGGTGTCCTCAATGGGCTCGCCCCGGCCGATCTGGCTCTCCTTGCCGGAGAGGAAGAGGGCGTGGCCACCCAGCTGGAACATACCGGTCTCAAAGGACACCCGGGTACGGGTGGAGTTTTTCTCAAAGATCATGGCCAGGGTCTTGCCCTCCAGATAGTGGTGGGTCAGGCCATGCTTCTGGTTGTATTTCATCTGGTCGGCAGTATCCAGAATCTTCACAATATCGGCCTTGGTCAGGTCCAGTAGCTTGAGCAGGTCTTTTTTCATTGTATTCACCTCGTCTGTTCTCCTGCGCTCAGAGCAGGGTCTCCTTCATAATGGCAAGTCCCTTGTCGATCTCCTGCATGGAGATGGTCAAAGGAGGCAGCAGCCGCAGGGCCGACCCTGCCGTCAACACCAGCAGGCCGTTGCGGATGAGTCGGGCAGCCAGCACTTTGTTGCTCTCCTCGCCCTTGACTTCAACACCGATCATCATACCCAGGCCACGGGTCTGGCCCAGGCTGGACAGGCCCATATGCTCAATGCGGGTGCGGATGTAGTGGCCCTTCTCCTTCACCTGGGCCAGGGCGTCCTCGTCCAGGGTGTCCAGCACCACCTGGGCAGCGGCGGCACAGATGGGGTTGCCGCCGAAAGTGGCAGCGTGGGTACCCGGACCCAACACATCCCGGCAGCGTTCATTGGCCAAAAAGCCACCCATAGGCAGGCCACCGGCAATGCCCTTGGCGAAGGACACCGCGTCGGGAATGATACCGTACTGCTGGAAGGCAAACAGGGTGCCAGTGCGGCCCACGCCGGTCTGCACCTCGTCTACCAGCAGCAGCCAGTCCCGCTCGGCACACAGCACCGCCAGATCATGGACGTACTCCGGGTCCATGGGGAGTACGCCCCCCTCCCCCTGCACCAGCTCCAGCATGACGGCGCATACGTCGTGGCCCGCCACCTCCTGAATGGCGTCCACGCTGCCCGCCTGGGCATACCGGAACCCATCGGCAAAGGGGAAAAAATAATTGTGGAACACATCCTGGCCGGTGGCGGTCAGGGTGGTAAGGGTCCTGCCGTGGAAGGAGTTTTTCAGGGTGATAATGGTACCCCGTCCCTTGCCGTACTTATCAAAAGAATATTTCCGGGCCAGCTTGATCATGCCCTCGTTGGCCTCAGCACCCGAGTTGCCGAAGAAGGCCGCCGCCATACCGGAGCGCCGGCACAGCTTTTCCGCCAATTTTGCATAAGGCTGGGAGTAAAACAGGTTGGAGATGTGGCCCAGCTTCCCGGCCTGATCGGTGATGGCCTGCACCCACTTGGGGTTGGCGTAGCCAATGGAGTTGACCCCGATCCCGGAGGAGAAGTCGATGTACTCCTTCCCGTCCAGGTCGTACAGGGTGGCCCCCTGGCCGTGGTCAATGTCTACATCAAACCGGCCGTAGGTCTGCATCATATACTGGTGATCCAGTTCCACCAATTCCTTATGGTCCATCATATCACCTCACAGTAGCATGGTTCCGATGCCCTCGTCGGACAGCAGCTCGATCAGGATGGAGTGGGGAATGCGCCCGTCCAAAATGACGGCGTTCTCCACACCGGAGCGCACCGCCTCCACGCAGCACTCCACCTTGGGGATCATGCCGCCCTTGATGACGCCGTCCTGCACCAGGCCGGGCACCTGGGACAGCCGCACCAACGGCAGCAGGGTGTTGTCGTTTTTGGGGTCCATCATCAGGCCCCGTACATCGGTGAGCAGGATCAGCTTCTCCGCCTTCAGGGCGGTAGCAAGCTTAGCGGCAGCGGTGTCGGCGTTGATGTTGTAGGCGTTCTCTCCGTCGATGCCCTGGGCCACGGTGGATACCACCGGGATATAGCCGTCGCTCAGGCAGTCCACCACCGCCTGGGGATCTACGGCGGTGATCTCGCCCACCAGGCCGTACTTCTCGTCCAGCTTTTGGGCCTGGAACAGGCCGGCGTCCATGCCGCACAGGCCGATGGCCCGGCCGCCCATCCGGTTCAGGGTGGCCACCAAATTCTTGTTCACCTTGCCGCACAGCACCTGCTGGACCACTTCCATGGTCTCCTCATCGGTATAGCGCAGGCCGTCCACAAATTTGGACTCTTTGCCGATCTTGTCCAGCATCTCGGTGATCTCCGGCCCGCCGCCGTGGACCACCACCACGTTGACGCCTACCAGCCGCAGCAGGATGATATCGGAGATGACGGCCTGGCGCAGTTCGTCGGAGATCATGGCATTGCCGCCGTATTTCACCACCACGGTTTTGCCGTAGTATTTTTGAATGTAGGGCAGGGCCTCAGCCAGTACCTTGGCCCGATCCACCTCGCTGAATGACATGGGAATCGCCTCCATATTGCCTTTGATCAGGTGCGATAGTCGCCGTTGATCTTGACGTAGTCGTAGGTCAGATCGCAGCCCCAGCAAGTGGCCTCATGCTCCCCCTCATGGAGGTCCACATGGATCACCACCTCGTCCTGGGACAGGATGCTCTTGGCGGCCTCCTCGTCGAAGTCCACCCCGGCGCCCTTCTCACACACCAGGATCTCCCCCACGGCGGAGGAGAATTTCACGTCCACAAACTCGGGACGGAAGGGGGCCTTGGAGTAGCCCATGGCGCACAGCACCCGGCCCCAGTTGGCATCGGAGCCGAACATGGCGGCCTTCACCAGGGAGGAGCCCACCACAGCCTTGGCCAGGCGCTCGGCGCTCTCCTCGCTGCGGGCGCTCTGCACGGTGCAGGTGATGAGCTTACTGGCGCCCTCACCGTCGGCGGCAATGTTCCGGGCCAGCTGCTCAAACACATAGTAGAGGGTCTTATAAAAGACAGTATAGTTGTCGTCCTTCCACTCCACCAGCTCATTGCCTGCCATGCCGTTGGCCAGCACCACGCACATGTCGTTGGTGGAGGTGTCCCCGTCCACCGTCACACGGTTGAAGGTGCGGGGGACAATCTCATGGAGGGCCTCGGTGAGCATCTCATGGGTGATGGCGCAGTCAGTGGTAACAAAGCACAGCATGGTACCCATATTGGGGTGGATCATGCCCGAGCCCTTGGCAATGGCGCCTATGGTCACCGTCTTGCCGCCAATGGAGCAGGTCACCGACAGCTCCTTCTTCACGGTGTCGGTGGTCATGATGGCGTTGGCCGCGTCGTCCGAGCCGTTCTTGGACAGGGCGGCGGCGGCCTCCGGCAGGCCCTTGGCGATGGCGTCGATGTTCAGCTCCTGGCCGATGACGCCGGTGGAGGCCACCACGAAGTCGGAGGCTTTCAGGCCGGTGGCCTGGGCGGCCAGCTGGCACATGGTCTCGGCATGCTCATGGCTGTTGGGGGCGCAGGCATTGGCATTGCCGGAGTTGGCCACGATGGCCTGTGCCTCGCCGTTTTCCAGGTGATCCATAGTGACATACAAAGGCGCAGCTTTTACCCGATTCATGGTGTACACCGCCGCCGCCACACAGGGCTGCTCGGACACGATGAGGGCCAGGTCCTTCTTGCCCTCCAGCACCTCGGGCATCTTGCTCATGGGAGGCTGATTGCCGTCCCCCTTGCCCTTCTTCACACCGCAGTGGACGCCGGACGCGGTAAAACCCTTGGGGGCGGTCACGCCGCCGGGGATCTGTTTCATATCGTTCACTCCTC
>NZ_CALWOJ010000082.1 GCF_944383115.1 uncultured Flavonifractor sp. | reverse complement strand
TAGCCCACGGCCTGGAGCATGAAGCCGAAGGCCATGCCGATGGCCAGATAGCCCATCAGCACCGGCACCGTCACCGGGAAGGCGGCGGACAGGGCTTTGCGGTCCATAGTTTGCACTTCCTTTGCGCTGCGTTTGATTGTTTATTGTACACACTTTAGTACAGAAAAGCAAGAGGGGGGTCCCAATTTCCCTTTTCCGCCGGAATTGGGCGGGTGAAAGGGCAAAGCAGTTGTTTTTTTCCACCATTCCAGTATATAATATGAGTTACTGTACATTGCGCCCCGGCGGCGTACCGCGGGTTTGCCGGGTCTTGTCTGATAGGAGCGATCGGAATGAAAAAGCTGCTGTTTATCTACAACCTCCACGCGGGCAAGGGTACCCTGCGGGGACGGCTGGCCCCCATCCTGGACGCGCTGACCGCGGAGTGGGATGTGACCGTCCATCCCACCCGGGGGGTGGGGGACGCCACGACGGTGGCCCGGGACCGGGCGGGGGAGTTTGACCGCATCGTATGCTCCGGGGGGGACGGTACCCTTCATGAGGTGGTATCCGGCCTGATGGAGCTGCCGCCCCAGGGGCGGCCCACAGTGGGCTATATCCCCGCCGGGTCCACCAACGACTTTGCCAAAAATCTGGAGCTGCCCCGCACCCTGGAGGAGCTGGCCCAGGTGGCTGCCGCCGGGGTACCCCGGCCGGTGGACGTGGGGAAATTCAACGACCAGGACTTCCTCTATGTGGCCGCCTTCGGGGCCTTTACCGACTTGTCCTACTCCACCTCGCAGCAGGCCAAGAACCTGTTCGGCCATCTGGCCTACCTCATGGGTACCGTCACCCGGCTGGGGGCCATTCAGCCCTACTCCGTCACCCTGGAACACGACGGTAAGGTGGAAATGGACCAGTTCTGTCTGGGGCTGGTGTCCAACACCCACTCCATCGCCGGCATCCAGGCCAATCCGGGCCTGCCCATCGCCCTGGACGACGGGCTGTTTGAAGTGATGCTGGTGCGTCAGCCCCAGAACATCCTCCAGCTCCAGGGTATCCTGAAAGCCCTGACCAATGTGGAGAGCGATGAACATGGGCTGGTCACCTGCTTCCGTACTAACCACCTCAGACTCATCTGCGACCAGGATCTGGCCTGGACCCTGGACGGGGAGTACGGCGGGGATCACCGGGTGGTGGAGATCTCCAACTGCCACCAGGCGGTGACCATCGTATACGGGGCGTAACGGGTGACCCTATGATTTTATTTTGGAATAAAAGGACTTGTACCTAATATGACGACTTACGACGCTGGAACCTTTGATATTGCCGTCATCGGCGCGGGCCACGCGGGCATTGAGGCCGCCCTGGCCGCCGCCCGGCTGGGCTTAAAGACTCTGTGCTTTACCGTCAATCTGGACGCGGTGGGCAATATGCCCTGCAACCCGGCCATCGGCGGCACCGGCAAGGGCCACCTGGTGCGGGAGCTGGACGCCCTGGGAGGGGAGATGGCCAGGGCCGCCGACCAGGCCTGCATCCAGTACCGGCTTTTAAACCGGGGCAAAGGCCCGGCGGTGTGGTCCCTCCGGGCCCAGGCCGACCGCCGCCGGTACCAGGAGGTCATGAAGCACACCCTGGAACAGCAGGACAACCTGTGGGTCAAGCAGGCGGAGGTCACTGACATTCTGACGGAACACGGCCAGGTATCCGGCGTACGCACGGTGTACGGCGCAGAATACAAGGTTCGGGCGGTGGTGGTGGCCTCTGGCACCTTCCTGGGGGGCCGCACCATCATCGGCGAAGTGACCAGGGATTCCGGCCCCGACGGTCTGGCCGCCGCCCTGCCTCTCACCGACAGCCTGAAAGGGCTGGGGCTTAGCCTCCGCCGGTTCAAGACGGGCACACCCCCCCGCATCCACGCCCGCAGCGTGGATTTCTCCAAGCTGGAGGTCCAGCCGGGGGACGGGCAGGTACTGCCCTTCTCCTTTGAGACCAAAATTTCCCCGGAAAACAGGGCCGTCTGCTGGCTGACCTACACCAACCAGCAAACCCACGATATTATCCGGGCCAATCTGGATCGCTCCCCCCTCTACGACGGCACCATCGAGGGGGTAGGCCCCCGGTACTGCCCCTCCATTGAGACCAAGATCGTCCGCTTCCCCGACAAGGAGCGGCATCAGCTTTTCCTGGAACCGATGGGGCTGAACACCGAGGAACTCTATCTCCAGGGCTTCTCCTCCTCCCTGCCCGAGGACGTGCAGATCCAGATGCTCCACACCATTCCCGGCCTGGAGCGGGCCGAGATGACCCGCCCCGCCTACGCCATCGAGTACGACTGCGTGGACCCCACCCAGCTGCTGCCCACCCTGGAACACAAAAAGGTGGGGGGCCTCTACGGCGCGGGCCAGTTCAACGGCTCCTCCGGCTATGAGGAGGCCGCCGTCCAGGGCTTTGTGGCGGGAGTGAACGCCGCCCTGAAGATTTTGGGCCGGGAGCCCCTGATCCTCCGGCGGGACCAGGGATACATCGGGGTCCTCATCGACGATCTGGTGACCAAAGGCACGGACGAGCCCTACCGGATGATGACCTCCCGCACCGAGTACCGGCTGCTCCACCGGCAGGACAACGCCGACCAGCGGCTGTGTCCCATCGGCCACGCCATCGGGCTGGTCAGCGATGAACGAATGGCTGCGGTGGAGGAGAAATACGCCGCCGTGGATCGTGAGATCAAACGGCTCACCCACACCGG
The DNA here is from genome assembly GCF_944383115.1 of uncultured Flavonifractor sp. Taxonomy (GTDB): domain Bacteria; phylum Bacillota; class Clostridia; order Oscillospirales; family Oscillospiraceae; genus Flavonifractor. Next base: position 6,307 of record NZ_CALWOJ010000082.1, on the reverse strand, counting down.
CACGGCGGAGGGCCGGCTGGTGGACCTGCTGCGCCGGCCGGAAAACACCTATGAAAGCCTGGCCAACCTTGACCCGGGCCGCCCGGAGTTGTCCACAGAAGTGACTGAGGCGGTGGAGATTGCGGTAAAATACCAGGGGTACATCGACCGGCAGCTGCGGCAGGTGGCCGAGCAGCGGAAAATGGAGGACAGGCCCCTGCCCCCCGATCTGGACTACCTGTCCCTGGAGGGCCTGCGGCTGGAGGCCCGGCAGAAGCTGGACCAGATCCGGCCTCTCAACCTGGGCCAGGCCAGCCGCATTTCCGGCGTCAGCCCGGCGGATATCGCGGTGCTGATGGTGGCCCTGGAGAAATAAGGAGTTTATATGGAAAAAATCGTTCTGGGCCTGTCCGGCGGGGTGGATTCCGCTGTGGCGGCCAGTCTGCTGAAAGAGCAGGGCTTTGCCGTCACCGGTCTTTACCTGGACATCGGCCTGGGGGGCACCGGGGCGGCTGACGCCGCCGCGGTAGCTCAGCGTCTGTCCATCCCCTTTGAGGTGGCCGATATCCGCTCTGACCTGGAGGAACTGGTGTGCGCCCCCTTTGCCGCCGCTTATCAGGCCGGCCGCACCCCCCTGCCCTGCGCCCTGTGCAATCCCACGGTGAAATTCCCCGCCCTGTTCCGGCTGGCCGACAAAATCGGGGCCCGCTATGTTTCCACCGGACACTACGCCAATGTGGAAAACGGGGTGCTGAAAAAGGGCCGTCCCGCCAACGATCAGTCCTATATGCTGGCCCGATTGACCAGAGAACAATTACAGCGCGTTATTTTCCCCCTGGGAAATTACGAAAAGACAGAGGTACGGCAGCTGGCCCGCAGCTTCGGCATCCCTGTGGCGGACAAGCCGGACTCCATGGAGATCTGCTTCATCCCCCACGGGGATTATGCCGCCTGGCTGGATGAGCGGGGTTTTTCCACACCAGAGGGCAATTTTGTGGACAAAGAGGGCAAGGTGCTGGGCCGCCACAAGGGGGTCCACCACTATACCCTGGGCCAGGGGAGAGGGCTGGGTGTCTCCGGCCCCCACCGGTATTTTGTCACCGCCCTGCGGCCCGCTACCCGCGAGGTGGTGCTGTCCGACGGCTCCGACCTGGGCAAGTCCACCGTTTTCTGCTCCTCCCCCAACTGGATCGGAGTGGAGGGGCTGACGGAACCTCTGGAGGTCACCGTCCGCCTGCGCCACTCCCGCACCCAGGGGGAGGGCGTGGTTTATCCCCACGAAAACGGGGTGCGCATCGAGATGAAGGCCCCCGCTCGCGCCCCCACCCCGGGGCAGCTGGCGGTGTTCTATCTGGGGGACATTGTGGCCGGCTCCGCCTGGATCGAGGGGGCCGTCTGATGATACTCCACAAAGGAGGGACATCCTGTGGAAAAAACCCCGCTGTATGACGCCCTGACTTCTTTTGCCGCCCAAAACCCCCTGCGGATGCACATGCCCGGCCACAAGGGCAAACCCCTGCCGGGGCTGGACCACCTGGCCGCCATCGACTTCACCGAGCTGCCCCCCACCGGCAACCTCTTTGAGGGGGGCGGAGCCATTGGAGAGGCGGAACGCCTGTGGGCGGAGGTATTCCACATGGACAGCTGCCTCTTCCTCACCGGCGGTTCCACCCAGGGGATGCTGACCGCCCTCACTCTGGCCTGTCAGCCGGGGGACAGGGTGCTGCTGGACCGGGGGAGCCACCGCTCGGCCTACAACGCTCTGGCCCTGCTGGATCTGAAGCCGGTGTACCTGGACCGGCCCTGGCTGGCCCGGGCGGGGGTGGCCGGGCCGGTTTCCCCGGAGCGGGTGGAGGAGCTGCTGGATCTCCACCCGGAAATCAAGACGCTTTGTATTACTTCCCCTAATTATTACGGTGTGTTGTCTGATTTGCCCGCTCTGGCGGCACTCATGCACCGCCGTGGGGGGATTCTGGTGGTGGACGGAGCCCACGGGGCTCACCTGCCCTTTTTGGGGAACTACGGGCTGTCCGCCGCCGATCTGCTGGTGGCCTCCGCCCACAAGACTCTGCCGGCGCCGGGGCAGAGCGCCCTGCTTTTGACCAACGGCGCCTTCTCCCACGCCGATCTGCGGCGGGCGGGGAGCGTCTACGGCTCCTCCAGCCCTTCCTACGCCATGATGGCGGCACTGGACCTGTGCCGGGCCCATATGCTGGAGGGAGGGGCGGAGGCCTACCGCCGGACGGTGGAGGAAGTGGCCCGGCTGCGGCAACTTTTCCCCTCCCTCACGGAGCAGGACGCTCTCCTGGATCCCGCCCGGCTGGTGGTATGTTCCCCCGACGGCTACGCCGCCCAGGAGGCTCTGGAAGGGCGCAACGTGTGGCCTGAGATGGCCGACGGAGGCCATGTGGTGTTCATCCCCACCTGCGCCGACGGCCCTGAGGACTTTGTAAGGCTGGAGGAGGCCCTGTCAAAGGTGGCCCTGGGGCCTTGCCCCGGCTATCCGCCGCCGCCCCCGCCGCCCGAGGGGGTACTCACCCCCCGGCAGGCCCTGTTTGCCCCCCGGCGCACCCTGCCGCTGGCGGAGGCGGAGGGGCTGGTGGCCGCCTGTCAGGTGGCCCCTTATCCGCCGGGGATCCCCGTGGTGGCCCCGGGGGAGCGGCTGGACAAAAAAAGTATCGCATATTTGAAACAAATAGGTTATAATACACTGGAAGAAGTTTCTGTGGCCGCCTGTGTGTGACGGCCTTTTCAACCAGGAGGGAGATACCATGAAGCTGGTTCTTGCCATCATCAATCACGACGACGCCAACACCGTCACCCAGGCCCTGACTAAAAAGGGCTTTTCCTCCACCAAGCTGGCCACCACCGGCGGCTTTCTCATGGCGGGCAACGTGACCATCCTCATCGGCGTGGATGAGGAGAAGGTGCAGAACGTCATTGACATCATCAAGGAACACTCCCACTCCCGCAAGCAGATGATCCCCACCACCACCGAGATGAGCTACGGCTACTACCCCAGTATGCCCGTTGAAGTGGTAGTGGGCGGCGCCACCATCTTCGTGGTGGACATCGAGCGGTTCGAGCGGGTGTAAGATGGACCTGTCCCGGCTGGTGGGGAATTCCCCCCTGAAGCGGCAGCTCTCCCTGGAGACCGCCCGGCGGGGCCTGTCCCACGCCTACATCATCAGCGGGCCGGCGGGGTCGGGGAAGCGCACCCTGGCCGGGCTGCTCTCCGCCGCCCTGGTGTGTACCGGCGGGGGAAAGGTTCCCTGTTTTGCCTGCCCCGGCTGCAAAAAGGCCCTGGCCGGCATCCACCCCGACGTGATCTGGGCCGGCGGGGAAGGGGACGAGCTGAACGTGGCCCGCATCCGGGCCCTGCGCAGCGACGCCTACATCAAACCCAACGAGGCCCCCCGGAAGGTATACATCTTCCAGGGCGCCCAGGATATGAACCCATCCAGCCAGAATGCCCTGCTGAAACTGCTGGAGGAGGGGCCGGCCTACGCCGCCTTCCTGCTGCTCACCGACAACGCCGCCGCCCTGCTACCCACGGTGCGTTCCCGGTGCGAGGTGCTGACCCTCTCCCCGGTGACGATACAGGAGGCGGAGGGATTTCTGGCCGCCCGGTACCCGGACCGCTCCCCGGCGGAGGTATCCAATGCCGCCGCCCGGTGCGAGGGCATTCTGGGCCGGGCGGTGGACCAGCTGGAGGGCAAGGCCGCCGACCAGAAGGCTCTGGAGGGTGCGGCAGCCCTGCTGGAGTGCTTTTGCAGCCGGGACGAGCTGGCCATGATGGACTTCTGCGCCCGGATGGACGCGGAGAAGTGGGACCGGGACGCGGTAGCCGCCCTGCTGGACGAATTTTTGCTGCTGGTGCGGGACTGCCTGATGCAGGCCGCCGGCGTTCTCCATGAGAGCGATCCCCGGCGGCAGGCGCTGGCGGAGCGGGGGGCCAAGGCCCTGTCCACAAAGGCTCTCACCGGGGCCGCCGCCCTGACCGAGCAGCTGCGTACCGCCTGCGGCTTCTATGTGGGCCCCGGTCATCTTGCCGGCTGGCTGGGGGCGGGACTGGCGGAGCTGTGCCGGTAAATCCGGCCCCAACATTTCCAATTTGGAGGTAACCATGACCGAGATCATCGGCGTCCGCTTCAAAAGCGGAGGCAAGCAATACTATTTCGATCCCCAGGGCCAGCAGGTCGCGCCCGGCCAGGGGGTCATCATCGAGACCTCCCGGGGCCTGGAGTACGGCGAGTGCGTCCAGGGCAACACCATGGTGGAGGACGAAGCGGTGGTGCAGCCCCTGCGTCCTATGGTGCGTATCGCCACCGACAAGGACCTGGAGACGGTGGAGAAGAACCACGAGAAGGAGAAGAAGGCCTTTGCCATCTGCCAGGAGAAGATCGCCGCCCACGCTCTGGATATGAAGTTGGTGGAGGTGGAGTACAACTTTGAGGGCAACAAGATCCTCTTCTTCTTTACCAGTGAGGGCCGGGTGGATTTCCGTGCCCTGGTGAAGGATCTGGCCGGGGTGTTCCACGCCCGCATCGAGCTGCGGCAGATCGGCGTCCGGGACGAGGCCAAAATGCTGGGCGGCCTGGGTATCTGCGGCCGGCCTCTGTGCTGCGCCTCCTTTTTGGACGAGTTCCAGCCGGTGTCCATCAAGATGGCCAAGACCCAGAACCTGTCCCTCAACCCCACCAAGATCTCCGGCACCTGCGGCCGGCTCATGTGCTGCCTGAAGTACGAGCAGGACGCCTATGAGGACGCGGTGCGGCGGATGCCCAAAAACGAGTCCTTTGTGGAGACCCCCGAGGGGGCGGGCAACGTGTGCCAGGTGGATCTGCTGAAGGAGACGGTGAAGGTACGCCTGGACAGCCAGCCGGAGAATCCCAAGTGCTTCCACAACTGCGAGCTGCGGGTGATTCGCAACGGCAAGGGCAAGCGGCCGGAGGACTATGTGGAACCCTCTTCGCAGGAGCTTGCCAAGCTGCGGAAGGTGACCCCGGTGGAGGAACCCCGCACCCTGACGGGCAATGTAAACGCCGCCCTGGCTGGCCTGGGGGTGACGGAGGAGGAGAGCGCCCCCGCCCAGGAACCCCGCCGGGGCCGCAGCCGCCGCCGGAGGGGCGGCGGGGAGCAGCAGCCCCAGGCCGGCAGGGAGGAGAGCAAGGTCGCTCCCGCCAAGGCTCCAAAAGGGGAGGGCAAGCCCAGGGCGGAAGGAAAGCCCAAACCGGCGGGGAGCAAGCCCGCCGGGGACAAGCCTGCCGCCGAGGCCCAGCAGGGAACCGGGGAGAAGAAAAAACCCCGCCGCCGGTATCATCGCCGTCCCCGTGGGGACAAGCCCCAGAATCCCAATCCCCAATAAAACAGGACGGGCGGCCCGGTCGGGTCGCCCGTTTTTCGGAGGTTTTCTATATGACCGAACTGGAAAAGATGATCGCCGGCCAGCTGTATAACGCCGAGGTGCCGGAATTGCGGGCCATGCGCACCCGTGCGGCTCAGCTGTGCCACCGGCTGGAGGGGCTGGACCCGTCTGAGGAGGAGGCCCGGCTGGCCCTGCTGAAGGAACTGCTGGGCAAGACGGGGGAGCATCTCACCATCAACCACGGCTTCAAGTGCGACTACGGCACCAACATCACGGTGGGGGAGCATTTTTACGCCAATTACAACCTGGTGGTGCTGGACTGCGCCCCGGTGGTCTTTGGGGATAACGTGTTTATTGCCCCCAACTGCGCCTTCTACACCGCCGGCCATCCGGTGGACTGGCCCACCCGCAACAGCGGCCTGGAGTTTGCCAAACCCATCACCGTGGGGGACAACGTATGGATCGGCGGCAATGTGACGGTGCTGCCCGGTGTCACCATCGGCAGCGGGGCGGTCATCGGCGCGGGCAGCGTGGTCACCCACGATATTCCCCCCAACGTGGTGGCGGTGGGCAACCCGTGCAGGCCCGTCCGGGACATCGTATAGCAAAAAAATTCCCTGAGCAATTTGCTCAGGGAATTTTTTGTTACCGGTGTTCGCCTCGGCTGTAGGCCACTACGGTCCGACGGTTGGGCTCGGTGCCGATGGAATAGGTGGTCACGTCGGGGGTCTCCTGGAGGGCGGTGTGGATCACATGGCGCTCATAGGCGTTCATGGGCTCCAGGGTCACGTTGCGGCGGTACTTGACCACCTTGCCCGCCACCTTGTGGGCCAGACGGATGAGGGACTCCTCCCGCTTGGCCCGGTAGCCCTCGGCATCCACATGGATGCGGACACGCTTGGACTGGCCGTGGTTGACGGCGTAGCCGGTGAGCTGCTGGATGGCGTCCAGGGTCTCGCC
>NZ_CALWOJ010000081.1 GCF_944383115.1 uncultured Flavonifractor sp. | reverse complement strand
CCGGTGGTATCCTGGGTATTTGTCATAACACCCAGTTTTAATCCGGCGATATATTCCTTTTTCCCCTCGGTGGCAAACTCCACCGCCCGGGTGGCCCGGCCTACAAAGACAGGCAGCACGCCGGTGGCCATAGGATCCAGGGTACCGCCGTGGCCAATCCGCTTTTCGTGGAAGATCCCCCGCAGCTTGGCACAGATATCCATGCTGGTCCACTCCCGGGGCTTGTCAATGATGATAACTCCGTTAGGCATTGTTTTCCACCTGCCGGATAGCGTCCAGGATGGCGGACTCCGCCTGCTCCAGAGTGCCGTTGACCGTGCAGCCTGCGGCAGCAGCGTGCCCGCCGCCCCCCAGCAGGGCGCACACACGGGTGGCGTTCAGCCCGCCGCTGGTGCGGACGGACAGCTTGCAGGCTCCGTCCTCCAGCTCCCGGATGGTGACGGAGGTCTCCACCCCCTCGATCTGGCCCAGGAAGGCGGCAATGTCCTCCATGTCCTCCTCGGTAGCGCCCGCCTCGTCCATCAGAGACAGAGACACGGGGGCCACGGCCACCTTGCCGTCCTCATAGCGGTGCATCCGCTCCACAATGAGCCGTTCCACCTGAAGCCGGGCCCAGGTCTTGGTACGGAAGTGCCATTTGTTCAGGGGGAAGGCGTCAATGCCGGTGTCCATCAGGGCGGCGGCCACCCGGTGGGTATCCGCGGTGGTGTTGCCGTACTGGAAGCAGCCGCAGTCGGTGGACACCGCCACATAGAGCGGCACGGCGGTCTCGGCGTTGACCTGCCCCAGCTCCTTCAGGATGTCGTAGATGATCTCGCCGCAGGCCGCCCGGGAGGCGTCCAGGCAGGTCTGCCTGGCAAAGAACTCCTGGGAGGGGTGGTGGTCGATGGCCAGATCGATCCCCCGCTCCAGCCAGGGCTCGCCGGTCTCGGTGAACAGGCCCCGGGCGGCGATGTCCACGCTGACCACCGTCGCCGGCGCATACCCCTCCGGGGCCAGCAGCCCCTCCAGATAGGGGGTAAATAGGTGGGTCTCTCCGGTGCCGGGGCAGATGTGGGCGGTCTTGCCCAGGCCCCGCAGGCCCCGGCACAGGGCGGCGGCACAGCCGATGGTGTCCCCGTCGGGGCGCTTGTGGGTGAGGATCAGATAGCGGTCGTGCTCACGCAGCCAGACCGCCGCTTCGGTATAGGTCATAGTTTACTCCTCGCTGTCCAGGTCGATGTGTGCGTTGGCGGGATTGGCGGGCTTGACCACCTCCGGGTCCCGCAGCAGGCTCAGGATATGGGCCCCCTTGCCGATGGAATCGTCGGCCACGAATTGCAGCTCGGGGGTGTAGCGCAGCTTGAGGGCCGCCCCCAGCTCCCGCCGCAGGTAGCCGCCGGCGGACTTGAGGCCCTTGACCACCTCGCTCACGTCGCTCTTGTCCAGCACGCTGACATAGATCTTGGAATAGCGCAGGTCAGAGGTGGTATCCACGCCGGTGATGGAGACCAGTCCGTGGACCCGGGGGTCCTTTACCGTCCGAATCAGGGCGGACAGCTCCCGCTGGATCTCCTCGTTGATACGTCCAATGCGATTACTTGCCATGGTTTTCTCCTATCATGCAATACAGACCCGCCCCCTCCTCAAATGACTTGGGGACGGAACGGGTCTGTTTTTATTTTTCTCGGTCACCCCTCACGGGAAACCTTCGATCCATTATACCTCGATCTGCTCCACCGCAGCGTTAAGAAGATTTGCCGGTGGCAAATCTTTAGCGTAGGCCGGCACGGCTATGCCGGGCCGGTGGCACCCCGCAAGAAGCAGAATTACACCTCAATCTGCTCCATCAAATAGGCCTCGATCACGTCGCCCTCCTTGATATCCTGGAACTTCTCGAAGGTAATGCCGCACGCCCCACGGGATGTTCCATCCCGCGGGGACCCCTTGATTTTATCTGCTCGGGCGAAGTGAATTCGCCCTGCGCCAAGGTTTTGCCTGACGGCAAAACGCTTGCACGGCGCAAATGCGCCGCCCCCGCTGCGCGGGGGTCTCGCGCGGCATTACACCTCGATCTGCTCCATCAGGTAGGCCTCGATCACGTCGCCCTCCTTGATATCCTGGAACTTCTCGAAGGTGATGCCGCACTCGTAGCCGGCAGCCACTTCCTTCACGCTGTCCTTGAAGCGCTGGAGGGAGGCGATGGAACCGTCGTAGATCACCACATTGTCCCGCAGCAGACGCATCTGGGCGCCCCGCTGCATCTTGCCGTCGGTGACATAGCAGCCGGCCACCATGCCTACGCCGGTGATACGGAACACGTTGCGCACCTCGGCCTGGCCCAGCTCCACTTCCTTGAACTTGGGGGCCAGCATACCCTTCATGGCGGTCTCGATCTCGTTGATACAGTCGTAGATCACCCGGTACATCCGCATATCCACCTTGTTGCGGGCGGCGGTGTCCTTGGCGTTGGAGTCGGGACGGACGTTGAAGCCCACGATGATGGCGTTGGAGGTGGTGGCCAGCATGACGTCGCTCTCGTTGATGGCGCCCACCGCGCAGTGGATGACCCGCACCCGGACCTCCTCGTTGGAGATCTTCTCCAGGGATGCCTTGACGGCCTCGGCGGAGCCCTGTACGTCGGCCTTGACGATGATGTTCAGATTCTTCATCTCACCGGCCTGGATCTGGCTGAACAGATCCTCCAGGCTCACCTTGCCCACCGGGCCGGAGGCGGCCATCTTCTGATCGTGCTTGCGCTGCTCCACCAGCTCGCGGGCCATGCGCTCGTCGGCCACGGCGTGGAAGTCGTCGCCGGCGCCGGGCACCTCGCCCATGCCGATGATCTCCACAGGCACGGAGGGGCCGGCCTCGGTGAGCTTCTCACCACGGGCGTTGGTCATGGCGCGGACACGGCCCACAGCAGTGCCGGCAATGATGATGTCGCCCTGGTGGAGGGTACCGTTCTGCACCAGCAGGGTGGCCACAGGGCCGCGGCCCTTGTCCAGCCGGGCCTCGATAACAGCGCCGTGGGCGGAGCGGTTGGGATTGGCCTTCAGCTCCTGCATCTCGGCGGTCAGGTTGACCATCTCCAGCAGGTTGTCGATGCCCTCGCCGGTCTTGGCGGAGATGGGGCAGATGATGGTCTCGCCGCCCCACTCCTCAGGCACCAGCTCGTACTTGGTGAGCTGCTCCTTAATGCGCTCGGGGTTGGCCTCCGGCTTATCCATCTTGTTGATGGCCACAATGACGGGGATGTTGGCGGCCTTGGCGTGGTTGATGGATTCCACGGTCTGGGGCATGATGCCGTCGTCGGCGGCCACCACCAGGATGGCCACGTCGGTGATCATAGCGCCCCGGGCGCGCATGGCGGTAAAGGCCTCGTGGCCGGGGGTGTCCAGGAAGGTAATGGGCTTACCCTGCACCTCCACCTGATAGGCGCCGATGTGCTGGGTGATGCCGCCGGCCTCGCCCGCCGCCACATGAGCGTTGCGGATATAGTCCAGCAGAGAGGTCTTGCCGTGGTCGACGTGGCCCATGACCACCACCACGGGGGCACGGGGGAGCAGATCCTCTTCCTTGTCCTCGGCGGTGTCGATGAGCTTCTCCTCGATGGTGACGATGATCTCCTTCTCCACCTTGCAGCCCAGCTCTTCAGCGATGATGGCGGCGGTATCGAAGTCGATGACGTCGGACAGGGAGGCCATGACGCCGTTCTTCATCAGGGTCTTGACCACCTCGGCGCCGGTCTTCTTCATGCGGGAGGCCAGCTCGCCCACGCCGATCTCGTCGGGGATCTTGACGGTGAGGGGCGTCTTCTTGGCGATCTCCATCTGGAGCCGGCGCATCTTCTCCTGCTCCTCCTGGCGGCGCTTGTTGCCGCCCTGGAAGCCGCCCTTGCGCTGGTTGCGGCCCTGGAACTTCTGCTTGCCGGCCTGCATCTGCTTGGTCTTGCCGGCAGCCAGATCCTCCAGCCGCTGGTCGTACTTCTCCAGGTTCACGTTGCCGCTCTTGCGGGTGTCCACCACCTTCTTCTCGGGGACGCGGGTGGCGGGCCGGTTATCCTGCTGCTGGGGCTGCTGGGCCTTGGGCTGCTCCGCCTGAGGAGCGGGCTTGGCGGCAGGCGCAGCGGATTCCTTGTCCGGCTTGCCGGCTTTCTGATCCGGCTTCCGGGCGGGAGCGGCGTCCTCCTTCCCCTTCCCGGCGGCAGGGGCAGCCTTGGGCGCAGCGGGCTCAGCCTTGGGCTCCCGGTACACGTCGGCGTAGATGCTCTCGATGCTCTCCACCTGATTGTGCTGGGTGAGGTACTCAAAGATCAGGGAAAGTTCCTGATCGCTCAGAGGCTGCATGTGATTCTTCGGGGTCGTCGCGTATTTGGTCAGGATGTCGGTGATGTCCTTGGAGTTCTTGTTGAAATCCTTGGCCACCTCATGCACACGGTATTTGTTGTTCAGCAAATAAAGCCACCTCCAACTGGTCGGCTTGCGCCAATAGGAAAACGTAGCGGCTCCGCTGCGCTTTCTTATTGGAACAAGCCTGCTCGTTCCAATCTGTTCCGGCCATTTCTGTTCATGGCCGCTGCTTCTTTATGGTCAATCTGCCCTTGGGGACAAATGGTTTTGCCTGTTTCTGCGCCGGGGCCGCATTCTGAGGATCTCCCGCCGCCTTGGGGGGCGGGGCCCACGGTTTCTGCTTCTTCTTTTGCAGTTTTTTCTCATGGGCCCGCTGTTCCTTCTGCCGCTGGAGCGCCTTGCCCGCCTGGACCTTCAGCTCCTCCGCGGCGGCAGCACATCTCTCAGGATCGGCGGCGGCCAGCTTGTCGGCAATGGCGGCGGCCAGTCCCACATCGGTGAGGGCCAGCATGGTGCAGGCAGAGCGGCCCACCGCACCGCCCAGGCCGCCCTTGGTGTAGGGCGTGGGCAGGTGGGGCGCCTTGCCGATCTCGGCAAAGTGAGCGGCCCGGCGCAGGCTGTTGTCGGCGCCGTCGCAGGCGGTGAGGATCAGCTTGGCCTGGTGGGCCCGGGCGGCGGCGCCCACCGGCTCCTCGCCCACCTCCACACGGCCCGCCTTGCGGGCGATGCCCAGCAGATGCAGCACGCTATCCATCCTGATCGCCCTCCCGCATCTGCTGTTCCAGAGCCTCGTATACCTCGTCGGGCATGGGGGCGGAGAAGGCCCGCTCCAGCGCCTTGGCCTTTCGGGCCTTTTTCAGGCAGGCCCCGTCGGGACACACATAGGCTCCCCGGCCCGGCTTCTTCCCCTTAAAGTCCAGGGAAACCTCCCCCTCGGGACTTTTCACCACCCGGATCAGCTCCTTTTTGGGCTTCATCTCCCGGCAGCCCACGCACTGGCGCATGGGTATTTTCTTGGGCATCCTTCTGCCCCCCTTCCATTTCATTTGATCACTGAGGGCTTACTCCTCGGCCTCGTCCTCCAGGATCACGTCCTCCTCGTCCTCCACCTCTTCATCGGCGGGGGCGGAGGCGGGCTTGATGTCGATCTTCCAGCCGGTCAGCTTGGCGGCCAGCCGGGCGTTCTGGCCCGCCCCACAAAAGGCGGAGCCTTTTGCGGGGGCCCCTGATTATATCCTGTTTGGGGCAACTGAATTGCCCCAAACCAAAGTTTTGCCGCTGGCAAAACGCTTGGGCGGCGCAAGCGCCGTCCCGCCTGCGGCGGGTCCCGGGGAGGGCCAGTTCCGGCCTTGGAGACCGCCCCCGCGGAATTTATTCCTCGGTCCCGGCCTCGTCCTCCAGGATCACGTCCTCCTCGTCCTCCACTTCCTCGTCGGCGGGGGCGGAGGCGGGCTTGATGTCGATCTTCCAGCCGGTCAGCTTGGCGGCCAGCCGGGCGTTCTGGCCCTCCTTGCCGATGGCCAGGGAGAGCTGATCGTCGGGCACCACCACGCGGCAGGTCTTGCCCTCCTCGTGGATGTCCACGCTGATGACGTCGGCAGGAGACAGGGCGGCGGCGATGTACACGGCAGGGTCCTCGGACCACTTGACGATGTCCACCTTCTCGCCCCGGAGTTCTTCCACGATGTTGTTGACGCGCTGGCCCCGGGGGCCCACGCAGGCGCCGATGGGGTCCACATTGGGGTCGGCGGACCAGACGGCCAGCTTGGTGCGGGAACCGGCCTCACGGGCGATGGACTTGACCTCCACAGTGCCGTCGTAGATCTCGGGCACCTCCATCTCAAACAGCCGCTTTACCAGGCCGGGGTGGGTGCGGGAGATGAGGACCTGGGGCCCCTTGGTGGAACGGCGGACCTCCACCACATACACCCGCAGGCGCATCCCCTCCACATACTCCTCGCCCTTGACCTGCTCGCCGGCGGCCAGGAAGGCCTCGGTGGCCTCGCTGCCCGAGCCAATCCGCAGGCTGGCGGCGCCGGAACGGGGGTCAATGCGGGTGACCACGCCGGTGAGGATCTCATGCTCCTTTGAGGAGAACTCGTCGTACACCATGCCCCGCTCGGCCTCACGCATGCCCTGAATGATGACCTGGCGGGCGGTCTGGGCGGCAATGCGGCCAAAGTCCCGGGTCTTGATCTCAATGCGGATCACGTCCCCCAGCTGGGCCTGGGGCAGCTTGCTGCGGGCCTGCTCCAGACTCATCTCGGTGCAGGGGTTATCCACCTCCTCCACCACGTCCTTCTTGACGAACATACGGACGGTGCCGGCCTGCTCGTCGGCTTCCACCGCCACATTGTCCCCAACGGTCTCATGGTCCCGCTTGTAGGCGGACACCAGGGCCTGGGTGATCTTCTCCAGCATATAGGACTTGGGGATGCCCTTTTCCTTCTCGATGAGATTGATGGCGGCAAAAAACTCCTTGCCGTCCAGCTCATTGGTCTTCTGCGCTTTGGCATTTTTCTTCGGCATAGCTCTATCTCCTTGCACTCACATGGTTAAAACCGCACATACAGCCGTGTCTGGGCCACGTCCTTTTTCACAAAGGTCTGAGGTCCGGCGGCGGTGTCAATGGTCACGTCGCCGTTTTCATAGCCGGTGAGAACCCCTACATGATCCTTCCGGCCGTCCACAGCCCGGTAGAGGCGCACCTCCACCTCAGCCCCCATGAAGGCGGCAAAGTGTTCCGGCTTTTTCAGGAGCCTGTCGGCGCCGGCGGAGGACACCTCCAGCACATAGCTGCCCTCAATGGGGTCGGCCTCGTCCAGGGCGTCGGACAGGGGACGGCTCACCGCCTCGCAGTCGTTGATGGAGACGCCCCCCTCCTTATCAATATAGACCCGCAGGAACCACTGTCCCGCCTCCCGGACGTATTCCACGTCCCACAGGGTACATCCGGCCTCCTCCACCAGGGGGGCGGCCAGCGCGGATACCAGCTCTGTTACCTTGGCCATAAGCTACCTCCGGCAGGGGCTGTTAAAAATTTACATGCCCCGTTTTTTCAATAAGAAAGAGCGGAGCCGCGACCCCACTCTCACCATACTTCTACTACTAACGTATGTACTATACCACAAAACGTTCTTTTGCGCAAGGGTCTGCCGTGATTTTTTCCGTTCCCGGCATCTTTGGTATGGGGTACAAAATGGTAATACCCATCTCCAAAACCTTTCATACTTATTAAGTTTGGTTCCTGCAGTTGACATAAGGGAAGTCTTTGGTAAAATAGGACTCAGAACCTGTTTAAGGAGGGCGGAACATGGAAGGCAACAAGCAGGCCCTGGAGATTCTGGGCGAGGTCAAGAAAGCAGTCGTGGGCAAGGACAGCATACTTGCCAAGGTGCTGCTGGCCATTCTGGCCCGGGGCCACATTTTGCTGGAGGATATTCCCGGCGTTGGCAAGACCACAATGGCTCTGGCTTTTTCCAAAGCTCTGAGCCTGCAATACAATCGGGTGCAGTTTACCCCGGACGTGATGCCTTCGGATATCACCGGTTTTTCCATCTACAACAAGGCCACCGGCGCAATGGAGTATCAGCCCGGCGCGGTGCTGTGCAATTTATTCCTGGCGGACGAGCTGAACCGGGCCACCAGCCGTACTCAGTCGGCTCTGCTGGAGGCCATGGAGGAGGGCCAGGTCACCGTGGACGGGGTGGCCCATCCGGTACCTCAGCCCTTCCTGGTCATTGCCACCCAGAACCCGGCGGGCGCCTCGGGAACCCAGCCTCTGCCCGACTCCCAGATGGACCGGTTCATGATCCGGCTGTCCCTGGGCTATCCCGCTCCGGCGGATGAGTTTGATATGGTGCGCCGCAAGCAGGGGGGCAACCCTCTGGATCAGGTGCGCCAGGTGCTGGACCTGCCCGGCCTCGCCGCGCTGCGGGATCAGGCCGACCGGGTGTATGTGTCTGACCCGGTGCTGGACTATATCATCCGCCTGATCACCGCCACCCGCTCCCACCCCATGATCGTCCAGGGAGCCAGTCCCCGTGCCTCTCTGGCCGTCACCGCGATGGCAAAAGCCGCCGCTCTGGTGCTGGGCCGGGACTATGTGAACCCGGAGGATGTGTCTATGGTCTTTGCCGACGTGGTGACCCACCGGCTTATTCTCTCCCCCCGGGCGGAATCCGCCGGCGGCGTCCATCCGGCGGCGGAGATCCTGCGGCAGGTCCCACCTCCCAAGATCGGGTGAGGCCATGACGGGCCGTCGGATCCTGTACGCCGTTTTGGTGGGCGCGGCGGTGCTTTTCCAGATCTTTTTCCGTTTCTACCTGTCCACCTTTGTATTGGTCTTGATTCTGACCCTCCCCCTCCTCTCCCTGCTGCTGGCCCTGCCGGGGCTGGCCGGAAGCCGCGTGCTGGTACTGCCCGCCGCCCCGGCGGTGTCTCTGAAGGAGCAGGCGCTGTTTCATGTCGTCCTGCGCCGCACTTCCCCGCTGCCCCTGATCCGTCCACGGGTCAAGCTGAGCTGGGCCAATCAGCTCACCGGCGAGTCCGGGGAGAGCCGCATTTTGATCTCGCCCCAGGAGGGGACGCCCGTGACCATTCCCGCCTCCCACTGCGGACGTCTGATCTGCCGGGCGGAACGGGCATGGAGCTGCGACCTGCTGGGACTGTTCCCGCTGCCTGTGGGGCGGGGGCCGGCAGGCGCCGTTCTCATCCTGCCGCCCCGTCTGGAGCTGGAGCAGAAGGAGGAGCTGACCGGCGGTCGAAACGACGGCACGGTACTCCGCCCCCGGCCCGGCGGCGGCCCCGGGGAGGGCT
>NZ_CALWOJ010000080.1 GCF_944383115.1 uncultured Flavonifractor sp. | reverse complement strand
CGTCACGCCGACCAGCAGGTCCGCGGCGCCATCGTTCTCCCCCACGGCACCGGCAAGACCCAGCGCGTGCTGGTCTTTGCCAAGGGCGACAAGGCTGAGGCTGCCAAGGCCGCCGGCGCCGACTTCGTGGGCGAGATGGACATGGTTGAGAAGATCCAGAAGGAGAACTGGTTTGACTACGACGTGGTCGTGGCTTCTCCCGACATGATGGGCGTTGTGGGCCGTCTGGGTAAGGTCCTGGGCCCCAAGGGTCTGATGCCCTCCCCCAAGGCCGGCACCGTTACCCCCGACGTGGCCAAGGCTGTTACCGAGATCAAGGCCGGTAAGGTTGAGTACCGTCTGGACAAGACCAACATCATCCACTGCCCCATCGGCAAGGTTTCCTTCGGTGCTGAGAAGCTGACCGAGAACTTCAATGCTCTGATGGGCGCCATCATCAAGGCCAAGCCCTCCGCCGCCAAGGGTCAGTACATTCGCTCCTGCGTGTGTGCTTCCACCATGGGCCCCGGCGTGAAGATCAACGGCGCTAAGCTGATGTAATGTAAAATGGGGAGCAGGTGTTCCTGCTCCCCATTTTTTTCACGCTTTCCCCGAGGATCATCACAAAAAAGTGATCATTTTTCAAAAAAGTGCTTGACATCCTTAGGGTTCTATTGTATACTATCAGTCGTGTTCAAAGACAGCAGGCGGCATAAGCCATAAGTCCTGCCGAGAATGCAGCCACAACGGAATGAATTTCTTTGTGCTGTTTTCGCTGCTTTGAATGCGAAAACAGCTTTTTTGTTGCGTGACTGCATCGGAAAAGTTGAACTCAAATTCAACGGAGGTGAATCCAAATGCCTAACGCAAAGGTTCTCAGTGAGAAGCAGGCCATCGTGGCTGAGCTGACCGAGAAGCTGCAGACCGCCGCCAGCGGCGTGCTTGTGGACTACAAGGGCATCACCGTGGCCGAGGACACCGCTCTGCGCGCCGAGTGCCGCAAGAACGAGCTGGACTACGCCGTGGTGAAGAACACCCTGGTGCGCTTTGCCATCAACAACGTGGGTCTCAACGAGATGGACGATGTCCTCAACGGCACCACTTCTCTGGCCCTGTCCCACGGTGATCCCATCGCTCCCATGCGTGTGATCAACAAGTTCGCCAAGCAGTTCAACGGCGCCAAGTTCACCATCAAGGCCGGCTTCATGGACGGCAAGGTCCTGTCTATGGACGAGATCACCGCTCTGGCCGAGCTGCCCTCCAAGGAGGTCCTGCAGGCTCAGGTCCTGGGCACCATGCTGGCCCCCATCACCAGCCTGGCCATCGTCATCAAGGCCATCTGCGAGCAGAAGGGCGGCTCTGTGGAGTCCGTCGAGGCTGCCGCCGAATAATTCCCCGCACCATTCTGTATCAATTATAATTTATTTAGGAGGTTACCTATCATGGCTTCTGAGAAAATCACTGCCCTCATTGAAGAGGTTAAGGGTCTGACTGTTCTGGAGCTCTCCGAGCTCGTCCACGCTCTGGAGGAGGAGTTCGGCGTTTCCGCCGCTGCTATGGCCGCTCCCGCCGCTGGCGGCGCTGCCGCTCCCGCTGCTGAGGAGAAGACCGAGTTCGACGTGGTGCTGGCTGACGTCGGCGCTGAGAAGATCAAGGTCATCAAGGCTGTCCGTGAGATCACCGGCCTGGGCCTGGCCGAGGCCAAGGCTGCTGTCGAGGCTGCCCCCAAGGCCATCAAGGAGGGCGTGTCCAAGGACGAGGCCGAGGAGCTGAAGAAGAAGCTGGAAGAGGTCGGCGCCAAGGTGGAGCTGAAGTAATTCCGCTTTCCAATCGGATGAAAAAGACCTGCCGCAAATGCGGCAGGTCTTTTTTCTGCTTATTCGTCAAAGATCAGGGTGGCAAAGTAGTCCTCCGGCGTCTCCGCCCGGCGGATCAGGCTGGCGGACCCGTCCTCCCGAAGCAGAACCTCGGCGGAGCGCAGTTTCCCGTTATAGTTGTAGCCCATAGAAAAGCCGTGGGCACCGGTATCGTGGATCACCAGCAAATCTCCGATCTCCACCTCCGGCAGCATCCGGTCGACGGCAAACTTGTCGTTGTTCTCACACAGCCCGCCGGTAACGTCATACTTGTGGTCGCAGGGGGCGTCCTCCTTGCCCATGACGGTGATGTGGTGGTAAGCGCCGTACATGGCAGGGCGCATCAGATTGGCGGCACAGGCGTCCACCCCCACATACTCCTTATAGGTATGCTTGAAGTGGAGAACTTTGGTAACCAGGCAGCCGTTGGGCCCCAGCATAAACCGGCCCAGCTCGGTGTAGATGGCCACATCCCCCATACCGGCAGGCACCAGGATCTCCTCAAACTGCCGGCGCACCCCCTCGCCGATGGCGGCGATGTCGTTGGCGGGCTGGTCGGGCCTGTAGGGGATGCCCACACCGCCGGACAGGTTGATGAAGCAGATGTGGCAGCCGGTCTCCTGCTCCAGCTCCACCGCCAGTTGGAACAGGATGCCCGCCAGGGTGGGATAATATTCGTTGGACAGGGTATTGGAGGCCAGGAAGGCGTGGATGCCGAACCGCTTGGCTCCCATGGCCTTTAACTTTTTGAAGCCCTCAAAGAGCTGCTCCCGGGTGAAGCCGTACTTGGAGTCACCGGGGGTGTCCATCACCTGGAAGCCCTCAGTGGATGCACCGATGGTAAAGGTTCCGCCGGGATTGAACCGGCAGGAGATGGTCTCGGGGATGTACCCGATGGTCTCCTTGAGAAAATCAATGTGGGTATAATCATCCAGATTGATGGTGGCCCCCAGCCGGGCGGCCAGTTTGAAGTCCTCCGCCGGGGTATCGTTGGAAGAAAACATGATCTCCGGCCCGGACAATCCGCACTGCTCAGAGAGCATCAGCTCCGTGAGGGAGGAGCAGTCGGCCCCGCAGCCCTCTTCCCGCAGGATCTTCAAAATGGCAGGGTTGGGGGTGGCTTTCACGGCAAAATATTCTTTAAAGCCCGGATTCCAGGCAAAGGCAGCTTTCAGCCGCCGGGCATTTTCCCGGATACCCTTCTCGTCATACAGGTGGAAAGGGGTAGGGTATTGATCCGCAATGGCGCGCAGCTCATCCTGCGTCACAAAGGGTCGTTTCATGGGGTCACCTTCTTTTCTTTTGCTATGTAATATAGTAAAGTTCTGCTCGTCTGTCAATGGACAGATAGGCCGTGTTTTCCGTTTCTTTCCTCTTATTCTTTAGAAATTTGCCCAAAAAGCAAGAATCTTATACTTCTGTCTTGCGTACACTAGTACGGGCTGGTATAATAAAATGAAATTTGGAACAGGACAGGAGGTGTTCGTCATGAAAACAAGATTGGCTTTGTTTTTGGGGCGGACACTGTTGGAATGAGCGATTGTTTTTTCATTGGAAAAAGCAATTGCTTTTTTTCTGCCCTTCCGCAAGAGAGGAGATCATTATGAACGACAACCGCACCCCCGGCAACGAGCCCATCCGGGACGCACGCACCCTGGGCATGCCCAAAACGCTCATCCTGGGCCTGCAGCATATGTTCGCCATGTTCGGCGCAACCGTGCTGGTACCCATCCTGGTCCAGGCCTACGGCCTGCCCCTGTCCATCCAGACCACCCTGTTTTTCGCCGGTATTGGTACCCTCTTCTTCCATGTCTGCACCAAGCTGAAGGTTCCCGCCTTCCTGGGTTCCTCCTTTGCCTACCTGGGCGGCTTTGAGGCGATGTCCAAGCTGGATGTGGGCAAATACGCCGGTATGGACCCGGCTGTCAAGCTGCAGTACGCCTGCGGCGGCATTGTGGTAGCCGGCCTGCTCTATGTGGTACTGGCCGCCATCATCAAGGTGGTGGGGGTGCGCCGGGTGATGCGCTTCCTGCCCCCGGTGGTCACCGGCCCCATCATCATCCTCATCGGCCTGAATCTGGCCCCCAACGCCGTATCCAACGCCTCTACCTGCTGGTGGCTGGCCCTGGTGGCCATGGCCATCATCGTCATCGCCAACATCTGGGGCAAGGGCATGATCAAGATCATCCCCATTCTGCTGGGCGTGGTGGGCTCCTATCTGGTGGCCGTCATCGCCAACGCCGCTGGAGCCACCGCTTTGGATGCGGCAGGCAACGTGGTGCCTCTCATTAACTTCTCCGGCGTGGCCCAGTCCGCTCCGCTGGGCATTCAGCCCTTCTTCCTGGCCAAGTTCGATCTGACCTCCATCCTGGTCATGGCTCCCATCGCCATTGCCGCCATGATGGAGCATATCGGAGATATGTCCGCCATCTCCGCCACCGTGGGCCAGAAATTTATTGAGGATCCCGGTCTCCACCGCACCCTCATCGGCGACGGCATTGCCACCTCTCTGGCGGGCCTCTTCGGCGGCCCCGCCAACACCACCTACGGCGAAAATACCGGCGTGCTGGTACTCTCCCGTGTATACGACCCCAAAGTGGTGCGCCTGGCTGCCATTTACGCGGTGATTCTGTCCTTCTCCCCCGCCTTCGCCGCCATCGTCAACTCCATCCCCACCGCCATCATCGGCGGCGTCTCCTTCATTCTCTATGGTATGATCTCCGCCATCGGTGTGCGCAACGTGGTGGAAAACCGGGTGGACTTCACCAACTCCCGCAACCTGATCATTGCCGCCGTCATTCTGGTATGCGGCCTGGGCTTCTCCGGCGGTATTACCTTCTCCATTGGTGAGGCCCACGTGACTCTCACCAACCTGGCTATCGCCGCCATTGCCGGCATCGCTCTCAACGCCATCCTGCCTGGCAAGGACTATGAGTTCGGCTCCGACGTCACCGAGGGCCGTTCCGGCGACTTCGGCCGGTATTAAGGCCAATGGAACCACTTGTTGCGGAAGTGACATCTTTTTGCGGTGGCTTTGCCCCCGGCCTTCTGGTAAGATGAGACCAGAAAGTCAGGAGGTGTTTCCATGAAACTGCCAGAGAAACTTGTAACGCTGCGCAAGCAGCGGGGCTTATCCCAGGAGTCTATGGCGGAGCAGCTGGGAGTATCTCGTCAGGCCGTCTCCCGCTGGGAACAGGGCTCCGCCCAGCCTGATGCAGGCAACCTGTTCCAGCTCAGCCGCCTGTTCCAGGTATCCGCCGACTATTTGCTGGACGACACGCTGGACCAGCCCTGTCAACCTGCCGCACCCCCGGCAGCCGATCCTCTGAAAAAACGTCGGCTGGCCGGACTGGTGCTGGCCGCCGTCGGACTGCTGGGAAATCTGGTGATCTATATTCTCTCCCGGATCATAGCGGTCACGGTCACCACCACCTATCACATCGATCAAATTCAGCAGTCCTATCAAAGCAATGAAACCGTCCACAGCTGGAAGTATTTCATCCAGGTCTACGACCTGGAGGCCCTTACCGCCCTGTTCTGTTTCCTGCTGGTGGGAGGGGTGGCCCTCTTTCTGGTCTCCTGGCCCCCGGTCCGCTCCAGACTGTTTGACTGACAAGAAGCATGCCGCGGCTTTGGCCGCGGCATGCTTTGCCCTAATCTGGCCTTATTATATTTTCCATATCTGGCGTTTGAATCAAGGTCAGTCTGACGATATAATCAAGGCAAGAAAGAGAAACAAAGGAAGTGTGTTCCATGCAGTCCCGCTCTCATCCCGCCCTGCGGGTGGCCGTGCTGGCCATGATGACCGCTCTGGTATTTGTGGTCAACTATCCCCGCGTCATCATCCCCCTGTCCACCGGCCAAACCTCCTTTACCCTGGCCAACATCATGTGCTGCCTGTCCGGCCTGCTGCTGGGCCCCATCGGCGGTCTGGCCGCCGGTCTGGGTTCCGCCCTCTACGACCTGACCAATCCCCTGTACGCCCCGGAGTGCTGGCTCACCTTCCTGACCAAGGGGGCTATGGGCCTGGGCGCCGGGCTGGTCATGCTCCGGGCCAAGCACCGGGAGGAGCCCCGCTATCCCCGCTGCTTGCTGGGCGCTCTGCTGGGCTGCGCCGTCTACTACGTTCTCTACTTCTCCAAGAGCCTGTTCTATGACGGCATGCTGGTGGGCGGGTTAAGTCTGGAGGCATCCGCTCTGTTGCTGCCCTTAAAGGTTCCGGCCTCGGTGGTCAACGCCGTGCTGGCGGTAGCCGCCGCCCCGGTCCTCTGCCTGGTGATCCGCTCCGCCCTCAAGCGAGCCCACCTGAAGCTGGCCTGATTCCAAACAGTAAAAAATACCCGCTGCATTGCAGCGGGTATTTTTGTTTGCCTTACAGCACGGCCTTGATGCGCTCCACGGCCTGACGGGTGGCCTCGGCCTCACCGAAGGCGGTAAGGCGGATGTAGCCCTCCCCGCTGGGGCCGAAACCGGCGCCGGGGGTGGTGACCACGTTGGCCTGGCGGAGCAGCTTGTCAAAGAAGTCCCAGGAGCCCATACCGTCGGGGGTGGCGGCCCAGATATAGGGGGAGTTCTCCCCGCCGGACACCGTGAGGCCGGCGGCAGCCAGGCCATCCCGGATGACCTTGGCGTTATTCAGGTAGTAGTCAATGGTCTCCTTCACCTGCGCCCGGCCCTCAGGGCTGTACACCGCCTCGGCCCCCCGCTGTACCACATAGGGCGTGCCGTTGAACTTGGTACACTGGCGGCGGTTCCACAGGCCGTTGAGGGCGGTACCATTGCGCTCCAGGTCCTTGGGGATCACGGTATAGGCGCAGCGGGTACCGGTGAAGCCGGCGGTCTTGGAGAAGGAGCGGAACTCGATGGCGCAGGTGCGGGCCCCTTCGATCTCAAAGATGGAGTGGGGGATGGCGGGATCGGTGATGAAGGCCTCGTAGGCACTGTCGTACAGGATCACGGCACCGGTACGGTTGGCGTGATCCACCCAGGCCTTGAGCTGCTCCCGGGTGGCCACCGCGCCCGTGGGGTTGTTGGGGAAGCACAGGTAGATCAGATCCACCCTTTGCTCCGGGATGGCAGGCGAGAACCCGTTCTCCGCCACGCAGGGCATATAGACCAGATTGGTCCACCGGCCTGTTGCCTCGTCGTAGTCGCCGGCCCGGCCCGCCATCGCGTTGGTGTCCACATAGACAGGGTATACCGGGTCGCACACCGCTACCACGTTGTCCCGGTCAAAGATATCCCCGATGTTGCCGCAGTCGCTCTTGGCGCCGTCGGACACAAAGATCTCCTCGGGTTGGATATCCACCCCCCGGGCCTTGTAATCATGCCGGGCAATGGCCTGCCGCAGGAAGTCGTAACCCTGCTCCGGGCCATAGCCGTGGAAGCCCCGGTCGGTAGCCATCTCGTCCACCGCCCTGTGCATGGCGGCGGTGACGGCGGCGGGCAGGGGCCGGGTCACGTCGCCGATCCCCAGCCGGATCAGGGCACTGTCGGGATTGGCCTCACTGTAAACGGCCACCCGCCGGGCAATCTCGGAAAACAGATAGCTGCCGGGCAGCTTGTTGAAGTGTTCATTGATCTTTGCCATATGGTTCTCTCCTTTGCGTCACAGGGAATAGTCTCCTTCAAAGACCGTGTTTGCCGGCCCGGTCATCACAATGTGGCTTTCATCGGTGGGCCAGGACAATTCCAGCACGCCGCCGGGCAGCTCCACAGCGGCCTGACGGCTGCACTTGCCCTGGATCACCGCCGCCGCCAGTGCGGCGCAGGCTCCGGTACCGCAGGCCAGGGTCTCCCCGCTGCCCCGCTCCCACACCCGCATCACCAGCCGGTGGGGGGCGGCGGGGCGCACAAACTCGGTGTTGACCCCCTGGGGAAAGGCAGCATGCCGCTCAAAGCAGGGGCCCAGCCTGGCCAAATCCAGCTCCTCGGGCCGCTCCACAAAGAGGACGGCGTGGGGATTGCCCATAGATACCGGGGTGACCTGCCACATCCTGTCCCCCGCCTTCAGCTCCAGCAGTTCCCCCACCTGTGGCCGGCCCATGTCCACCCGGACGGCCTGCACCAGGCCGTCCTCCGTCAGCAGTTCCAGGGTGCGCAGCCCGCCGCCGGTCTCGATGGTCAGTTCCTTGCGTTTGGTCAGGCCCTTGTCGTAGACATATTTGCCCAGACACCGGATACCGTTGCCGCACATTTCGCCCTCGGAGCCGTCGGCGTTGAACATCCGCATTTTAAAGTCGGCCCGATCCGAGGGGCAGATACAGATCAGCCCGTCGCTCCCCACACCGAAGTGGCGGTCGCTCATCCGCCGGGCCAGGGCGGGCAGATCCTCCGGCAGGCCCTCCATGCCGTTGAGGTAAATATAGTCGTTGCCCAGGCCCTCCATTTTCGTAAAGCGCATATCCGGCCTCCCGTCTCCAGGTACAAAGGGGCGGCGGTCATGCCTGGACCGCCGCCCCTGGACCCAGCGTTCTCTTGTCAATCCTATGCCGTTCACCGGCGTTCTAATACCATCCGGGCCGCCTGGGTCAGCCTGACGCCGGCGGCCATGCTCTTTTTCTGGAGGGCCCGGTGGGCCTCCTCCTCGCTGAGGCCCTCCGCCATCAGTTTGGCTTTGGCCCGAAGGAGCAGCTCCCGCTCCTCTTCACTGCGTCGATTGGGCCTGGCCCGAACCAGCTCCAGTAATTCCTCCACCGCCTCCAGCAATTCACTCCGGGAAGCCGGGGCATTCAAGCGAAGGATCTCCGGGTTCCGAACCAGCTCCAGCATACTCCGTGAGGCCACCATCAGCATACGGCAGAAGGCGGGCAGATCCTCATACAGCAGCTCCGCCGTGCCGTCGGCAAATTTGTAGCCGCAGATCACAGCCTCCACCTGCTGCTCGTGGACGGTGCGGCGCACCTGATCGGCGGAGGTACACAGCAGGCAGGCGGCAGTACCAGACCGCTCCAGGATCTCCCGGATGCGTTTACCGTTCTGGGCGCCGGCAAAAGCCACGATCACCTTTTCCATCTCCGCTCACCTCCGCCGGAGAAAACGGGCGGGATCAATAGTTGATAATGTATTTCTCCCGCTCCCAGGAGGATACACGGGTGCGGTATTCCTCCCACTCCTTCTTCTTACCCTCCAGATAGTTCTGGGCCACATGGTCCCCCAGGGTGTCCAGGATCAGCTGATCGGCCTCCAGTTCACGGATGGCCTCCTCCAGCGAACCGGGCAGGGAGTCGATGCCGTGAGCCTTCCGGGTGGCGTCGTCCATGGCGTAGATGTTCTCCGTGATCTCGGCAGGAGGCGTCAGACCCCTCTCGATGCCGTCCAGGCCGGCGGCCAGGCAGACAGCAAAGGCCAGATAGGGATTGCAGGAGGGATCGGGGGAGCGCAGCTCCACCCGGGTGGACTGGCCCCGGGAGGCGGGGATACGGATGAGGGCGGAGCGGTTGGAGGCCGACCAGGCCAGGTAGCAGGGGGCCTCGTAGCCGGGCACCAGCCGCTTGTAGGAGTTGACCAGGGGGTTGGTGATGGC